>JBDTLK010000029.1:0-28038 GCA_039934835.1 Edaphobacterium sp. (SeqCode) | reverse complement strand
TGGCGATCATCGGCTTCTCGCGCTCGGCGAAAATGGGCGTCTCGGCGATCGTGGGGCTGGGCAACAAGTCGGACATCGACGAGGACGACCTGCTGACGTTCTTCGAGCAGGACGACAACACCCACATTATCGCCCAGCACTGCGAGGACCTGAAGGACGGACGCGCCTTCGCCGAAGTGGCCAAGCGCGTGTCGAAAAAGAAACCGGTGGTCGTGCTCAAGGCGGGACGTACCGCGATGGGGGCGCGCGCCGCCAGTTCGCACACCGGCGCGCTGGCCGGCAACGACAAGATCTACGAGGACGTGTTCAAGCAATCGGGCGTGATCCGCGCGCGCAGTCTGCGCGACCTGCTCGAGTTCGCGCGAGCGATTCCGGTTCTCCCGACACCCAAGGGCGAGAACGTGGTCATCATCACCGGCGCTGGCGGCTCCGGTGTGCTGTTGTCGGACGCGGTGGTCGACAACGGGCTGTCGCTGATGCCGATGCCGCCCGATCTCGACGCGGCGTTCCGCAAGTTCATTCCGCCCTTCGGCGCGGCCGGTAATCCGATCGACATCACCGGCGGCGAACCGCCGAAGACGTACCAGAACACGATCCGCCTCGGGCTGGAAGACCCGCGCATCCATGCGCTGATCCTCGGCTACTGGCACACGATCATCACGCCGCCGATGGTGTTCGCGAAGCTGGTCGTCGAAGTCGTCGACGAGTTCAAGGCCAGAGGCATCAGCAAGCCTGTTGTCGCATCGCTTGCGGGTGACGTGCAGGTCGAGGAAGCGGCGGAGTATCTGTTCGATCACGGCATCCCCGCGTATCCGTACTCGACCGAAATGCCGGTCGCGGTGCTCGGTGCGAAGTATCAGTGGGCGCGCGGGGCAGGGCTGATCTGAGCCAGCCGGGCGCCATGCGGAACGTGGCACTTAGGTGGTAATGTAGGCGCCGTCGGCACTAAGCCCGGGCACTCGGGCGACGGAATGCAACATTCACGACATTATGGAGGATGCAATGTTCAAATCTGCAACGTCGCTGACGCGACACAACATCCTGGCGCTGGTCGCGGGCGTGATCGCCGCGACAGCGTTGCCGCTGCACGCGGCGGGCTGGGAGCCGACCAAGCCGGTCGAGTTCGTGGTGCCCGCGGGCACCGGTGGCGGCGCGGATCAGATGGCGCGCTTCGTGCAGGGTGTCATCACCAAGAACAACCTGATGAAGCAGCCGATGATCGTCGTCAACAGATCCGGCGGCGCGGGCGCGGAAGGCTTTCTCGCGCTCAAGGAGGCCAAGGGCGACCCGTATAAACTCATCATCACGCTGTCCAACCTGTTCACGACACCGCTCGCCACGGGCGTCCCGTTCAACTGGAAGGATCTGACGCCGGTCGCCATGCTGGCGCTCGACCAGTTCGTGTTGTGGGTCAACGCCGAGACGCCCTACAAGACCGCCAAGGATTACACCGACGCGATCAAGGCGGGAGGCGCCAGCAAGTTCAAGATGGGCGGAACGGGCTCCAAGCAGGAAGACCAGATCATCACCGTCGCCATCGAAAAAGCGACCGGCGTCAAGATGATCTATATACCCTTCAAGGGTGGTGGGGACGTGGCCGTGCAGCTCGTCGGCAAGCACATCGATTCGACCGTCAACAACCCTATCGAAGCCGTCGCACAATGGCGCGCCGGCAGCCTGCGCCCGTTGTGCGTTTTCGACAGCACGCGCATGCCGTATACCGCCAAGGTAACCGACACGATGTCGTGGCATGACATTCCCACCTGCAAGGAAGCGGGCCTGCCCATCGAGTATCTGATGCTGCGTGGAATCTTCATGCCGGCAGGCGTAACGAAGGAGCAGGTCGATTTCTACGTCGACCTGTTCAAGAAGGTCCGCGAAACGCCGGACTGGAAGAAATTCATGGAAGAGGGCGCCTTCAAGGACACCTTCATGACCGGCGCCGATTACGCGAAGTGGGTCGAGAAGGAAGAAAAGGTCCACTACGACCTGATGAAGGAAGCAGGGTTTTTGTCCAAGCCCTGATCCTCCGGACCAAGGCTGCACGCCAAACCGTGTGGCCTTTTTTTCGCCAGTAGCAGCGCCTTCCGGAACCTTTACGGGATCACTCCGATGAATCAGCACCAGCAGTCCGGGGCCGACGAGCAGCCGGCCGTTTCGATGCGCACCATGGAAATCGTCGTCGCGCTGATGATCATGGTGCTGGGCGCGATCGTCGTCTACGACAGCCACCGCCTCGGCTCGAGCTGGGGCGACGATGGCCCGCAGTCCGGCTACTTCCCGTTCTACATCGGGCTGCTGCTGTGCTTGTCGAGCGTCGGCACGCTGGTGGAGACGCTGCTCGAAAAAGGCGGGGATGGCGAGGCCTTTGTCACTCGCGAAAAATTGAAACTCGTGCTCACGGTGCTCTTTCCGGCGTTGCTCTACGTTGCGGGCGTCCAGTACATCGGCCTCTACCTCGCCTCGGCGATCTACATCGCGTTCTTCATGGTGTGGCTGGGCAAGTACTCCTGGGTCAAGAGTGCGGCGATCGCGCTCGGCGTGACCGTGAGCCTCTTCCTGATGTTCGAAGTGTGGTTCAAGGTGCCGTTGTTCAAGGGCACGCTCGATCCATTGAGTTTCCTCGGCTACTGACCCACAGAGTCAGGGCCTTCATGATTTTTCGGGAGGCAATGTGGTAGAACTCAGCGCGCTGTTCCACGGCTTCGCGGTCGTGCTTTCGCCGTACAACATCCTGCTGATGATGATCGGCATCGTGCTCGGCGTGATCATCGGCGTGCTGCCCGGCCTGGGCGGCGCCAATGGCGTGGCAATCCTGTTGCCGCTGACCTTCTCCATGCCGCCGACCTCGGCGATCATCATGCTCTCGTGCATCTACTGGGGCGCGCTGTTCGGCGGTGCCATCACGTCGATTTTGTTCAACATCCCGGGTGAGCCATGGTCGGTGGCGACGACCTTCGATGGCTACCCGCTGGCACAGCAGGGTCGCGCCGGCGAGGCGCTGACCGCGTCGTTCACGTCGTCCTTTTTCGGCGCGCTGGTGGCGGTCATCATGATCACCTTCCTCGCGCCGCTGGTCGCCTCGTTCGCGCTCAAGTTCGGTCCACCCGAGTTTTTTGCCGTCTACCTGCTGACCTTCTGCAGCTTCATCGGCATGGGGAAAGGCTCGCCATTCAAGACGCTGGCGTCGATGATGCTCGGCTTCGCGCTGGCCGCGGTAGGCATGGACAATGTCACTGGCAAGCTGCGACTGATCTTTGGCTTCACCGACCTGATGCGCGGCTTCGATTTCCTGATCGCGGTGATCGGGCTGTTCGGCATCGGCGAGATCCTGCTGTCGATGGAGGAAGGCCTGTCGTTCACCGGCAAATCCGCCAAGATCAACATGAAAGTCGTGCTCGAAACCTGGGCCAAGCTGCCGAAATACTGGATGACCTCGGTGCGCAGTGCGCTCATCGGCATCTGGATGGGCATCACGCCCGGGGGCGCGACGCCAGCGTCGTTCATGAGTTACGGCGTGGCCAAGCGCATGTCGCCCAATGGCAAAAACTTCGGCAAGGGCGAGCTCGAGGGGGTCATCGCACCGGAAACCGCCGCGCACGCCGCCGGCACATCGGCGCTGCTGCCGATGCTGGCGCTGGGCATTCCCGGCTCCCCCACCGCGGCCGTGCTGCTTGGCGGACTGCTGATCTGGGGCCTGCAACCCGGCCCGTTGCTGTTCGTCGAACAAAAGGATTTCGTGTGGGGCCTGATTGCCAGCATGTACCTTGGCAACATCGCCGGCCTGATCGTGGTGCTGACCTGCGTGCCGTTCTTCGCCGCGATCCTGCGCGTGCCGTTTTCGATCATCGCGCCGATCATCATCGTCATCTGCGCCATCGGCGCGTACTCGGTTCACAATGCGATGCTCGACATCTGGTTCATGATGCTTTTCGGCGTGGTCGGTTATGCATTCAAGAAGCTCGACTATCCCCTCGCGCCACTGGTGCTGGCGCTGGTGCTCGGGGACCGGGCCGAAGATTCCTTCCGCCAGTCGATGCTGATTTCGCAGGGTTCGGCGGGGATATTCTTCTCCAACTGGCTGGTCGGCGGCATTACTACCCTGGCGATCGTGCTGCTGGTCTGGCCGCTGATCTCGAAGGGATTGGCCAGGGTGCGTACCCGCGCGGCGTAAAGCGTACGGGCACGGCATCGCTGCCGCGTTAGAATCTTCCGGTGTGGTCGATCGGAGCTGCACGCGATGAACGCCAACCTGTACGCACTGTTTCGCGGCCACTTCGGCGAGCGCACCGAAGCGCCTTGCATCCTGCTTCCCGACCGGCAGGCAATCTCCTACGGCGAACTCGACGCGACCTCGGCGCGCTTCGCCCACGCGCTCGTCGCGGCGGGTGCCCGTCCCGGCGATCGCGTCGCGGTGCAGGTCGACAAATGCTGGGAGGCGCTCGCGCTCTACCTGGCGTGCCTGCGTGCCGGGCTGGCCTACCTGCCCCTCAATACCGCGTACCAGAAGAGTGAACTCGGCTATTTCTTCGGCGACGCGGAACCGGCGATCATCGTCGGCCGGCCCGAATCCTCGGCGCTGCTTGCAAAGCTGCATCCGCAGGCCGCGTTTCTCACGCTAGCCGCCGGCCAGGGTACCCTGCTCGATGCCGCGCAGGACCTGGAGGAAACGTTCGACGCGGCGCAGAGCGCCCCCGACGATCTCGCGGCGATCCTGTACACCTCGGGAACCACAGGTCGCGCCAAAGGCGCGATGCTGAGCCACCGCAACCTGGCGAGCAACGCGCTGACGCTCGTCGAGCGCTGGGGCTTTACCCACGACGACGTGCTGCTCCACGCGCTGCCCATTTTTCACGTGCACGGCCTGTTCGTCGCGTGTCACTGCGCGCTGCTCTCGGGCGCGCGACTGCTCTGGTTGGCCAAGTTCGACGCGCCCACGGTTGTCGCCGCGCTACCCGGGGCGACGGTAATGATGGGGGTGCCGACGTTCTACTCGCGACTTTTGGCGGAGCCGGACTTCGGAGCGGACGCCTGCCGCACCATTCGCCTGTTCGTGTCCGGTTCGGCGCCGTTGCTGCCGGCGACCTTCGACGAATTCGCGCAGCGCACCGGCCGCACGATCCTCGAACGCTACGGGATGACCGAGACCGGCATGAATACCTCGAATCCACTGGTCGGCGAGCGCCGCTGCGGCAGTGTCGGATTGCCATTGCCAGGAATCAGCGCGCGCGTGGTCCACGCCAACGGCGAACCGTGCGCGCCGGGCGAAGTAGGCAGCATCCAGGTCAAGGGCCCCAACGTCTTCTCGGGCTACTGGCGCATGCCGGAAAAAACCGCCGAAGAATTCACCGCTGACGGTTTCTTCAAGACCGGCGACATGGGCGAGACGATGTCCGACGGGTACATTCGCATCGTCGGCCGCGCCAAGGACCTGATCATCACCGGCGGCCTCAACGTTTATCCCAAGGAAGTCGAGGAACGCATCGATGCGCTGCCTGGCGTGGTCGAGTCGGCTGTCATCGGCGTACCCGATGCGGACTTCGGCGAAGGCGTCACCGCGGTTATCGTCGCGACCAAGGACAGCAGGCTCACCGAAGCCAGCATCATCGCGCAGCTCAAG
The DNA here is from genome assembly GCA_039934835.1 of Edaphobacterium sp. (SeqCode). Classification (GTDB taxonomy): domain Bacteria; phylum Pseudomonadota; class Gammaproteobacteria; order Burkholderiales; family Casimicrobiaceae; genus PALSA-1003. The sequence goes on along the minus strand of JBDTLK010000029.1, from coordinate 22,418 downwards.
TCCGAGATCGCCGGCTTCAAGGTACCCAAGCGCGTGCACTTCGTCGACGACCTGCCGCGCAACGCCATGGGCAAGGTCGAGAAGAATGCGCTCCGGCAGCGTTACACAGCAGGTTGAGCCACGTCAACCGTGCAGCGCCTTCCACAGCATATAGGCGCCGAGGACGACCAGCAGCAGCGAGAACGCCCGGCGCAATCGTGCCACCGGCCACGCATGCGCGACTCGCGCGCCCAGTGGTGCGAGCATGACACTGGCAACGGCGACGCCGGCGAGCGCCGGCAGGTACACATAGCCGAGTGAGTACGGCGGAAGACCCGTCTGCCGCAGCCCGGCAAGGATGAAGCTGATTGTCGCGGCGACCGCGACCGGCCAGCCGATCGCCGCCGACGTGGCGACGGCGGTGTGCACCGTCACGTTGCAGCGAACCATGAACGGCACGGCGAGGAATGCGCCGGCGGTGCCAGCCATGCCCGCGACCAGCCCGATGCCTGTGCCAACCGCGAACAACCCGCCTTTGCCCGGCAGCTTCCCCGACGGCAGCGGTGGCCGATTCAGGAACATGCGAAATCCCGCGGTCCAGATGACGACACCGACCAGAAACGCCAGCACGCGCATCGGCAGCACGCTGGCGATTTGCGGCCCGATCAGCGATCCGACCACCAGGCCGGGTGCCAGCGCGCGCACGATGTGCCAGTCGATCGCGCCGCGCAGGTGATGCGCACGCGCCGATGACAGCGCGGTGAACACGATGGTCGCCGACGAGGTGCCGATCGCCAGGGGCAAGACACTTGCCGTGGTGAAGCCCTCGTAAGTAAAGGCTTCCATCAGCACCGGCACAATGGTGAACCCGCCGCCGATGCCGAGCAGCCCGGCGAGGAAACCGACCACCGCGCCCAGCGTCGCGTAGAGCGGCAGCAGCGACCAGTCGATCACGCGCGCAGCGCCAATCGCTCGACGGCTTTCCACTCTTGAGGCGTCACCGGCGTGATCGACAGCCGATTGCCGCGTTGGAGCGTCATCATGGTGGCGAGCTGCTTCTCGGTGCGCATTTCGGCGAGTCCGATCAGGCGCGTCTTTTTTACCAGCGTGACCTCGACATTGACCCAGCGCGGCACCTCGGGCGTCGCCTTGGCATCGTAATACTTGCTCTTCCGGTCGAACTGCGACGCGTCGGGGTAGGCGGCCTTGCTGACGCGCACGACGCCGGCAATCCCCGGCTCGGGGCAGCTCGAGTGATAGAAGAAGGCGAGGTCGCCGACTTGCATCTGGTCGCGCATGTAGTTGCGAGCCGTATAGTTGCGCACGCCGTACCAGGCGATGGTCTTCTTTGGCATCGCCGCGAGATCGTCGATGGAAACATCGTCGGGCTCGGACTTCATCAGCCAGTAGCGCATCGACTATCCCAAACTATCCGAGAGCATCAACAAATCTCTTTTAATTGAACTGGTTAGACGATATCAGTATAGTCCTACTATCCGACAAGGTCCCACCCAACCCACAGAAATCCCACCCAAAGTCCCACTCAACCAGCCGCGACGGCCAAGCTCACTGCCAAAATCTGCGATACCGTTAAGCTGAACGAATCCCGGCGCGATCGCCTGCTCGGCGATGGCGATGGCCTGTATTTGCGGGTTAAGACCTCAAGGTACGAAGACTTGAGTAATCGAGTACGAGTTTCAGGGCGCGTAGGCGCAAGTACATCATAGGCGTGTTCGCTGCCGCCGAAGCGCCCGGCGAGAGTACCACGGCATGGCTGCAGCATGGTCGGCTCTCGCTGAAAGCCGACATCACCTGCAACAAAGGTGACTACCGACCAAACGCGAGACCTCTCCCGATCCAGAGGCTCGTGCGATAATGTAAGTGTGCCGAGCGCGATCGACACGCCTGCGCCATCCTGACCCGTTCGCCGCCAAGGGAGGTAAGCCATGCAGTCATCACGAAGAATTTGGTTGAAGATTGCCTCGGCCGCGGCCGTCGCAGCACCGTTTTCCGCCTTGTCGTCGAATGCTTGGGCGACCAAGAACGACGCGCTGCGCAGTGCGCTGAAATATCAGGACAAACCCAGCGGCGCCAACGAGTGCAGCGGCTGCTTGCAGTTCGTCGCAGGCAAGACCGCAAAGGATCTCGGCGGCTGCAAGGTCATCCCGAACGACACTGAAATCAGCCCGAATGGCTATTGCACGGCCTGGGTCAAGAAGCCATCGTAACGGTCCTGACTCTTGCAAGGGGCGTTACCTCCCTTGCCGCATGCGGCGGCGGAATGCTGGGGACTACCGACTGACCGTTCGCAATAGTTTATCCTGCAGTTACCCTGTCCCGGGACGGAACCCCCAGCAGAAGGTACACCGCCAGCGTCCGCTTTGGGCGGCGATGTGCTATGGACGGTATGGCCGCGTGCTGCCGCCAACGGGACGCTTGGGCAAGCGCGCTTGCGCCCTGGCCACGACGTGGCTGATTGCACGATCGACTGCGCAACAAACGACGCCAAGTCAGTGTCGCGGGCAGGCAGCGTTCACCACAGTCCGCAGCGAATGATCCGGTCTACTTGGACTGAACATAGGAGGCGAGCGCCTGTATTTCGTCCGGCGTAAGATCCTTGACGATACCGTGCATCACCGGTGCCTTGCGCACCAGCGACTGAATGTAATTGAGCTGACTTACGACGTATTTTGCATGCTGCCCCGCAAGGCGTGGGAAGTCGGCCATGCCTTCCGCGTTTGCACCGTGACAACTGGCGCATGCCGGAATACCGCGACTGGGGATTCCCTTGTCGAACAATTCGCGGCCCCTGGAGAGCAGAGCGGGGTCTCCCGGGCGCCCGGCCGCCGGCGGCTGCGTTGAATAATAAAGTGCGACGCTCTTGACCATCGCGTCGTCAAGGTTGTAAGCAATTCCCCACATGAAGTCGTGGGCGATTTTTTCCTCGCGGGTCTTGGCCCGGAACGCCTCGAGTTGCGCCTCGATATAGCCGGCGCTCTGCGCGGCGAGGATCGGAAACTCCGACGACGTGCTAATGCCGCGCGGTCCGTGACACGTGGAACACAGGTTGACTGCCTTTTCCTCACCCGCTTTTTGACGCTCGGAACCTTGCGGGTTTCCTTGCGCGCTTACTGCGGCGACGGCACTCGCCAGCGCGAGCGCAACGAGTGCTCTGCCCACGTGATTCATCAACTGTCCCTCACTTCGTATGATCCTGGCCCAGTGTCGGTCACCGCGCCAGCCGGAATGCGCAACGACGCTCAAAACGCCACCCACACATTGGCGAAAAGCGTGTTGTTGTCCCGGGCATTACGACCGTTACCGTCGTAGTTGGTCTTCGCGCCATCGAATTTATTGTAGGTGGTGTACTGGAGCATTAGCCGCACATTTTGGATTGGCAAATAGTCGAGCTCCATGATGTACCCGTTGCTGCTAGGCGTCCGGGCGTTGCCGTCGGCATCGCTACCGTAGAGACCGGCGTCCGCGGTGCCGGTGGTCGAGAAATACGCCAAGGTGCCTCCATATTTGCGTTCGAAGTAGTACGTCCCCTTGACTTTGAAAGTTTTCAGCGTGTCAGTTGAATTGTCCGGTGTCGGCCCCGCTCCGATACCGGCGCCGGTCGCTTGAACTGCTGCGTAGCTGGCGTTGTACGACTGTTTTTCGTTGATGTAGGTTGCTTGCGCGGTGAACGTATGCGGATCGGTGATGTATTGGTATTGCGCGTCCACGGCAACGTCGCGATAGCGATCGGTCGCGGTGGAGGTATCAAAGTTGCTGGGATACCTGTTCACCACCATGCCATACGTGCCGATCATGACCGAATTCGGCCCCCATTCTTGATTTAGCGCCAAGCGCCAATACGGGTTGTTCCAGTTCTGCACTGCGGCGACACCGCCGTCGGTGTGGATGTCCTGTCCGGAGCGCAGTACAGAAAAAGCGCCGTCGGCGGTACGGTAGAACGACAATTCGCCGTAAACAGTCTTTTTCCAAAAGACATAGCCGCCGACCCCTGCGACCTGTTGCGCCAGTCCGCCGTCGATCTGCGTAGCCGCGGCGGGCGTGGACGCGAGTGGTGATGATGTGTACGGATACCCGAATGCGGGGGTAGTGTTCCAAGCGTCCTGTACGGTCGGGTTGTTGTTGAGCGTCATCCCATAAATCAGATCGGGGATTGCTGCGTCGACCCCGCTGTACTTGCCCGCAACACGAATGTCAGTGTTGTCGATTCCACTGTGGCCGCCGAGTGTGCCGTCGGCCGTTGTAGCTAAATTATTGTATGTCCATTGGATGAACCCACCAATGTAGTCGTTGGCCTTGCTGGCCAGAAATAAGCTCGCACAGCAAAAGACGCCGCTGTTGTTGCGTTGGTTCACTGAAACCGTATCGCCCGTTGCGGGGTCGGTCTGGTGGTTATTTCTGGTGTTGGTCGCCGACGCTTGCGCCATGACCGCAAGTGGAATGAAATTGAGGCCATGCGAGGTGATCGGCGCCTTGCCAATCGTATAGCCGGTGAGCTTGAAGTACCTGCCATAGGGCGTTAGCTCCGGAAAGCTGACATGGCAGGCGACGCACTCCTGCCCCGTCTGGCGCGCAAACGATGGCACGGCATCCGCTGAACTTATCATGCCGAACAACAGCCAAAACGCAATGGCCGCTCCACCTGCCGCACGTCTCGCCTTGCGCTCTACCATCCCTCGCCTCCTCTGAATTGTATTGACGCTCTGATGCTATGAGTGACTCGACGCGCACCCAATGGGCGACATACTTGTGAATTCTCGCGGCCACTACGTGTGTCAGACGATATGTCTGTCCACAAACAGTGTGCACACAGAGAAATCCAAAAGCCTGACCTCGACGTTAGCTCTTTTGTGATATACCGCTCGCGTAGCTGACGGTCTGTACGTTTCCGCACGTAGTAGTCGCCCGTGCCTCTCGCGGTGTCTGGTACGCCGCAACCTTCCGCCCGGTTCCAGGTTCGCCTTCCGCGGATGCGCCAAAGGCGTCGGACCAGCCAAGTCGCGCCAGTCTGAATATCCCGGAATGAAAAGGCGAATCTGGACGACCGATTCTGACCGACTGCGCCAGTTCACTGGCTGCGTTGCCACGGCCATTCACTTGCTGAGACCGGATGCTCGACGCGCAAGAGCTTGGGCCGGCTCTCGACGCAAACACGTCGCGCAACCTTCGAAATTCAAGAGCCGAAAGCCGTCCTTCAAAGGACGCGTCGCAATCGCGGAGGTCGGCGTGGTGGAATTTGTTAAAGTGTCGGCGGCTTCAATACCGGTCCGGAGGCTTCGAGCACCGTTGGCGTCAGCGCCCGAAGCAGCGCCTTCGATCCTAGAGCGTCCGCCTGGGTAAGTTCGTATCATTGACGGAGGACATGCCATGCTAAAAGGTATGGTTGCAGGAGTCGCATTGACGCTCGCGGTTGCCGTGCTCGGTGGGTACGCATTAGTGCGAAGCGGCCTGATCCCGGCCAATGCGGATGAAACACCGGGCGCGTTGGAGACCTGGTTGGCCAGTGCGTCGCTGGATGCGACCCTTCGTAGAAACGCGCCCAAGGAGCAAAACCCTGTTGCGCTCACCGAACAGAATCTCGTCAAGGGCGTTCGCCTCTTTGCGCGGAACTGCGCGATGTGCCACGGGTCCGCAGAGGGGGCCGCTTCGGCATCACCGGTTGCGAGAGGCTTAAATCCGAAGCCACCGCAACTGGCGACAGACGGGGTCGAGGACGACCCGGAAGGTGAGTTGTTCTGGAGGATCAAGCACGGAATTCGGCTGACGGGCATGCCTTCGTTCGGAAACGCACTCAGCGATGAGGAGATCTGGACTCTGGCGCTATTTCTAAAGCACATGAATAAGCTGCCGCCTCCGGTACAGCAAGCTTGGCAACGCGTTCAGAATTGGCCTATAGAAAAGGAATAGGTGGTCGGCGGGATACCTTCTGGTGATGAGCGCGAGTGCCGGCATCCTTTGCCGCAAGCAAGCTGCACATCTGACTGCAGACAACCCGCTCGATATTTGCGAGGCGCTGAAGCAGTCGCTCCCAATCGACCCGTCATGGCCGGACTCCGTCATTGCGCAGTGCGGCGTTCAGCGTTTAAAGCGCGAGCCTTTCGGACGCCGACTGAGAGCGAATTGCTCAGTGCCAAACGCGGGTGGTTCATATTTAGATTTGTGACCTTTAGAAGGGTTCATTCACGCGGGTCACGCCCGGTGGCGCATCGTTGCTGGTGTAGTCGAGCTGCAGGATAAGATCGAATACTGAAGAGTCCCACGGGTCCGGATAATCGCCTTGACGCGCCCCAAGCGCACCGCACAGGGCGGGAAGCTCGCCGTGGGGCCAGCACACGGCGACCAGCCTGGCGGCGTAGATGTCATCCGAAAGTAGCGTTGTCGCAAGAGCTTGGTAATCCTTGGCAGGTGTCGTGCTGTCGAGCGGAACTGCAATCGTGTCGCACAACGGCTTCATCGTCAGATATGAACGTATGCTTTTTTGATGCTCCGCTGCCGCGAAGACAAAATCGGGCTTGCCGTATGTCGCGGGGATGTACTGAGCGAGTTTTTCGGCGCGATCACGACCGGCATCCGAAAGATATGGACTAGTCGGGTCGTCTGGTTTTTCTGCATGGCGCATCAGCAGGATTGTTCTCGGTGCCATTGAATTTCAATTCGTACGTGAGATGACACCAAGGTATTGTACGTAGACGCGATTCATCTCAATCTGGTGCATCGCTTGCCTCAGCTGCGTGGGAACGACGGTGGTCACGTTTTCTCCCACAGTGCCCAGCGCGCCAGTATTGGGAGCGCTTCAAATGGTGCCGGCACTGCAGCTATAGTTGTCGGCGGCACCCTTTGTAACTAATACAACCGTAGGTAGATCGGCGTCCGTGCGGTGGTGCACATAGTCGCACCCACCGGCTAGCGCAAGATCCGTGGCGCCAGCGGGGCCCGATCTATGACATAGAATTGAAGGGATAGCTTGGCCGGGCGATGGCATGAAGCAAAAACAACAGAGCAAACTTCCCGTCGTGGGTGCGCGAACGCACGGTGCACATCGAGGAGACAGGCAGTATTGCGAAAAGCAGTCAAACACCGCTCCGCAACTCCATGGCCGCCCGTCTTCCTTGACGGTGAGGCTTGGCCGATCCTCAACCAGTTGACGTAACGTGCAAACCTTCGCCAGTCATCAACCGCTGACCGATTCCGAACTCGACCGGCTCAGCGAGTTCCTCCGCCAGTGCAAGGGCGGCAAGGCGATGAACATCGAGGAACTCGACGGGTTCTTCGCTGCTCTCGTCGCGGGACCCGATACGGTGCTGCCGAGCGAGTACTACCCACACGTATTTGGCGGCTCGATGGAGGACACTTGCGAGTTCGAGAGCCTCGGTGCCGCCAACGCCATGCTGGGACTGCTGATGCGGCACTGGAACACCATCGCCGCCACGCTATTCGCGGACCAGGTCTACCTCCCGATCCTGTTGGAAAACGAAGAGAGCGTGGCGCTCGCCAACGACTGGGCTTCCGGGTTCATGCGCGGCGTCGAGTTGCGGAAGCCGCAGTGGGCGGCGTTGATCAACGACGACGAGCGCGGTGGCAGTCTCTTGCCTATGCTGATGCTCGCCCATGAGCATGATCCCGACCCGGAGATGCGGCCCAATCCGATAACGCCGGAGCAGCGCGAGGACATCATCAAGCACATGGCGGCAGGGCTAGTGCAGATTCACCGCTACTACCTAGATCGACGCGGTGCAGAACCGAGAGGACCGGCAGACTCAAGGACGATTCGGCGCGAATCCGCCAAGGTCGGACGCAACGATCCTTGCCCGTGTGGGTCGGGCAAGAAGTACAAGCACTGCCACGGCGGCGCAACATTGCATTGAACACACTTCCACCCGCCAACCGGGGGCATAAGGGGTGCTCGGTAAGTCCCACCCAGATTCCCACCCAACGCGCAATTCGAAGTCATTTGCGGCAAACGGTGGATCGCGCAAAGCTAGACAGGACGCGGGTTTCCAGCGACTCGCTCGCCGTGGACTGACCTGCTCAGCCAGTAACGCATGGCTTACTGCGTCTGCCGACGCGTAACCTCGATGACCCTGCCCTCACACATCGCCAGCAGTATTGATAGCAACAGTTTCTTCATGGGAGCCCCGCAGAATCAAGCGAGCTCGGCTTGCACCTCAAGTTTCGAACACTGAGCACCACCAGCGAGTCGCTGAGTCTGCGGCGCATCCAAAAAAACGGCGCCGCTTGCGCAGCGCCGTCGCCAGAGTGAGTCCCCCACCTGTGCCGTACCGACCCAGGTCTTGAACCGCGGTTCAAGAGGGTCGCCTGCCAGGGCCATCAGGCGCTTCCGCGTAGGGAGCGCACACCGGCCCATAAAGGCTCGGCAACCTCGCTAAGTTAGCATTGGTTCAAAGAACATAGAGCCAGTTCGAACACCGCAGGGGACAATCGGCGCAGCCGCTAGATCAGCTTGTCCTGATCCGCCATCGCACGATCAATGGCCGACTGCATTGCGGAAATTCTACGCTGAACGCTGGAAGTGTCAAAACTGTTTGCAGCGCTGGCGGGCACGCCGCCGGCCTTCGCGCCGAGGAGTTCGTGGGCGATGTTCAGCGCTGCCATGACGGCGATGCGCTCGGTGCCGGCGATCTTGCCCGCGTCGCGAATTTCGCGCATGCGCTGGTCCAGGAACTGCACTGCCTTGAGCAACTCGTCGCGCTCGGCTTCCTTGCACGCCACGCGATATTCGCGCCCGAGTATGGTCACATCGAGCATGGTCGAGGCCTCCGTCACGGCTGGCTCGCCGGCTCGGGCAACTGTTGCAGCAACGAATCGAGGCGCGTCGACGCGGCCTGCACCCGCGCGGCAAGCACCCGGCCCTGCTCGTGCGCGCGTCCAAGCTCGCGCCGCAACGACTCGTTGTCCGCGCGCAACCGATGATACTCGGCGAGCAATGCGGCGACCTTGTGTTCGAGTGCGGAAATTTCGGAATCCATGGGCGACTATAGGCGGAAGATTTCGGCCGCGTCAACCGCTCGCGAGCTGCGCTCCCGTGTCCAGAGGTTGGTAGCGAACCTCGCGAATCTCGAGTTCCTCGTCGCCGCCGGGTGTCCGCAGCGGCACGATGTCGCCTTCGCGCGCCTTGATCAGGGCACGCGCCATCGGCGACATCCAGCTGATGTAACCGCGCCGCGTGTCGATTTCGTCGACGCCGACGATGCTCACCGTGCGCTCGGCGCCGACGCGATCGCGCACGACAACCGTCGCGCCGAAAAAAACGCGATCCGTGTCGTCGGCGTCGCGCCGCGCCAACGGATCTACGACCTCGGCGCGATCCAGCCGGCGCACGAGAAAACGGATGCGCCGATCGATTTCGCGCAGCCGCTTCTTGCCGTAGATGTAGTCGCCGTTTTCAGAGCGGTCGCCGTTGCTCGCCGCCCAGGCGACCGTCGCGACCATTGCCGGGCGCTCCTTGTCGACCAGGCCGTCCAGCTCGGCCTTCAGCCGCTGGAAGCCGCCCGGTGTGACATAGTTCTTGGTGCCTTCCGGCAGCGATGCGTCTTCGACATCGGCGTCGCCATCGTCGGCTTCGGCGTCGTTCTCGCGCGTAAATGCCTTGTTCATGCCTGCCACCATCCCGGGGCCGCAATCCAGGCGTTACGCTCCATCCGGATTGCCGAGCACAAATTATAGGCCTGTTATGGATGGCGGCCGGCGCGCAACACGCCCGGATGGGGCGTCGCGTGTGCAAGGTGGTTCAGCGGACGGCACGCGGCGCGGTGCCGCGCGCTGCCGTGTTGGCGCGTGCGCTCGCCAGCGCTGAGCACAACTGCTCGACGCCATCGACGAAGCGCGGACCCGCGCGATGCAGCAGGTTCGCATCGACAACGAACAGATTGCCGCGCGCGACCGCGGGCAGGTCGGGCCACGCCGACCATGCGTCGAGCCACGCGGGCCGTTCGCTTCGATCCGCGCCGGCAACGATGGCGTCGGGCGCGGCGGCGAGTACCGACTCGACACTGACCTGCGGCGCAGGCACGGTCAGCGCCGCGAACACGTTTTCGCCGCCGCACAGACTGATCGCTGCGCTGATCAGGTGGTCGCCGCCGATGGTGTACAGGGGCTGGTTCCAGATCTCGTAGAACACGCGCACCCGCGCCGCGCCCGAGGCGCGCTCGCGCGCTGCGGCGAGTCGCGCGCGGAATGCCGCCGCCGCGCGGCCCGCCGCTGCTACGTGTCCGGTGAGCGTGCCAAGGCGCTCGATGTCATCAGCGATTGCGTCGATCGTGCGCGGATTCGACAGGTAGACCGCAATGCCCATCGTGCGCAGGCGCTCGACTTGCGCGGGTGCCAGATACGGCCACGCCACCACCAGGTCCGGCCTCAGCGCGAGGATGCCTTCGAGGTTGATCGCGCCGGAATCGCCGACCCGCGGACGACTCGCGGCCTCGGGTGGCCAGTCGGCGGGCGAGAGCACGCCGACAACATCGTCGCCCGCACCGACTGCGAAGAGCAACTCGGTTGCGTGCGGCGCGAGACTGATCACCCGCTTCGCAGGCGCGGCGAGCGTCACGGTCGCGCCGCTGGCATCGAGCGCGACGACCGCCGCCGGCGCGTCGCTGACGACGAAAGCGAGCAATACCAGCAATGCCGTCGCGTGGCCCATGGATTAGTAGCGGTAGCGCACGCCGCCGAAGAAGTTGGCACCCATTGTGTTGTAATCGGCCGCCAGTTCGTAGTGGCGGTCGAAGGCGTTGCCGAGCACCGCGAACAGCGCCCACTGCTTGGTCCACGCGTATTCGGCGTTGAGGTTGACCAGCGCGTAGCCAGCCATGCGCCGCGTGTTCGCGGCATCGTCGTAGCGCGCCGACGCCGCTACCACCTGCACACCGACCTGCAGTGCGCCGATCGCCTGCGTCACGCCCAGACTGCCATACCGGCGCGCGCGGCGCGGGAGCAGGTTGCCGGTCGCGGCGTCGTAGGGCCGCGCGAAATCGGCGCTGCCTTTGACGGTGGTGTCTCCGAAGATACCTAGCAATTCCAGGGTGATTCCCTCGAGTGTCGCCTTCGCCACGTTTTGTGGCGCGCAGTTGAAATCGGCGTCGCAGCCGAACACGATAAGGTCGCTGACGCGATTCCTGTAGGCGACGACTCCGGCGTTGACCTGGCTGGTCGAGTAACGCAGGGCGACCTCGACATTGCGCGCGGTCTCCGGTTTCAGGTCGGGATTGGAGAACATCGGAAAATACAGATCGTTGAAGGTCGGGGCCTTGAAACCGGTCCCGTAGCTCGCGCTCGCCCGCAGCCCCGTCATGATCGTATACCCGTAGGCCAGCGCTCCTGAAGTGTGCCCGCCATATTGCGAACTGTCGTCGCGGCGCAGATTCGCCTGCAATGTATTGGGCCCGTATTGCAGCTGGTACACGCCGACGACGGCATTGGTATTGCGCGCAGTCACCGGGAAGCCAGCGTCGGTATCCACCCGCTCTTCGCGCCGCGTCAATGCCACCGACAGCGCGCCCAGCGGCACGTCGAAGTCGTTCTGCCAGGTGTACTGCCGCTGTACCGTCTTGAAATCCGACGGGCCGAAACCGGTTTGCGAACGGCTATCGTCACTCGATTCGCCCGCCTCGAGCGTGCTCTTCCAGAACGTGGTCAATCGGTTGCGGCTGGCCACCGCGTAGCTTTGCACGGTGGTGATGGTTCGGTCGTTGTAATCCAGCCCGGCGTCGAATTGCGCCTTCATCCGGCTGTAGAAATATTGCGCCGACACCGCCTGGTCCGGAGCAAAGGTATAGGCGAGGGTGCCGCTGGCGCTGCCGTTGGTGTAGCCGTCGCGATCCGGGTTGTAACTAAAGTTGGCGGGATTCCATATCGCGTTGAATCCGGAGCTCTGGTTATAGCTACCCTGCAGCGCGAAGCGCCACGGCCCGTCACTCCCCGACGCGCCAGCCGAAAACTGGCTGGTGTTGTACGTCCCGAAACCCGCGCCGGCATTGGCGGCGAATGCCTTGCCGCCATTGCGCGTGAAGATCTGGATCACGCCGCCAATGGCGTCCGCGCCGTACAAACTCGCCGCCGGTCCGCGCAGGATTTCGATGTGATCGATTTGCGCGAGCGGAATCGCCTCGAACGCGGGGGTGCCTGAACTCGACGAACCGACGCGCAGCCCGTCGATGAGCACGAGCGTCTGGTTGGCGTTGGCCCCGCGCAGGAACACTGCGGTCGTCGTGCCCGGCCCGCCGTTGGCGACGATCTGCACCCCCGGCTGCCGCTGCAGCAATTCCGCCAGGCTCTGCGCGCCGGCGCGCGCGATTTCGTCGGGGCCGATCGCCGTCAGGTCGGCGAGCGACTGGTCCAGCAGCTGCGGTGAACGCGCTGCCGTGACAACGACCGGATCGAGCGGCGTCGGAACTGGCGCAGGCTGGGCAAGGGCAGATGAGATGCAGCAGAGCGCGCACGAGGCGCCGGTGAGTGTGCCATTGCGCCACGATGAGTCGTGCAACATGGGTCGGTCTCCGCAAAATCCGTGCATCCCCGCACGGCAGTGAATCGAACAGCGCGGAGAGCAACGAACGGCGGAATGCGCGCGAAGCAGCGGGCGTCCGGCCGGACACCGCCTCCCGCGATGCGCCAAGGGCCGGCGCGCGCGCGAAAAAGGTTGGCGCGCGCACCGGTTGCAGGCCGGTCTCCGGGCTTGCCAGTCTTGGTCGCCCGCCTTCCCACTCGCGAGCGCGAGCAGTGGCGTTGAGGAGCGACCCGCACTGGCTTACCGTTGCGGGGGCAGCGCCGGAATGGGCATGGAGGGTTGTTGCTCCACGACGCACCGGCTTCCCGTTTCACCCGCGGCGCGTTGCTGCGCTCCGCGGACACCTGCGGCAGGCATTATAGCGGCCGCCCCGCCGGCCTGACGCGAAGGCTGCACAACTGCTATAATTTTCGCCCCATCAAAGACTTGCCGTGGACCCCGGTTTCTTCGTGAGTCGCAAGTTATACATCCGCAGCTTCGGTTGCCAGATGAACGAGTACGACGCTGGCAAGATGGCCGACATCCTGCACGCTACCGACGGACTCGAGCTGACGCCACACCCCGCCGACGCCGACGTGATCCTGTTCAACACCTGCTCGGTGCGCGAACGGGCGCAGGAGAGGGTGTTCCACGACCTCGGCCGCGTGCGCGAGCTCAAGATTGCCAATCCCGCGCTAATCATCGGCGTCGGCGGCTGCGTGGCCAGCCAGGAAGGCGCGAAGATCGTCGAGCGCGCGCCGTACGTCGACGTCGTCTTCGGTCCGCAGACGCTGCACCGGTTGCCTGCGCTCATCGCGCGGCGCCGGCAAACGGGATTGCCGCAGGTCGATATCAGCTTCCCGGAAATCGAGAAGTTCGACCATCTGCCGCCGGCGCGGGTCGACGGTCCGGCCGCGTTCGTGTCGATCATGGAGGGCTGCAGCAAGTACTGCTCGTTCTGCGTGGTGCCCTACACGCGTGGCGAGGAAGTCTCGCGCCCCTTCGATGATGTACTTACCGAAGTCGCCGACCTGGTCGACCAGGGAGTCAAGGAAATCACCCTGCTCGGGCAGAACGTCAACGCCTATCGCGGCGCGATGGGCGCGGCGGGTGAAACCGCGGACCTGACGACGCTCCTCGAATACTTGGCCGAGTTCGACGATCTTGCTCGCCTTCGCTATACGACTTCGCATCCGCGCGAGATGACGCAGCGGCTCATAGACGCCTATCGCAGCATCCCGAAGCTCGCGTCGCATTTGCATCTGCCCGTGCAGTCGGGCTCGGACCGCATCCTCGCAGCCATGAAGCGCGGCTACACCGTGCTGGAATACAAGTCGATCGTCCGCCGGCTGCGCGCTGCGCGTCCCGACCTCGCGCTGACCTCGGACTTCATCGTCGCTTTTCCGGGCGAAACCGAAGCCGATTTCGAGCAGACCCTGCGCCTGGTCGAGGAAACCGGTTTCGACGGCAGCTACAGCTTTTTGTACAGCCCGCGCCCGGGCACACCTGCGGCGGAGTTTACCGAGCCGGTGCCGCCGGCCATCGCCGAGGTGCGCCTGCAGCGGCTCCAGGCCGCGCTTGATGTCCGCTATCACGCCCACAGTGCGCGCATGGTGGGCAACGTCGAGCGGGTGCTGGTCACGGCTCGCGCCGCCAACTCGGCCGGCGATCTTGCCGCCAGGACCGGCAACAATCGCGTCGTGAACTTTCCCGGATCTGACGGTCTGATTGGCCGGCAGGTCGACGTCACCATTACCGCCGCGCTGGCCCATTCGCTGCGCGGCGAACTGGTCGGCTGTCCGTAAGCATGGTATGGGCAGCCTCGTCCTCGCGGGCGCCGGCGCCTATTTCTGATCAAGGATATTTCCATGTTCGCACTTCGCTTCGCCGCCACTAGCGCAACTGTCGTTGCCTGCGCCGCCGCGTTGTCCGGATGCGCGACCGCCCCGGCCGCCGGGAGCGCCGATTCGGCGAGCACTGTCGCCACGGCGGCCGCGGTCGCCGCCGCGACGGCGACCGCCGCCGCCAACAGTGCACCGCGCGCCGCCGCACCCGGCGCCGGCACGGCTTCGCCGGCCGCGAGCGCGGCGGCAGCAGCGGCTGCGGCGGCAATGACCGCGCTCGCCCAGCAGAAAAGCTTCGCCGATGTCGTCAAGGGGGCGGCGGCAACTCCGGGATTCTTCAATATCTACGAGCGCGACGGAAAGGTCTGGATCGAGATCGCGCCCGAGCAGTTCGATCAACCGTTCTTCTTCAGCTTCAGCTACTCCAGCGGCTTGGGCGAAAAGTCGTTCTATGGCGGCTTGATGGTCGACAGCTATATCGCGACCTTCCACCGCTTGAGCCACACCCAGGTCCAGCTGATCGCGCGCAACACCGATTTTTTCGCCACGCCCAACACGCCGGAGGCGCGGGCGGTAAGCGAAGCGTTTTCCGACAGCCTGCTCTCCGCCGCGCCGGTAGCGAGCCAGCCGCATCCTGAACGCAGATCGGTGTTGATCGAGGCGAATGCGCTGTTGTTCGCAGATATTCCCGGCGCCAACGGCATGCTCGAGCGGACCTTTCGCCAGTCGTATGCGTTCGATGGGCGCAATTCATCGATCACCAAGGCGCGCGCCACCCCTGACTTGGTTGCCATCAACGTCAACGCGCATTACGCATTGCAGCGCGTGAGCCAGCCGCCACCCGGAGGGGGCTATGCGATTCAGCCGCCTGCAACCGTTCCCGACATCCGCAGCCTGTTCCTCGGGTTCTACTACAACCTCGCCAAGCTCCCCGAGCAGCCGATGCGCCCGCGCGCCGCCGACGCGCGCGTCGGCTATTTCCAGGATAGCCGCTACGACTACAGCAATGACAGCAAGCTCACGCCGAAGATCGCCCAGATCCAGCGCTGGCGGCTGGAGAAGAAGGACCCTTCGGCGCCGCTGTCCGAGCCGAAACAGCCGATCGTGTTCTGGATCGACCGGAACGTTCCGGTCAGGTATCGCCAGGCCATCGTCGACGGCGTGCTCGAATGGAACAAGGCCTTCGAGAAAGCCGGCTTCATAAACGCGGTGCAGGCCAAGATCCAGCCCGAAGACGCCGACTTCGAGACGCTCGACGCGCGCCACGCGTCGATCCGCTGGATGACCACCGCGCGGCCGCAATTCGGCGGCATCGGTCCGCGCCTGACCGATCCGCGCTCCGGCGAGATTCTCGATGCCGACATCGGCATCGATCCGGTGCGCCTGCGCAATCGCCGCTTTCAGCGGGTGGAACAGATTGCGACGCCGGCGACGATCCCGGGCTATCGCGAGCGCCCCGAGAGATTCTGTTTCCAGCAGGATTACGCCGGGCAGGAACTTAATTTCTCGCTGGATCTGCTCGAAGCGCGCGGCGAACTCGACCCCGACGGTCCGGAAGCCGAGGATTTCGTACTCGCCGACCTCAAGAACACCACCATGCATGAAGTGGGGCATGCGCTCGGCCTGCGCCACAACTTCCGCGCCTCGACCGTCTACACGCAGGCGCAACTCGCCGACCTCGAGTTCACGCGCGCCAACGGCATTGCTGGGTCAGTGATGGAATACAACGCCATCAATCTGGCGCTGCCGGGCGAGCGTCAGGGCTCGTATGACATGACGACGCTGGGTCCTTACGATTATTGGGCCATCGAATACGGCTACCGGGAGATTCCTCCCGAGCAGGAATCCGCCGAACTGCGCAAGATCGCCGGACGCAGCAGCGAGCGGCTGCTGGCCTACGCCACCGACGAGGACAGCAGCTTCGGCATCGATCCCGAGGCGAACCAGGGCGATCTTTCGAGTGACCCGCTGCAGTTTGCACGGCGCCGGCTGCTGCTCGCGCGCGAGCTGTGGGATCGCTGGCAGGACCGCGAACTCAAGGCCGGCGAAAGCTATGTGGTCCTGCGCCGCACTGTCGGCCGCGGCCTGATCGTCATCGGGCAATCGTCGGCGACGGTCGCCAAGTACATCGGCGGCGTGAGCACTTCGCGCGATCATGTAGGCAGCCCGCGCCCCCCCCTCAATCCGACCACCGCGACGCAACAGCGCGAAGCGCTCGAGATCATCGAAACGGGGTTGTTTTCCGCCGACAGCTTCCGCTTCAAGCCGGCATTCATGCGCCGGCTCCAGGTCGACTACCTCGACAACGACGATATGTACTCGGCCGCCGGTGTCGACTATTCGCTGCCGGCCCAGGTGCTCAGGATTCAGCGCGACGTCCTAAGCCAACTGATGAGCGACGGCGTCGCGCAGCGCATCGTCGACAGCGAGGTCAAGCTCGACGATCCGAAGCACGGCTTTCACCTGTCGGAACTCTATGCGTCGCTGCATCGTTCGATCTGGGTCGAATTGAAAACCGGACAGGAGATCACGCCGCTGCGCCGCAGCCTGCAGCGCGAGCACCTGATGCGCGTGGCCAACGCGCTGGTGCGTTCGTCGGCAGCGGCTCCAGCCGACGCGCGCGCGCTTTTGCGCCAGGAGGCACGCGAGTTGCGCGATGAGCTCAAGGCCGCACGGATGAAGGGCTGGTCGAAGGAATCGCAGGCCCACGTCGCCGAGAGCCTGACCACGCTCGACGAGGCGCTCAAGGCGCCGCTGCAACGCCAGGGCGTCTGAGCGAACTTGAAAGTCGCGAGCACCGAACTCACGCTCGACCCGGTCGACAACCGCGCGCTCGCCAATCTCTGCGGCGCGCTCGACGCGAATCTGCGCCAGATCGAGGCGGCGCTCGACGTGACCATTGCCCGGCGCGGCGCGGCCTTCACCCTGCGTGGAGCCACCCGGCAGCGCGAGCATGCGGCCGCTGCGCTGCAGCGCTTTTACGCGCAGGCCAAGTCGCCGCTGACGGTGGATGACATCCAGCTTGGACTGGTCGAGCTGGCGACGCAGCGCGGCAAGGCCAGCGGCGACGCCGACAGCCCGGAATTGCGCACCCGTCGCGCCGACCTGCACGGCCGCACGCCCAACCAGAGCCTGTACCTCAAGCACATCCAGGACCACGACATCACCTTCGGTATCGGCCCCGCAGGCACCGGCAAGACCTATCTCGCGGTCGCCTGCGCGGTCGATGCGCTCGAACGCGACCTGGTCAAGCGCCTGGTGCTGGTGCGTCCCGCGGTCGAAGCCGGCGAACGGCTGGGATTCCTGCCGGGCGACCTCGCGCAGAAAGTCGACCCTTACCTGCGGCCGCTCTACGACGCGCTCTACGACCTGATGGGATTCGACAAGACCGCCAATCTCTTCGAGCGCAGCACCATCGAAATTGCGCCGCTGGCGTACATGCGCGGCAGGACGCTCAATCACTCGTTCATCATTCTCGACGAAGCGCAGAACACCACGCCCGAGCAGATGAAGATGTTCCTGACGCGCATCGGATTCGGCACCAAGGCGGTGATCACCGGCGATGTCACGCAGATCGACCTGGCGCGCAGCCAGAAGAGCGGTCTCATCGAAGCGCGACGCGTGCTCAAGGACGTGCGCGGCATCGCCTTCACCGACTTCACCAGCGCCGACGTCGTCCGCCACCCGCTGGTGCAGAAGATCATCAGCGCGTACGAACAGCAGACCCACAGCGAGCGCATCGACGCGCCCGGCGCGCCTCCGTACCCGGGACGCTGAACGATGCCGGACGCCCAGGAGGCCTTGCGCCTCGGCTGCGCCATTCACGTTTCCGGATTCGCAGCAAGCGCGCCCGGAAAAGACTTGATCCGCGTCGGCGAATGGTGCCGCGACCACGGATTGTCGGCCGACCGCTACGGCGCAGGCGAGCTGATCGGCGCGTTCGAGGCCAAGGTAGCGGCATTGCTCGGCATGCCCGCCGCCGCATTCATGGTCAGCGGCACAATGGCACAGCTGATCGCGCTGCGCCTGTGGTGCGATCGCGCCGGAGTGCGGCACGTCGCGATGCATCCGACCGCGCACCTCGAACTGCACGAAGAACGCGCCTACGCGCATCTGCACCAGCTGCACGCGACGCTGCTGGGGCCGCGCGAACGGCCAACCGAGGCGCGCGATCTCGCGGCGTGCCCCGAGCGCCTCGCTGCACTAGTGCTGGAACTGCCGACGCGCGAGATCGGTGGCCAGCTGCCGACCTGGGATGAGCTCGGACGCATTGCCACCGTCGCCCGCGAGCGCGGTACTCGCCTGCATCTGGACGGGGCCCGACTGTGGGAAGCGCGCGAAGCCTACGCAACCAGAAGCTTCGCCGACATCTGCGCGCTTTTCGATTCGGTATACGTATCGTTCTATAAGGGCATCGGCGGACTCGCCGGAGCGATGCTGCTCGGGCCGGAAGACTTCATTGCGGAGGCACGCGTGTGGCGGCGGCGCCAGGGCGGTACGTTGGTGCAAATGCACCCGCTGGTCGCTTCCGCGGCGATGCGCTTCGACGCACAGCTGGCGAAGATGCCGGCATATCGGGCACGGGCGCGGGCGTTTGCGGCGGCACTAGGCGGCATCGACGGTATTGTCATCGAGCCGCAGCCACCGGCCGTCAACATGTTCCACGCGCACTTTCCCGTGCCGGCAGCCGCGCTCACCGCGGCGCGTGACGCGCTCGCGGAATCGCATGGCGCGTGGCTGCTCAATCGCGTCGCGCCAGGCCGCGGTCCTGGCGCTTCGAGTAGCGAAATCTACGTCGGCGACAATTTGCTCGCGCTCGCCGACGCGGATCTGGTGCCGTTGTATGCAAGGCTGCTGGACCGCGCGCGAAGCATTGCCGCCGCTACGCCATCGTGACTGGTAAAAAGCGCGCGCTACTGTCGCTGAGCGTCCAATATGCCGTCGCGGGTGACGACCTGCCGCTGCGCCCGGCGCTGCGCCGCTGGATTGCCGCCACGCTGGAGGGGGA
Source organism: Edaphobacterium sp. (SeqCode) (assembly GCA_039934835.1). Classification (GTDB taxonomy): domain Bacteria; phylum Pseudomonadota; class Gammaproteobacteria; order Burkholderiales; family Casimicrobiaceae; genus PALSA-1003. The sequence goes on along the minus strand of JBDTLK010000029.1, from coordinate 3,070 downwards.
TGCCACCGTCACGCTGCGCTTCGTCGGCGCCGCCGAAGGGAGCGCACTCAATCGCGCGTACCGTGGCAAGGACAGCGCCACCAACGTGCTCGCGTTCGTGTACGATGATGTAAAGGGAGGCGATATCGTGCTGTGCGCGCCGGTGTTGAGACGCGAAGCGCGGGCGCAGGACAAAGCGCTCGCCGCCCACTGCGCGCATCTGGTCATCCACGGTATGCTGCACTTGCAAGGCTATGACCATCACCGGGCCGCGGCGGCAAAGCGCATGGAATCGCGCGAAGTCGCCATCCTTGCCGGACTGGGTATCGCCAACCCCTACGCAGCATCGCTGCCCGCCCGGCCTTGAACTCCGACTCGCCCGATCGCGAAACGCTGAAGCCGACGCTGCTCGAGCGGCTTTCCGCGTTTCTTACCCGCGAACCGGAAGACCGCGAGGGCCTGCTCGAGATCCTCCACGGCGCGTTCGAGCACAAGCTGCTGGATGCCGACGCGCTGTCGATCATCGAAGGCGCGCTGCAAGTCTCCGAAATGACGGTGCGCGACATCATGATTCCGCGCGCACAGATGGACGTCGTGTCGATCGACGAGGACCCATCGCAGTTCATTCCCTTTGTGCTGGAAACGCGGCACTCGCGCTTCCCGGTGATCGGCGAAAGCAAGGACGACGTCGTCGGCATCCTGCTCGCCAAGGAGCTGCTGAATTTCTACGCCAGGCCCGAGGGGTTCGTATTGCGCGACACGCTGCGCCCGGCGGTGTTCGTTCCGGAATCGAAGCGACTCAACGTTCTGCTGCGCGATTTCCGGGCCAACCGCAACCACATCGCCATCGTCGTCGACGAATACGGCGGCGTATCGGGGCTGGTGACGATCGAAGATGTGCTCGAGCAGATTGTCGGGGACATCGAGGACGAATATGATTTCGACGAAGCCGAGGACAACATTATTCCCGATGCCAACGACGCCTATCGGGTAAAGGCGCAAACCGAGATCACCGACTTCAACGAAACGCTCGGCAGCGATTTCTCGCGCGACGAATTCAACACCGTCGGCGGGCTGGTCCTGCAGGCTTTCGGTCGGCTCCCCAAGCGCGGCGAAACGACCGCGATCGGCACCTTCCGCTTCAAGGTGATTCGCGCCGACAGCCGCCGCATCTATACGCTGCTGGTGGAGCGCGTGGCACCGCAAGCGAGGCCGGCAACGCCGTCGGGCGAGGCCTGATGTCCGCGACGCTTGCGGCGTTCGCGGCGCTGTTGCTGGGTGTTCTCACCGTGTTCGGCTTTGCGCCCTTCGCAGCGTGGTCACTGCCGGCACTCACCCTCGGCGGACTGTTCCTGCTGTGGCGGCAGTGCGCCACGCCCCGCGCCGCCGCGGGTGTCGGCTTCGCCTTTGGCTTGGGCCTGTTCGGCGCCGGCGTATCGTGGGTCTACGTCGCCCTGTCGACTTTCGGCGAGATGCCCGCCGCGCTCGCGGCCATCGGCACCGCGGGTTTTTGCGCATACCTGGCTTTGTTCCCGGCCTTGGCGGGCTGGCTGACCGCGAGGTTCAGCGCAGTGGACTCGGCGCATCGGCTGGCGCTTGCCGCCGCAGCGTGGGTGCTCGCCGAGTGGCTGCGCGGCTGGGTGCTGTCCGGATTCGGCTGGCTGTCGGTCGGCTATGCGCAACTCGGCACTCCGCTCGCGGGCTACGCTCCGATAGGCGGCGTCCTGCTGGTAAGTCTCGCTTTTGCCGGTTGCGCGGCACTGCTGGTGTACGCGATGCTGGCCGTCGAAGTACGCAGCGCGCGCGCTGCGCTGCTCGCGATCGGCGCGGTGATCGTCATCGGTGGCGGTGGCCTCGGACTGTCGACCATTGAATGGACCCGTCCCGCTGGCGAGCCGCTCGCGGTGAGCCTGGTGCAAGGCAACATCGAGCAGGAACTCAAGTTCCACCCTGAGTATCGCGACAAGACGCTGGCAATCTACGCCGAGCTGGCGCAGCGCGCGAAGGGCAGGCTGATCGTGCTTCCGGAAAGCGCGCTGCCAATGTTCGCCGACGAGGTCTCGCCCGAGTACGTCGCGCTGTTGCGCGAAGCGGCGGCGAAAAATGGCGGCGACCTGCTGGTCGGCATGTTCTTCTTCGAGCCGCGCCCCAGCGCCAGCGAAGACGACCGTTACTTCAACAGCGTCGTCAGCCTGGGTGCCGCGCCGCTGCAGATCTATCGCAAGCATCACCTCGTGCCGTTCGGCGAGACGATCCCCGGCAAGGCGGTCTTCGGCTGGTTCATTCGCAACGTGCTGGCAATTCCGCTGGCCGATCAGACTCCCGGGGCCGCGGACCAGGAGCCGTTCGCCGTGGCCGGCGAACGGCTGGCGATGAACATCTGCTACGAAGACGCATTCGGAGGCGAGATCGCGCGCCGGGTGCCCGACGCCACGCTGCTCGTCAACGTCACCAACGACGCATGGTACGGACGCTCGCTCGCCGCCGAGCAGCACGAACAGATCGCGCAGATGCGCGCGCTCGAGGCGAGTCGTCCGATGCTGCGCGCGACCAACACCGGCATCACATCGATCATCGATCATCGCGGCGTCGAGCAGGCTCGACTGCCGTGGTTCACGCGCGGCATTCTCGAAGGCAGGATCGCCGGTCGCACCGGGTTGACACCGTATGTGCGCTTCGGCGACGCGCTGGCGGTCATCGCCGCGCTGCTGCTCGCAGGCGTCAGCGTGCTGCTGGCGCGCCGGCGCTCGACCTGAGCCGTCCCAGCGCGTTTGGTCGCAGCGCGTTCCTCCCGTAAAATCAGCCCCTTCCCGCCTTGTTGCGCGTTCCGATGCTAACGTTTCAGCAGGTCATACTCAGGCTCCAGGATTACTGGGGCGCTCAGGGCTGCGCGCTGCTGCAGCCCTACGACATGGAAGTCGGCGCTGGCACTTCGCACACCGCCACCTTTCTGCGCGCGCTTGGCCCCGAGCCGTGGAAAGCCGCTTACGTGCAGCCGTCGCGGCGGCCTAAGGATGGCCGCTATGGTGAAAATCCGAACCGGCTGCACCAGCACCATCAGTTCCAGGTCGTGCTCAAGCCGTCGCCGCCC
>JBDTLK010000028.1:0-28628 GCA_039934835.1 Edaphobacterium sp. (SeqCode) | reverse complement strand
TCTTGCGCGACAGGCACGACTTGCACTGCCGGCACTCGGGCGTGTAGAGCGGGATGACGTGATCGCCTTTTTTCACACTGGTCACGCCGAGCCCGACGTCGACGACGACGCCGGCGCCCTCGTGACCGAGGATTGCCGGAAACAGGCCTTCGGGATCAGCCCCCGAGCGCGTGAACTCGTCGGTGTGGCAGATCCCGGTGGCCTTGATCTCGACCAGGACCTCTCCGGCCCGGGGCCCGTCGAGCTGCACGGTCTCGATGGTCAGAGGCGCTCCCGCGCGATGGGCGACTGCGGCACGAACGTCCAAGGCTAACTCCACAGTGGTTGTAATCACGGACACTTTCGTGTCACGCCGTGTTTCTGTCAACTTCGCATGCATCGGTGCGTGCCGGTGCGCATTCGACCTTGCGGAGCTACAGACGACAGAATTCAGTGGCCATCCGCTCCCGCATGCCTTAGCCTACGCGCCTCAGCCATCGCGCCATTCACTGAAGGATTGTCGTGTTCGCCCGCTTCGCTCGCAGCTGGGATCTCGCGCAGGCATGCGTCGCCATACTCATGGCCGACAAATCCCTGCTGGTGTTTCCCTTGCTCTCGTCGGTCGCGATGGTGATCATCGTGGGCAGCTTCGCCATCCCGCTGATACCCGCCTTCGGCTTTCTTGCCGGTCACGGCTCCGACCACGTGGTGTCGGCGCTTGCCTATGTGGCGCTATTCATCTTCTACTGGTTGCAATACACCATCGTCATCTTCTTCAATACCGCGCTGGTCGAAGTCGCGATGCGCCACTTCGACGGTCACCAAGCCAGCCTCGGCGACGGGCTGCGCCGCGCCTGGTCGCGCTTGCCCATGATCATCGGCTATGCGCTGATCGCCGCGACGGTCGGCACGCTGCTGCGCTTCATCGCCGAACGCATCGGCTTGATCGGCAGGCTGGTCATCGGGCTGATCGGCTTGGCGTGGAGCGTGGCCACGGCGTTGGTGGTCCCCGTGCTGGCCGCCGAAAACATCGGGCCGATCGACGTCATCGGCCGCAGCACCGAGCTGATCAAGAAGGCGTGGGGCGAGCAGATCATCGGCAACGCCGGCATCGGCATCGTGTTCTTCCTGGCCAGCCTGCTCGGTATCGCGTGCGGAGGATTTCTGGTGATCGCCGCGTTCGCGTCACACCAGGCGGTCGCTGGAATCGTCCTGCTGATCGTGCTCGTCCTGGGCATCGGCCTGCTCGCGATTGCCAGTTCGGCGCTGCAGGGCATCTACTCCGCGGCGCTGTATCGTTACGCCAACGGCAAGCCGACGCTGGGCATCGATCAGGCGCTGCTCGGCAGCGCGTTCCAACCCAAGACATAGGCATCGGCGCAACCGGCGCACGCGCAACCGGTCGACTGCGCCTCGTCACCGTCGCGGCAACGGTGCCTTGATGGCCACGAGTTCCAGCGACACCGACGTCGCCGCGTCGCCGAACAGGATCTGCTCCTCCTGAATCGTGCAGTGCAGGCGCATGGTGCGCCCAGCGAGCGCGGCCAGTGCCTTGCTCGCCTCCAAGGGCACCTCGCTCACGGCGAGGCGTTCCTGCCGGTCGAGCTTGCTACGTGCCTTGTCCCACCACAGTCCGACCGCGCGCCCGCCGTACGCATACACATGCACCGCGTTCGCGCGACCGCACGCCTTGCGGATTTCCTTTTCGTCGGGCAGGCCGACATCGATCCACAACTCGACCACGCCGGTAAGGTCGCGCCGCCACAGGTCGGGCTCGTCCTCGGTACTGAGTCCTTTGCCAAAGGCAAGCGTGTCGCTCGCGTTCAGGGCAAACGCCAATAGCCGCACCATCATGCGTTCGTCAGTCTCGGAAGGATGCCGTGCGACCGTCAGCGTGTAGTCGCCGTACTGACCGCGACCGATGTCGGCCACCGACAGCTCGGCCTTGAAGATGGTTGACTTGAGTGCCACGATTTTCGCGACGGCGCGCTAAAGGCCGCCGGGACGCGCAGCCCTTCTAGCCTGCGGGATTGGGGAACCGCGCCTGCACCAAGGCAATTTCCGCGATGGTTTCGGCATCGAGTTCGTACTGCGCGCCGGCGATGTTCTCCTCGAGTTGCGGCAGGCTGGTGGCGCCGATGATCGACGCGCCAAGGAACCACCGGCTCCTGACGTATCCCAGCGCCAACTGCACCATTGAAATGCCGCGCCGCTTCGCCAGGGCGGCGTAGGCATCGATGGCCTCGACCACTATCGGCTTGCGAAAGCGCTGACCCAACGTGTCGAACAGCGTAAAGCGCGAAGCGGGTGGCTTCGCGCCGTTGAGATACTTGCCGGACAGCATCCCGGCGGCCAGCGGACTGTAGGCGAGCAGCGACATTTTTTCCCGGAACAACGTCTCGGCGAGGTCGTTATCAATGCTGCGCGAGACCAGGCTGTAGCTGTTCTGGATCGTCACCGGCGGTGCCACGCCCTGTTCCCTCGCCGCCTGACAGAACGCGCTCACGCCCCACGCCGTTTCGTTGGACAAGCCGTAATGGCGGATTTTGCCGGCCCGGATCATCGCCGCCATGCCTTCGACCTGATCGGCGATCGACGGACCCGCCTTTTCCTTGGAGGGATCGAATTCGGTTGACCCGAACATCGGCACGTTGCGCTGCGGCCAATGGATCTGATAGAGGTCGAGGTAGTCGGTTTGCAAGCGCGCGAGGCTGGTATTGACCGCCTCGGCGATCGTCGCTGCCGTGACGTCGGTGCGGCCGTCGCGAATCCAGTCGCGGCGGCCCGGACCGGCGATCTTGGTCGCGACCACCAGCCGATCGCGGCGCTGGCGCTTTAGCCACGGCCCGATGTACGCTTCGGTGCGCCCCTGCGTGGTCGCGTTGGGCGGTACCGGATACATTTCCGCGGTGTCGATGAAATTGATGCCCTGCGCCAATGCGTAGTCGAGTTGCGCGTGCGCTTCGGCTTCGGTGTTCTGCTGCCCCCAGGTCATCGTCCCGAGGCAGATCTCGGAGACATCGAGCCCGGTGCCGGGCAGCGTGCGATATTTCATCTCGTCTTTCTTCTCAGAATCCAGGGCCCGGTAGATTACCTGAAAATGCCGCCGCTCTGCGGTGCGGTGGACGCTTTGTGCTGTGGCCCTGCGCCGTGCGAAAATGAGGCCTTGCAACGTCCACCTGCGGTTCGCGAGCCCGGTTCATGACCTATTGTGTCGGAGTACTCCTGAAACAAGGCCTCATTTTCGCTTCGGATTCGCGCACGCACGCCGGCGTCGACAATTTTGCCAGCTTCTGCAAGATGACCGTGTTCGAGCGCAGCGGCGACCGCGTCATCGTCCTGCTGAGCTCGGGCAACCTCGCCGGCACCCAGGCTGTCGTCAACATCGTCAGGCAGCGCGGCGAGCACACGACGGGCGAGCCGAATATCTGGAACGCGCGGACGATGTTCGACGTCGCGGTCACGGTATCCGACGCGATGCGTGACGTCGAGCGCCGCGATGCCGAATACCTCGAAGCCAACGACGTCGAATTCAACGCCTCGTTCATTCTCGGCGGCCAGCTCGACGGCGAGCCGATGCGGCTGTTCCGTATCTATTCCGAGGGTAATTTCATCGAGGCCGGCATCGACACGCCGTTCCTGCAGACCGGTGAAGCGAAATACGGCAAGCCGATCATCGACCGAGTGATTCGACCGACGACTGACCTTGCCGCCGCCACGAAATGCGTCCTGGTGTCGTTCGATTCGACCATGCGCAGCAACCTCTCGGTGGGCATGCCCATCGACCTGATCTGCTACGAGCGCGACAGCCTTCGCGTGGCGATGCGCCGCCGCTTCGAGCACCACGACGCATATTTCAGCGCGCTGTCCAATGCCTGGAGCGAAGGTACGCGCAACGTGTTCGCGCAGTTGCCGGACCTGAGTTGGTGACGCGCCGCCCCTTTGTCCTGGTTACCTGCGAGCACGGCGGCAATCGCATTCCAGCTTGCTACCGGACATTGTTCGTCGGCGCGCGCGTGTTGCTCGCCACCCACCGCGGCTACGACGGCGGGGCGTTGGGCATGGCCGGCGCGCTGGCACGCGGCCTCGACGCGCCGCTGGTTACCTCGACCGTCAGTCGCCTGCTCGTCGATCTCAATCGCTCGATCGGCCACCGCGCGCTCTATTCCGACGCGACGCGCGGACTTGCGCGCGCGGAGCACGAGCGCATCCTTACGCTCCATTACCTGCCGTATCGCCAGCAGGTTGAGACACGCGTCGCGCGCGCCGTGGCCGCGGGGCGGCGCGTCGTGCATATTTCTTCGCACAGTTTCACCCCTATACTCGGCGGTGTCATTCGAGATGCCGACGTCGGCCTCCTCTACGATCCCGCACGGCCGGGAGAGCGCGCTCTGGCCGGCGATTGGCGCGAACTGCTCGCCCGACGAATCGCGCCACTGCGGGTACGGCGCAACTATCCGTACCAAGGCAGGAACGACGGCCTCACGTCGCACCTCCGAAAGCGTTTTGCGCCGACCCGTTACGTCGGCATCGAACTCGAAATCAACCAGAAGCATGTCGACGCCCGCAACCGGGTTGCGGCAGCGCTGCGTCGCGCGGTGATCGCGTCGCTGCGCGAAGCGCTGGCACTTGCTCATGACCGGCGCGCGCCGACAATTGCAGCGAGGGTCGCATCATGAAAATACGCATCGGCTACGAACTGCTTTACGACTGTCCGCAGCCCACTCCCATGATCCTGATGCTCAACGTACACTATTCGCGGGTGTCGGACATGATCACGCCCGATCACATCGTGACCACGCCGTCGCTGATACAGCGGGCGTATCGCGACTCCTTCGGCAACTGGTGCACGCGCATTGTCGCCGCGCCCGGGCGCACCCGCATCACCACCGACGCGCTGGTGATCGATAGCGGCGAGCCCGACGTGGTGTCGCCCAATGCCTGGCAGACGCCGATTGAAAATCTGCCCGAAGAGGCGCTGCTCTACTTGCTGGGCAGCCGCTATTGCGAGACTGAATTGCTCATGCCCGTGGCATGGAGCATGTTCGCGAATACTCCGCCGGGATGGCCACGGGTGCAGGCGATCTGCGACTTCGTGCACAAGCACATCGCCTTCGGGTACCAGCACGCGCGGCCCAGCAAGACTGCCTTCGAGGCTTTTCGCGACGGCAATGGCGTGTGCCGGGACTATGCGCACCTCGCCCTGACACTGTGCCGGTGCATGAATATCCCGGCGCGCTATTGCACTGGCTACATGGGCGATATCGGCGTGCCCATACCCGACGCGCCAATGGACTTTTCCGGCTGGTTCGAGGCGTTTCTGGACGGCCGCTGGTACACCTTCGACGCGCGCAGCAATTTTCCGCGCATCGGGCGCATCCTCATGGCGCGCGGCCGCGATGCCGCGGACGTCGCCATCGCCACCAGTTTCGGACCGAATGTTCTGGCCGGATTCAAGGTCTGGACAGATGAAGTTCCAGCGTAAGACGATTGCGGAAACAGCGGGGCCGCGCCGAATATTCCCGATCCCCTCGCCATGACATGCGCAGCGCCAGGCAGTCTGCGAAATAGACCCTTAGGGGATCCCGCAGTGCTATCGTATGCGCGCTGGCTGGGGTAGGCAGCACGCCGCGGGGTTTGCCATTTTATTTGACGGAGAAGAATCATGAAGACGACGATGCGTAGTGGAAGAAGTGCCGTGCTCGCGCTGGCCACTGGCTTGGCGGTGCTTGCAGGATGCCAGTCGATGGGCATGATGGCGACCCAGCAGGTGACGCTCTCAGGCGCCACTGAGGTGCCGCCCGTGACGACTTCCGCGACCGGTAATGCGACCGTGACCATCAAGGAAGACCGCAGCGTAAGCGCCGCAGTGACGGTGAGCGGAATGACGGCCACTGCGTCGCACATCCATGAAGGCGCCGCCGGCGCGAACGGCCCGGTCATCGTGCCCTTCACCAAGACCGGCGACAATACTTTTGCCGCCGCGCCGGACGCCAAGCTGACCGAGGCGCAATACGCCAGCTTCAAGGCGGGCAAGCTCTACGTCAACGTGCACAGCGCCAAGCACCCCGGCGGAGAAATTCGCGCCCAGTTGAAGTAAGTGAAGTAAGGTGGAGCGGCGTGTCGGTGGTCATCGAAGCTGCGTACCCGGTGCCAGCCGATTCGCCAATCTCGGCCAGCGCACTGGTCGACCGCGCCCGCATCCGCAGCAGGTGCGGGCCGACGCAAAGCGGGTTCAAGGCGTCCGCCTGCTCGACGGACGTTTCCTGGTGATCAATCAGGCCATGGCGACGCCCAAGGGACGACTCGCCGGTGCGCGCTATCTCAATGCCTTTGTGGCGGATATGAAGGCGTCGGGCTTCGTCGCTGCCGCGCTGGCGCGACACGGCATTGGAGCCGCGGCAGTCGCGCCACCGGCTACCCTATAGCAGTCGACTCGTGCGACAAGACTCAGGGAGTTGATCTTGACTGCGGCTTCCGCCAGGCGTTCGACGCTGCAGCCGCCATTGTTCGCGGCCCGCCGTTGCAGTCCTTGCAGCGAGCGTCAAGCTGCCCGTGTCGACCGCTACCTCGGCAATCGCGCGCCCTGAGCACGAGTGATGCTGATATTCAGGCAACTTTTCGACCCGCAATCGTCGACCTACTCCTACCTGCTCGCCGACGGCACGACCCGCGCGGCGGTGTTGATCGATCCGGTATTCGAGCAGGCGCGCCGCGACGCGGCGCTGATTCAGGAGCTCGGCCTCGACCTGGTGGCCACGCTCGAAACGCACGTGCACGCCGATCACGTCACGGCCGCGTGGCTTCATCAGGGCGCGCTCGGTTGCGCGATCGTCGTCTCCGAGGCCAGCGGCGCCGCCGGCGCCGACCGGCAGCTGGCGCATGGCGATCGCGTCGCCTTCGGCAGCCGCTATCTCGAAGCGCGTGCCACCCCGGGGCACACCCACGGCTGCATGACTTATGTGCTCGATGACGAGAGCCGGGGATTCACCGGAGACTGCCTGCTTATTCGCGGCAGCGGCCGCACCGATTTCCAGCAAGGCGATGCGCGCGCAATGTACCACTCGGTGCGCATGCAGATCCTGACCCTTCCTGCCGACTGCCTGCTTTATCCGGCGCACGATTACCGCGGCCTGACCGTGACCAGCGTGGCCGAGGAGCGCCGCTTTAATCCGCGCCTGGGCGGCGATATCGGCGAAGCCGATTTCGTCGGCTTCATGAACAACCTCGCGCTGCCGCATCCCAAGCTGATCGACATCGCGGTGCCCGCAAATCTGCGCTGCGGCCGACCCGAGCGGGAGACCGCGATTCCGGCCGATCCCGGTTGGGCCCCGCTGACTTTCACTTTCGCGGGGATCTGGGAAATCGAACCGCGTGCGCTCGAGGAAGTCGCGGCAAACGTCCAGATCCTCGATGTGCGCGAGAACAGCGAATTCACCGGATCGCTGGGCCACGTGCGCGGCGCGCAGCTTATTCCGCTGGGCGAGCTGCAGGCGCGCGCCGCGGAGCTCGCGCGCGATCGACCCGTCGTCGCCGTGTGCCGATCGGGAGCGCGCTCCGCGCAGGCGCTGGTGCTGCTGCAGAAAGCGGGCTTCAGCGAAGTCGCGAATCTCGCCGGCGGCATGCTGCGCTGGCGGGCCGAAGGCTTTTCCGTGGAGGGCGGCAGGACATGATTCGCGACACGTTGGCGCTGTTGACGCTGGCGCTCGGCGTGGTGGTTTGCAATCCCGCGATCGCCGACGATTTTCCCTCGCGCCCGATCAAGGTCATCGTCCCGTTCTCGCCGGGGGGTGCGGTCGACGGACCGATGCGTCTCATCGCGCAGGAAATGTCCAAGCGCCTGGGCCAGGGCGTAGTCATCGAGAACCGCCCCGGCGCGGGTGCGACCATCGGCAGCGAAGCCGTCGCCAAGGCAGCGCCTGACGGTTACACGCTGCTGCTCGCCTCGCAGACCAATGCCATCAGCGCGGCGCTCTACCCGAAACTCTCGTTCGATCCCATCGACGGCTTCGCGCCGATTTCGCTCATCGGCCGCGAGCCGGGCGTGATCGTGGTCAATCCTTCGCTGCCGGTGCAAACGCTCGCCGAGTTGGTAGCGTACGTCAAGGAACGGCCCGGCCAGGTCGACTACGCATCGTCCGGCAACGGCAGCGGACAGCATCTGTTCGCGGCGATGTTGTGTTCGATGGCAGGGATGACCATGAATCACATCCCGTACCGCGGCAGTGGACAAGCCACCACCGACCTGATTGGCGGACAGGTGCAGGTGTCGATTCCCGGCATGGCCGGCATGCTCGGTCACATTCGCGCCGGCAAGTTGCGTGCACTGGCAGTCACCGGCGCGAAGCGCGCGCCGCAGCTGCCCGACGTGCCGACGGTAATCGAATCGGGTTACGCGGGTTACGAAGCGTATGTGTGGATGGGCCTGCTCGCGCCTGCTGGCACACCGCCTGCCATCGTCGACAGACTGCAACGCGAAGTCACTGCCGCATTGGCGACACCCGAAGTGAAAGCGTACATGGCCGGTGCCAGCATCGAAACCGTCGGGTCGACGCCCGCGGAATTCGGTAGCTTCTTTCGCGCCGAGAAGGGTCGCTGGGCCAGAATTGTCCGCGAGACCGGCGCCAAGGTAGACTGACCGGCACATGTCCATAGACAATTCCGCTCCGGACGCAGCGGTCATCGGCGTCGAGCACTGGACGCACAAGGGCGACGTGCGCCTGTTCCTGTGGGAGAAATACGTCGGCACGCCAGACGGCAAGCCGGCCGTGCTGTTCGTGCACGGCTCGTCGATGGCGTCGCAACCGACCTTCGACCTCGCCGTGCCGGGCCGGCCGCATTCGTCGGTCATGGACTGGTTCGCGCGGCGCGGCTTCGTCTGCTGGTGCGTCGACATGGAAGGCTACGGCCGCTCGACCAAGACGCGCGACATCTATTGCGACATTGCCAATGGTGCCGACGACCTCGCCGCAGCGACCGACTACATTCGCACAGCACGCGGAATAGCTCAGTTCGCCGCGTACGGCATTTCCTCCGGCGCACTGCGCGCCGCGCTGTTCGCGCAGCGCCATCCCGAGCGCATCGCCCGTCTCGCGCTGGACGCTTTTGTCTGGACCGGCGAAGGCGCGCCGACGCTCGAGCAGCGGCGCAAGAAACTTCCGGAGTTTCTCGCCAGCAAGCGCCGGCCGATCGACCGCGCCTTCGTGCATTCGATTTTCCAGCGCGACCACCCCGATACCGCGGAAGCGCGCGTGGTTGACGCGTTCGCTGACGCCATACTCGCGCTCGACGATTCGATGCCCAACGGCACCTACATCGACATGTGCTCGAAGCTGCCGGTCGTCGACCCAGAGCGAATTGCGGTGCCGACCCTGGTGCTGCGCGGCCAGTACGACGGCATCGCGGCTTTCAACGACCTCGTCGAGTTCTTCAAGCGGCTGTCCAGTCCAGACAAGCAGTTCACGGTTATGGCGGGCATTTCGCACGCGAGCTTCCAGCAAAAAAACTATATGATCGTCTACGCGATTCTGCACGCGTGGTTCACCCAGCCCTCACCCACGTACGTGGGCCCGCCGCATTGAGCTGGATGGCCGCCCCGCAACCCGCGCCACCGCGCCCTGCCGCCGCGCCACAGTTGCTGCGCTACGCCGGCGCCGGCGCCATCGGCACCGCCGTCCATTACGCGTTGTTGATCGCGCTGGTCCAGCTGGCGGATTTCGGCGCGGTGGTTGCATCATCGATCGGCGCGGTCGCGGGCGCGCTGCTGAACTATGGCCTCAATCACCGCTTCACATTCCAGAGCGACAAGGCGCACCGGCACGCCTTGCCGCGCTTCGCGCTGATCGCGGCTGCCGGCATTGCGCTCAACGCCAGCGTGCTCGCCGCCTTGCTCGCCTACGTCACGCCGAACTACCTTGCCGCACAGGTGATCGCCACGCTGGTCGTCATGGTCGCGGGCTACGCCGCCAACCGGGCATGGACATTTTGAGCGCCGCCGTGACACCCGCGCGAATGTACTCGCTGTCGGTGGTGGTCCCGGTGTACAACGAACAGGAAGTGCTGCCCGAGTTCCACCGCCGCCTGACTGCCGCGCTCGGCGCACTGCCGGCCTGCTCGGAAATCATCTACATCGACGACGGCAGTCGCGATGGCAGCCGGGCGCTGCTGGCGCGCCTGCACGAGTCCGATCCGCGCGTGGCGGTGATCGCGCTGTCGCGCAACTTCGGCAAGGAAATCGCGATGACCGCCGGGCTGGATCGCGCCGAGGGCGATGCGGTCGTGGTGATCGACTCCGACCTGCAGGATCCGCCGGAATTGGTGGGCGACATGGTCGCGGCATGGCAGGCCGGCGCCGACGTGGTGCTGATGCGTCGCGCCACCCGCGCGCAGGAGACCTGGTTCAAGAAGGCGACTGCCGGCGCGTTCTATCGTGTCATAGGCAGGATGAGCGACATCGACATCCCCGAAAACGTCGGCGACTTTCGCCTGATGTCGCGCCGAGCCGTTGCCGCGTTCCGCCGCCTGCCCGAACGCAGCCGTTTCATGAAAGGGCTGTTCGCATGGATCGGCTATCCCACGCGTGAACTGACCTACGATCGCGACGGCCGCTTTGCCGGCGAAACCAAATGGAATTACTGGAAACTCTGGAATTTCGCGCTTGAGGGTATTACGTCGTTCTCCGCGGCGCCGCTGAAGATCGCGAGTTACGTCGGGTTCATCACCGCGCTGGTCGCGTTCGCGTATGGAGTGTTCGTCATCGGCAAGACGCTGCTGTTCGGCGACCCTGTGCGCGGTTACCCGACGCTGGTGGTGCTGGTGCTGTTCCTCGGTGGCCTGCAACTCATGGCGCTGGGCGTCATCGGCGAATACATTGCGCGCATGTTCGTCGAAGTGAAGGGCCGGCCGCTGTACCTGGTGGAAGAATGGCGACCCCCGTCGGCGCCACTTGCGCTGGACGCACTTTCCGCAACGCGCATACCGGAAGCATGGCCGTTGCGCTGACGCGGCGCCAACGGCGCGCGCTGTGGGTCCTGGTCATTGCCATCATCGGCGTACGGCTGCTGACGCTGGCGGCGTATCCACTGATGGACCCGACCGAAGCACGTTACGGCGAAATCGCGCGCAAGATGCTCGAGACCGGCAACTGGGTGATGCCGCAGTTCGACTATGGCGTCCCGTTCTGGGGCAAGCCACCGCTGTCGACCTGGCTGTCGGCGGGCGCGATGGTCGTGCTGGGCAGCAACGAGTTCGCTGCGCGCCTGCCGTCGCTGCTGCTGCTGGTCGGCTGCGGCGCGCTGGTTTACGCGCTCGCCGCACAGCGCGCGGGCCGCGACGCCGCGCTTTGGGCGATCGCAATTTTCGCGACGACGGGTCTGGTTTTCGTCGCTGCCGGCGCGGTAATGACCGACCCCGCGCTGACGCTGGGCACGACGCTGTCGATGGCGGGCTTTTGGCTCGCGGTTGATGGTGAATCGCAGTGGCGGCGTCTTGCGGCGCTTGCATTCTTTCTCGGCCTCGCCGTCGGTCTGCTCGCGAAAGGGCCGATTGCCGTAGTTCTGACACTGGCACCGATCGGCGCCTGGACACTGTCGACGCGGCAATGGCGCACGGTCTGGACGCGCCTCCCATGGATCACGGGCAGCATGCTTACCGCTGCGCTGGTCGTGCCCTGGTATCTGGCCGCAGAGAGCACGACGCCCGGCTTCCTCGAATATTTTTTTATCGGCGAGCACTGGAAGCGTTTCACGCAACCAGGCTGGACCGGCGACCTCTACGGGGCGGCGCACGCGCGGCCGCGCGGCATCATCTGGATTTTGTGGCTGGGTGTCGCGTTGCCGTGGTCGGCAGTCGCACTCGCGTGGCTGGCGCGTGCCGCGATCACGCGGCGCAGTGACTTGCGCGCACTCGCTGCCGATTCATGGTCGGCTTATTTCCTCCTCTGGGCAGTCACGCCGATGGCCTTCTTTACCGTGTCGGGCAATGTCCTGCCGACGTACGTTCTGCCCGGGCTGCCGGCGCTCGCGCTGCTGGTCGGCGATCGCTGGCGGCCATCGACGACGGCCGCCGCAACCGCGCTCGGCACGCCTGTGCGCACCGCGCTGGTAACCGGAGCGGTCCTCTGCATCGGACTCTTTGCGGCGACCATTTTCCTGCATCAGCGCGCCGAAACCGAGCTTTCGCACAAGGCGTTGCTGCGCGTGTACACCGCAGCCCGCATCGATGGTACCGGACGGCTCTTATACCTGATGCAGCAACCCGTGTCGGCGCAATTCTATTCCGGCGGCAAAGCCATCAAACTTGCGGACGTCGCGGCGCTGGCGCCCTATCTGGACGATGCGCCGCGCGATTTTCTGGCCGTTCGCGAGCGTGACCTGGCCAGGCTGCCGGCGCCCATGCAGGCGCGTCTGGCGCCGCTGGGGGCGTTCGGTGAATACCGCCTGTTTCGGGAGCTGCCGCGGACGGGCGCCGACGGAACCGCCGTGCCGATGCGCTAGAATCCGCACCAGCGTCATTTCGGCTCCGGGCGCGCCCGGATTCGTAGCCCATCCAGTGGTACTCGCGTCGGAATCCGCATGACCTCGGCACTGCAAGCAAGCTACGACGAATTTCCCTATCAGAGCCTGCCCTTCGCGCAGTCGCATCCGGACCGGCTGGCGACGCTGGGCTGGCTGTTCGGTATGTCCCCGACGCCGATTGATCGCTGCAAGCTGCTGGAGATCGGCTGCTCGGCGGGCGGCAACGTAATTCCGCTCGCGGCGACCCTGCGCCGTTCCGAATTCACCGGCATCGACTTCTCGCGCGTCCAGATCGCTGACGGCGCCGCGCAGATCGCAGCGCTCGGACTCGCCAATGTACGGTTGCTGGAGATGGACCTGCGCGCGGTCGGCGAGTCCTTCGGCAGCTTCGACTACATCGTCGCGCACGGCGTGCTGTCGTGGGTGCCGGAAGACGTGCAGGAAAAACTGTTCGCGGTCTGCAAGGCGCATCTGGCGCCCAACGGCATTGCGTACATAAGCTACAACACCCTGCCCGGTTGGAGCACGCGTAGCGCCATCCGCGACGCCATGCAATATCACACGCGGCGCTTCACCGGCCCCAAAACCCGCGTTCTGCAGGCGCGGGCACTGCTCGATTTCTTCGCCGAGTCGCTGCAGAACGATGCCTCCGCTTATGGCGCGATGCTGCGCGACGAGGCATTGCGCCTGCGCCAGCAGCCGGATTTCTACATCTTCCACGAGCATCTGGAGGACGTGAACCTGCCGATGTATTTCCACGAATTCATGACGCGCGCGACGCGCCACGGACTGCGCTATCTTGCGGAAGCCGATTTCCGGACGATGCTGACGCATGATCTCGCGCCAGCGGTCGCACAGACTTTGGCGCATCTGGCGCCTGACCTGCTGCAGCGGGAGCAGATGCTCGACTTCCTGCGCAACCAGGCGTTTCGCCAAACCTTGTTGGTGCATGAGGCGGCGCCGCTGAATCGACGCCTGTCGCCGGAACGGCTGTTCTCGCTGTTCATCGCTACGCGCGCGACGCCGGTCAGCGCGATGCCTGACATCGCGTCGGCGGGGACCGAGGAGTTCCGCACGCCGGAGGGCGCGATGCTGACCGCCCACCGCAGCGCGACCAAGGCGGCGATGGTGGTGCTGGCGGAGCGGTCACCGATGGCGTGCGCGTTCGACGAACTGTGCGCGCTCGCGCAGGCGCGCCTTGGCGGACAGGGATCACTCTCCCGCGAGGATCGTGACGCGCTGGCCTCCGATCTGCTGCAATGCTACGCCGCCGGCGTGGTCGAACTGCAGTCCGCCGCGTCGCCGTTCGTGATCGATCCGGGCGCGCGGCCGGAGGCGGGTCGCGTCGCACGATGGCAGGCACCGCGCAACGCCCAAGTCACCAACCTCCGGCACGAATTCCTCACGCTCGACGAGGCTGCGCGGCGCCTGCTGGTGTTGCTCGACGGGACGCGCACGCAGAACGAACTGGCGGCGCTCGCGTCGCCAGATGTAGAGCCAGGGGCGGCGAGCATCGGACTGCAGTCGACATTGGGTCGACTCGCTCGCCAAGCGTTGCTGGTCCGTTAGTTTATCGAACCGTCATCCCCGCGAAAGCGAGGAGCCATCTTGCGGCGGTGAAAATGGATTCCCGCATACGCGGGAATGACGATGCATTGTCGCGGCGACACGCGGTACTCAGTCGGACCCGGGATTCGCGCTTTTCCGATCCCAGGCGAGATCGGCAGAACCCTGTCCCGCCACCGAATACAGCGCCCCCGGCGCGTTGCGCGTCTTCTGGAACTCCTCGAGCGTCTCGCCGCGCATGGCGGCGTAGATGTGCAGGTTCGATATGCCGACCACCGCGCCCAGCTTCTCGAGCACGAAAAAAATCACGCCATAGTGAATCAAGTCGCGCCGGCGCACCAGATCGCGCTCCTCGTCGGTCAACCCTGCCTCTTCAAACACGGCTTCGGGGTCGGCGAGAAAATCGTGCCCGGTGCGCGGGCTCGACCATCCGATGCAGGAAATCGCGGTGGGCGGTGGGAATCGGCAATTGCAGCACGCCCACCTGCAGCGGGACGATCGCGGCCGGCCACGTCGGTTCATGCGGCCACATCATCGACAGCGGGGAAAAGCAGCCGTGATCGAGCGCGCGCTGCTGGAAGAACGACAGGTCGAACTCTTCCGCCATCAGCGACGCGCCGAGAAGTGCGGCCAGCGCCGGATCGCCGCGCACCGGCGGCAATGCTCGCGCGCCGCCACCCTCGTCGGCGACCGGATACTCGGCGCCGATGCCCAGTGCAAACGCCGAATAGTGATCGAAGAAGAACGACGTGACGTGATCGTTGTAGATGAAAAACAGTACGTCCGGCCGCTTCGCCGCCAGCCACTCCTGGATCGGCTTGTAGGTTTCGAAGATCGGCGCCCACACCGGATCGTCCTGCTTCTTCTCGTCGTAAGCAAAACCGATGGTGGGCGTGTGCGACGTCGCGATCGCGCCTACTATTGTAGCCATGGTCGACGGAATCCGTTTCGTCTCGAGTAGTGACTCGGCGAGCGGACGCGCCTATTGGAGGCGAATCTCGCCGTCGAATTTGACGTTGACCTTGAGTCCGGCTACAACCAGTGTCACCTCCGCGGGATAGACTTCGGTCCCCTGGCTCGTGCCATCGGCGATCGCCTTCGCCACCGCCTGTTCGATCTCGCGCTGCGAGCTGATGCCGACCATTTTAAGAAACTTGCGAATGCTGAGGTTGAAGATTTCCTGATCCATCGATTTCTCCGGACTCGCGGCACGACGCTGCGTTGCCCATTATCCACCTATCGTGGCGATTGACGAATGCGCAGCGCAGCAGCCCCCGCGCACGGCAACGTTATTTCATGACAAGGAGTACGACGTGGCTGAAAAATTTCGTGTGGGCCTGCCCCGGGACATCCTCGATGCGCGCGGCGAACCCGCGTTTGGCAAGGCGGCGCTGGTGGTGCTCGACCGCGCCGAGGGCATCGAGTGGGAATATCTGCCCAGGGTCGTCGCCGAGCTCGACCCCGATCTCGCCGCGCGCTACGACGCAATATACGTCAACACGGCGCGGGTCCCAGCCTCCGCGGTGGGCCGCGCCGATTGCAGGCTGCGTGTGGTCGCGCGGCATGGCGTGGGCTACGATTCGGTCGACGTAGCCGCGATGACGCGCGCCGGCATCCTTGTCACCAACACACCGAGTTCGATGCCGCGACCGGTGGCGACGATCGCGCTGACCTTCATCCTGGCGCTGGCCGGCAAGCTGTTTCTCAAGGATCGGCTGACCCGCAGCGGCCGCTGGCACGAGCGCATGGAAAACATGGGCATGGGCCTCACCGGACGCACCGTCGGTGTAATCGGCGCCGGGCGCATCGGCAAGGAACTGCTGCGCATGGCGCGCACGTTCGACGTGAAGCTGCTCGCCACCGATCCGGTCGTCAACGACATCGAGCTCGCGTACATTGGCGCGCAGAAGGTCGACCTTCCGACGCTGCTCGGCCAGTCCGATTTTGTGGTCGTCTGCTGCCTGCTCGACGCGCGCACCCGGCACCTGGTCGGCGCGAAGGAATTCGCGCAGATGAAACCCGGTGCGTACTTCATCAACGTCGCGCGTGGCCCGATCGTCGACGAAACCGCGCTCATCGCGGCGCTGCGCGAGGGGCGAATCGCCGGCGCGGCGCTAGATGTATTCGAGCAGGAGCCGGTCGATCCGGCGAATCCGCTGCTAATGATGGACAACGTCATCGTCACGCCGCATTCGCTGTGCTGGACCGACGAGTGCTTTCACAACATGGCGTCGACCGGACTCAAGAGCATCGTCGACGCGCTTGGCGGACGGGTGCCCGAGTTCGTCGTCAATCGCGACGTGCTTGACGATGCGCGAGTCAAAGCTTGGCTGGAGTGAAGCCGGTAACGGCGCGAATTGCCCTGCGGTTATGATAATGGCATACTCGGACCTACTCGGCATTCGAAGGGTGCTCATGAAACCCGCTACGCTGGTCGCGACGTTGCTGGCAGGCGTGCTCGCGCTGTGGGACACCAACGCGCATGCGTCGGCAACGCTGTCGGTGCCGCCGCTTTTCCCGGCGAACAATATCTGGAATCGGGCGATCGACACCTTGCCGGTGGACGCGCGCTCCGACGCCTACGTCGCCACCATCGGCGCGACGCGCACCGTGCATCCGGATTTCGGAACTGTCTACGCCGGCGCGCCCAACGGCATACCGTACAGCATCGTGCCCAGCACCCAACCGCGGGTCGCGGTGACATTCATGTATTCGAGCGAAAGCGATCCCGGACCGTACCCTATTCCGCCGGACGCGCTGATCGAAGGCGGACCGCAGTCCAACGGCGACCGCCACGTGCTCATCGTCGATCGTGATGCACACAAGCTCTACGAGCTGTTCGCTGCGTATCCCAACGGCGATGGCACCTGGCGCGCCGGTTCTGGCGCGATCTTCGATTTTTCCGGCAACGCGCTGCGCACGGCAGGATGGACTTCGGCCGATGCGGCCGGGCTCCCGATCGTGCCGGGATTGGTCCGTTACGAGGAAGTGTTCGCCGGGGAAATTCCGCACGCACTCCGTTTTACCGCCCCCCAGACCCGCAATACCTACGTCTGGCCCGCGCGCCATCAGGCGTCGAGCCTGAGCGGCCTCAACTATCCGCCGATGGGACAGCGTTTTCGCCTGAAAGCCAGCGTCAATATCAGCTCGTTCGGCCCGAACGTGCAGGTGATCCTGCGCGCGCTCAAGAAGTACGGCATGTTTCTCGCCGACAACGGCAGCAGCTGGTACCTGAGCGGCGCGCCAGATCCGCGCTGGAGCGACGATGAGCTGCACCAGCTCGGAGCGCTGCACGGCAGCGACTTCGAAGCAGTCGACGCATCAGCGCTGATGGTCAATCCGAATTCGGGACAGGCCGCGGCGGCGGCGGTTGCGCCCGGACAAGAGGGCGTCGCAGCTGTCGAATACTATTGTGCGGCAACGGACCGTTACCTCACCTCGACCGCCAGCGAAGAAATCGCGGCGCTCGACGGTACTCTGGCGCCAGGCTGGGCGCGCACCGGCGAGACTTTCAATGTCTATGCCACTAGCGTCCCGTCGACCGCGAGTTGCCGCTTCTGCGCGCCGCCGCGAACCGCGGACGGAGGACGCCGTGCCGGCCCACCGGCCGGTTGCGGCAAGACCGCGACGCGTTTCACCAACGCCTGGCCTGTCGACACGGCAACCCTCGCCGAACCGGCACTCCCCAACGCCGATGGCAGCTGCACCGCGGGCAGCGTGCCCGTGTTCCGCATGGTGGACAATCGTCCCGACCTGAACAATCGTTACACCGCGTCGCTGGCGATTCGCGACGCGATGCTGGCCGCGGGTTGGGCCGGTCAAGGTCGCGGCGCACTGGGCGTTGCATTGTGCGCGCCATCGCCGCAATAGCGAACTTCGACGAGTCCGCGCAGGCTACCGCACGCAGAAATCAGTTTGACGCCGGCGGTGGCGCGGCGTCCGCGTTCGCGCACTTGAGCGTCTTGGCCCAGTAGTCGTTGCCCGCGCCGTAAAACGCGCTGAGCTTGCTCTCGACGGCGAAGCCTGCGCGTCCGGCGGCGCGCATCTCCTTGAGGCCTTCGCAGTTCGCCCGCACCTCGTCGCGAGTCGGTACGCGCGCATGCGCGCACTCGTGGAAGAAGATGAAATCGTGCACCGCTGGAGGGAGCTGCTTCAGCTTGTCGATGTTCCAAGTGATTTCGAAGCCCGAGCCCGCCTGCGAAGTGATGCCGGTGTAGCCGAGCTTGTGAATCGCGCTTCCCGGCGGCGCATCGATCTCGATGACTGTTCTTCCGGCGGTGGTGCAGGACATGCTAGTGCCATCGGCAAAAGTGAACGCGCTTAGCTCGACCGACAAGGTGGCCAGCAACGCGCCAACGCACCAAGGCGTGATAGATCGCATAGGCACCTTACATCGGCGGCGTGAAGCCGTTTGTGCCGATAATGACGCGATCGGCGTTGAGCGAGCCATCCGGCAGGCGCGACGCGTACACGATGACGTGGGCACCCGGGGTCAACCGTGCGCGGTTGGCGGTCTCGACCATTACGATCGGAGTTTGCGGCGGCACGACGACGACTTTTTCTCCGCCGGGATAGGTCAGAGTGAGACGGTGTGCCGCGCTCGAACCCGCAACACTTGCCACCGTGGCATTGGTCATGGTGTTGCGCGGTGGGGCGTCGGCAACCACTTGGCTGACGGTGGCGTTGGTCATGGTATTGCCCGGCGCATCCATCGGCCGGTGCCCTTCGCCCGTGCCACGCATCGCCTCCGGAAAGATGTGGACCTCGCTCGCGAGGAGCGTGCCATCGGATTGCGGCACCGCGGTCGTCCCGACGTACGCGCCGGACGCGATCTGCGCGAGCGTCGCCGGCGAGCGTGCGCTCAGTCGCGTTTTGTCGCCGAACGCAACAGCGATCAATTGCCCATTGGTGGCCTTGAGTTGCAACGAGGCGGCGTCGAGCCGGACCACGTCACCGGTGATCTTTTGCGTTTGCGCCTGAGCCGTTCCGCAGGCGAATAGCATGCATACCGCTGTGGCTGAAAGAACCCCGCGAACTCTAAATGTTGCCATGTGAACCTCCAATCGGCTTTCCCTTGCCCGATGTTGGAACGAAACGCAAATGTGCAGACTCTCCCGACGCAGCGAAGTTCCGGCTCGCTGCGTAACGTCTCGCGTCGGCAGCCAACTCGGCACTGTTGCTCCTGCGTTGGCACAGCGCCGCGAGCAAGTCCGAGGTGCGCAAGATCACGCTGCACGTGCTCTACGAAGCGCGCCGCGATCAAGCGGTGGACCAGCCCGGCTAGAGGCGGCGAGCGATAGCGCCGCGCAAACGGCTACACTCACGCGCGGCGATCGATTGGGAGTGCGCCTACGCCAGCCATTTGCGCAGCGCGGCGACGCCTTTCGCGCACAACGCGGCGATGTGGGCGGTGCGCGCCGCGCGCGCTTCGTACTCGACCATGAAGTAGTCGTAGGCGGTCCAGTAATGCTGATCGGGACGGTCGGAGCCATTGATGGCCGCGTCGATGCCGCGCCGCAGCATATCAACGCCCTCAAGCGCAGGGGCGACGCTTGCGGGCGACGCCGTGAGGCCCTTAAAGGGCCCTGATCTATCGTACAGCGACAGTGGTTTGATGGTTGCGATGTGCATGGCATTTCCTCGGTAAGAGATTCACAGAATTGACCTTTTTGAGGCCACGCCAAGACCTTATCGGTTGCTACTGCGGTGGTCCAATCGCAAATTGCGATGTCGTTGATCGCGAGCTTCGATGTCGAAGCAGATCGTTGTTGCAATGCATCATTTCAGCTCGGCATGCGCCGAGATACCGCCCACAGCGAACTGGTGCAGTACCATCGCTACATTCAGTCAGGAGCACACATGCACGGTAAATGGATGCCCTTTGGTGTCGTCCTGGCGGTCTTCCTGGCCTGCGACGCGGTGTGGCTGGCACTGGTCGCAAAGGACTTCTACCAGGCGCAGATCGGTGAGCTGATGCTCGCCCAACCCAGGTGGGGCGCGGCGGCGGTCTTTTATCCGCTGTACGCGCTCGGACTCGTCTTTTTCTGCGTGTCGCCCGCACTCGCACGCGGTACCTGGACGACGGCCCTGGCGACGGGCGCGCTCTTCGGCCTGGTCGCGTATGGCACTTACGACTTGTCGAATCTGGCGACGCTAAAAGGCTGGCCAGCGGCGATGACGGTGCTCGACATGTTGTGGGGAACAATCGCCAGCAGCGTCGCAACTACGGCTGGATACTTCGCCGGCGACCGAGTGCGCCGCGCGCGCTAGCGCTTTGCGCGCGGCGGCGTACGTGCACGCTGGCAGGGGCGCACTGCGCGCTCAGGTATGCGCACGCGGAACGCCGATCGCGCTCAAGGCTTGCAGCGGTTGCGCAGCTCCTGCGTTTGCTGCATGGCCGCTGAAAAGTCGGGCGAATTGGACTGCACCGACTTGGACAGCTCCTGCATGCGCGGCTGGTAGGATTGGATGCGCTTGGCGACGGGTTCCATCTGCGCAATGAGTTCCTGGCGCTTGGCCAGGTCGCCGGCGCGTGCCGCCGCGGCCGATTGCGAGCTCAGCCTCTGCAGTGTGCACTGATCAGGCGCGATCTTGGTCTGGATCTCCATGAACTCCTGTGCGTCCTTCGACATGGCTGCCGCATTGCCGGTCACCATGGCGCAGCCGATGGCCAAGGCAAGAACCCGACAGGGGATGGTCGGGAGCGAGCGACGCGAACGCATGGTCTCAAGCTTACCTCAACGTCGCTAGCGAGCAAGCCTCGGAACGGCCATTGGTCACCCGCGACGGCGAAAGTGCGCCGGCGGCAGGTTGCGCAACTCAGGACACTGGCATAGGATCGCTATTCAGGTCATGGAGGGAAGCATGCGCAAACTCGGAATTCTGCTTACAGCCGTTGGTATTGCGCTGGCACAGTTCGCCCTTAGCGCTCAGGCAGTTACCTGCGATATCGTCATCGATCGCACCGGCGCGGTCGTCTATCAAGACGTCGTGCCGCCGGTCGACATGTCCTGGCGCGGCACAGCGGCGCGCGATCGGATGCACCAGCGTGGCGAGCAACTGATGATCATTGAAACGAGCCAGTGTCCGAAGCTGGTGTTCTACACCGTTTCCGGGGCGGCCAGCGTCGACGAAATCGTCTCCGGCATGCGACCTTACGTCGGTGCGAATGGCGGCATGGGGGTCAGTGCTCGTCCCGATGGTGCCGCGGCCAGCTCGCGTTTTCCCGCGCAGCCGATCACCCGCTCCTACTAGGTTAGGTGGCGCCGATGCCAACGGCTCCGGCGCGCGCCGGAGCTGTCCCGGGGTCAGGCTTCGTACTTGAACGACAGCGCGACGCGCGCGCGGTACGCGACGACCTTGCCGTCATCGATCTTGACGTCCAGTTTGACGATGTCGGCGATGCGCAGGTCGCGCAGCGAACTCGATGCGGTCGCCACCGCCCGCTGCACCGCGTCTTCCCAAGACACTGAGCTGGTGCCGACGAGTTCGGTGATGCGATAGACGCTATCCCCCCCTTGCCCCTTCTTGCTTTTTGCTTTTGCCACGGTTTTGTTCCTCCTGGTTGACGACGATCGCGCCGAAATGCGCGCCCCTGCTTGGATCGGCCGCCTTCTTTGTATTCCGGGCACGACGCCTTGTCAATGCGCAGCGACCGTACCAGCAGCGATGCGGCGCATTGTGCTGTGCGGCGCTCGATCAATGGCCGCCCGACCATTCCAGCGTCGGGATCGTGCGCGCGATCAGCACGCCAATCGCGGCGACGCCGGCAAGCACGAAGAACACCACCCGATATGCGCCGTCGAGATGCGCCGCGAGCGCGCTGCGCTGTCCCGGCGACAGCTGTGCCAGGTACGCCGGCCCGCCTTCGACGACTTCGCGCAGCACCCGGGCCAGGGTCCCGTCCGCCGCGCCGATCAGCGCGAAGAGCACGGCGCCGACGACCGCAACACCGAGCGCGCCGCCAAGCGAGCGCGACAGCGATATCGACGCCGTCGCCACGCCCAGCGCTGAGCGTCCTGCCGCCAACTGCACGGTAACCTGCGTCGGCGGCATCACCATGCCCAGGCCGACGCCGATAAGCATCGTAAGGAAGAGCACGATCGCGGTCGGAGCTACGGCGATACTCGCGCCAAGCGCGGCAAACGCGAACGTCGCCACACTCAGGCCGATTTGCGGAAAGATGGTCACGCGGCCGGTGCGCGTGATGAGTTGACCAACAATGGCCGAGGTGCAGACCATCGACAGCGTGATCGGCAACAGCAGCAGCCCCGACTGACCCACACGCAACCCGCGTCCGAGCTGAAGGTACAACGGCAGATACAAGATGGTTGAAAACAGCGCGGCGCCGAAACAGATCACCACTGCATCCGAGCGCGCTATTGCCGGAACCTTTAAAAAGCCGATCGGAATCACGGGATCGTCGACGCGCAATTCCCAGAGCACCAGGAGGACGAATCCCACCGCGGCGACGCCCAGAAGCGACAGCAGCGCCGGGGAACTCCAAGCAAGGCGGTGCCCGCCCGACGACAGCGCGTAGAGCAGCGAAAGCGTCGCGGCGCAGAATAATAGCGCGCCGACGATGTCAGGACGAAAGCGCCCGCGTGGCGCTATCGGACTCAGCGGAATGCGCAGCGCCAGCAACGCGGCCAGCAGGCCCAGCGGCAGGTTGATTAGAAATACCGCGCGCCAGCTGAACTGCTCGGTGAGATACGCTCCCGCGATCGGACCCGACGTGCTCGCCAGCGCGAACACCATCGCGAAGTATCCGGAAAACCGGCCGCGCTCGCGCGGCGACACGTGCTCGCCAATGAGCGCCTGGGCAAGCGTCATCAGCCCGCCACCACCCAGACCCTGCAGTGCCCGCGCCACGATCAGCAGCAACAGCGTTGGCGCGAGCGCACACGCCAGCGATGCGGCGGTGAAGATGCCGAGTGCGACCAGCAGCATGCGCCGGCGCCCGAAGCGATCGCCCAGATGCCCGTACAGTGGCGCGCCGATCGTCGCCGTCAGCAGATATGCCACCACGACCCACGACAGGTCGGCGAGTCCGCCGAGCGAACCGGCGATCGTCGGTAGCGCGCTGGCGAGAATGGTCTGGTCGGCGGCCGCCAGGAACATCGCCACCATGACGCCGGGAAATACGCGCAGGAAGGCCTGCCTGCTGGTCAACGCCGCCACCGCTGCGTCCGCAGGCTCGACAATGGGAGGATAGTGGTTCGCAGTCATGTCCGGGGACGCAGCATGCTGCACCGCGTCTGGCGAGTCTCGCGTCGATGGTAGCAGACGCCCACTCGCAGCGATCGCTGCCGCGGCCCTCATCGACGACGCGCGCTATGCGGCGCTTCGCCGTGGTGGATAATGTGTTCCGGACACGCAAAGCAACCGAGCTTGCCTATATGGAACTTCCTGGCAGTGTCATCGCCCACATCAAGCGCCGTGCTCGCGAAGCGGCGCGGCACGCCTACGCGCCCTACAGCAGCTTTCCGGTTGGCGCCGCCGTGCTTGCCGATGACGGCCAGATCTATGCAGGCGCCAACGTCGAGAATGCGGCTTATGGACTGGCGATGTGCGCCGAGCGCAATGCGATCTTCCAGGCCATCGGCAGTGGCGCGCGGCAGATTCGCGCGGTCGCCGTCTATACGCCTACAACCAAAGTAACCACGCCGTGCGGAGCCTGCCGCCAGGTCATCGCCGAATTCGGCAGCGACGTGCTCGTCGTGTGCTCCACGGACGATGTCACGGTGGAGCGGCACTATTCGATCGGCGAGTTGCTTCCGCAGGCGTTCGGTCCCGCCAACATCTGACGCTCGCGCGCGCGCCACCCACGCGCCGCATGGCGGCGGGCGCGACGTCCGCGCTACAATCGGTGGCGGCGAATCGCGCCGTACGCTCAAGGATCCCGACTCATGACCACATCGAAAATCGCCGTGGTGACCGGCGCCGGCAGCGGCATCGGCCGCGCCGTGGCACTCGCTTTCCTGCGCGAAGGCTACAAGGTCGCCCTGGCGGGGCGCCGCCGCGACGCGCTCGACGCGACCGTCACCGCGGCTGCCGCGTCCGGCACCAACGCGCTGCCTGTCGTGACCGACGTGAGCAATCCGGCGTCGGTGGGGGCGCTGTTCAAGAGCGTCAAGGACAGCTATGGACGGCTCGACGTGCTGTTCAACAACGCCGGTGTCGGCGCCCCTCCCGTGAATATCGAGGACCTTACGTTCGAGCAGTGGAAGAACGTCGTCGACATCAATCTCACCGGCGCTTTCCTGTGCACGCAGGAAGCTATCAAGCTGATGAAGAGCCAAGATCCGCGCGGTGGCAGGATCATCAATAATGGCTCGATTTCCGCGCACGCGCCGCGGCCGAATTCAGCGCCTTACACCGCCACCAAGCATGCGATCACCGGACTCACCAAGTCGACCTCTCTCGACGGTCGCAAGTACGACATCGCCTGCAGTCAGATTGATATCGGCAATGCGTTGACGGAAATGGCGGCACGCATGGCCAAGGGTGTCCTGCAGGCTAACGGCACGATCGCGCCCGAGCCGTTGATGGATGTCGCGCACGTGGCGAATTCGGTGCTGTTCATGGCCAGCCTTCCGCTCGATGCGAACGTGCAATTTATGACGGTGATGGCGACCAAGATGCCCTTCGTCGGTCGCGGCTGACGCGCACATTCCGCGGCGCGCGCCGCGGCGTGTCCGGCTACTGGCCGTGGTCGATCGGCGCGCGCGTCGGACATTGCGGCACCTGACCCCATTTACCGTCGCAGAATTGCGCGCGCACGCGCTGGTCGCAGACGATGCGATCGAACAATCCACCGGTGCATCGCGCAAGGCTGTCGTTCAACTGCTGCCACGGATCGGGGCGCGGCACTTCGCGCGCCGGCGCCGGTGGCGGCGCCGGCGTTACAGCCAGCATCTGCACGACCGGTGCGGGTTCGGCCGGTGGCGGCGTCACTTCCACCGGCATCACGCGGTTCCGCGCTGCCGTGCGCTTGGCAGCGTCAATCCGGGCCGCTGGCGGCGCGTCAGGCACGACTGCGGTCTTTGCGGCGGGATCCGCAATAGGCGCGGCCAGCCCCGGCTTTGCGGTAAACGTCACAAGCGGCGCGGGAGCGCTGACCGGTACCGGCGACACGACCGCCGGCGCGGCTTGATCGGCTACGACAGCAGGCTCGATTTTGGAAGCGTCGAATACGTGCCGCGCGGCAAAGGTCGCGGTGACGGCGAGCGCGGTGACGACGACGGCGATCATCCAGATCGCGCGTCGCCCGCGCGGCGCGTCGATCTGCGCCAGCGTCGTCGCCGGCTTCACCAACAACGAGCGTTCGGCGGTGCGCCGTGCCGTGGCCGCCACCGATTGACTGGGCTTGAGCAAGCGGGTGCCGGTGCGGGCGCCAGCGGCAGCGAGCAACGGCTGCGTCACCGTGGCCGCGAATGCGCGCTTGCGCGCAGAACCGCAGTCTGTGCACAGTTTTGCTCCGGGCGGACTTGCCCGCCCACAGATCAGGCACTTTTTCATCGTGCGTCACGGCTCCGCCCGCGTGCCGGCAGAGCACCCCGGGCCTATCGACCTGTTATGATATCGGCATAATAGTCCACTGCGGCAGCGATGCAAAGTGGTGCACGCACATCCGGTAGTGCGCGGGCGCTGCCCGACCATCAAAATTGTGCACCACATCGCCGCGGCCTAATCACCAGCGCGCCCTCGTCGCGCAGCGGCAACAGGTGCTTGCCGAGGTCATAGCGGAACGCGGCCGGCTGCGTCGAATCGATCTACAGATGCACCACCGCACGATGGCATCGGGGTACGCGTGCGGCAGAACCGACCACGTAGCCGTGGTCGATGCCTCACGCGTAGTCGAGCGAACCGGCTGCGGCTCGCAAGGATGGCGCGGCCTAGTTGGCGCGGTCGCCGTACGCGCCGACAGGACACTGCGGCACCTTGCCCCAGTAACCTTCGCAATACTTGTTGCCGACGCGAGAATTGCACGCGAGCTTGTCGAAGAAGCCCTCGCGGTCGCATAGAGCGTAGGCTTGGCGCATTTGCCCCCAGCGGTCGACCTGCTGTGGCGGTTGGACAACCGCCGCCTGCGGCGGCGTATGCTGAACGGCGGGCGCGGGTGCCGCAACCGGCGGCGCTACCGACGGCGCGCCGCCCACCGGTGGCGCCTTGTTGGCCTCTGCCCTGGCTGCAGCAGCGGCACTCTTGGCTGCGGCGGCTTTCGCAGCCGCGGCATCGGCGGGCGTTGGCGGCGTGACAGGCGTCGCTGCCTTGGCGGCTTCGGCGGCGGCTTGCGCTGCATCTGCCGGACTGCCCGGCGGCGCGGACATGTTGCTGTTCGATCCCTGCCCCGTAGCGGCGGAGCCGTCCCTGCCGGCGTCCATGGGCGACACCGTCGCGGTGTCGGATTTGGCGGGCTCGGAGGTGACCACCGGCGGCGTGGCATCCTTGGAGAAAAACATTTTGTAAGCGACGAACGTGCCGATGCCCAGTATAGCCACGACGGCCAGCAGCGCAGCGATCAGCCCCAAGCGGCTCTTCGGCGCCTGCACGAGCGCAGGATCGGGCGGCAGCGCACCCGGGGCGACCGTGTTGCCCATGGCCGTCATTCGCGGAGGGGCTGCGGCGGCGGGCGGCGGCGGCACGTACGCCGGACGCGATGCGGTTGCGATCGTCGCCGCAGCTGCCGACGCTGCCGCCTTGACTGCGATCGGAGGCGGCGTCGCAGGCGTTGCGGTAGTCACGACGGTCGATCCGCAATGTACGCAGAACTTTGCGCCAGGCTGGATTTCACTACTGCAGGTCGTGCATTTCATCGCAGTCCTCCGATTGCATTCCAAGCGTTGGGCGCCGGGCGCGCCCGTCACAAAGGGCCGTCGCGGACACTAGTGTAACCCGAGGGAAGTCGCTGTGGCCGCAGGGCGGCACCGGTGTCGCTCAGTTCAGATGTCGGCGCAGAAACTGCACAGTACGCTTGCGTGCGAGCTTCGCGGCCGCGGCATCAAAGGAGCCTCGGTGATCGCAATTGAAGCCGTGGTCGGCCGCGTAGATGTGCACTTCGACACCCGGCTGCGCCGCGGCGAATTTTCGCACGCCGTCGACCGGAATCCCGCTGTCGCGCTCGCCAAAGTGCGCCATCACCGGACAGCGAGGCGATTCGCTGCCAACCTCGAGCAAACCGCCACCGTAGTACGGCACGGCGCACGCGAAGTCGCTAAGCCGACAGGCGCTCACCCAGGCGACGAATCCTCCCCAGCAGTAACCGACGATGCCGACCTTGCCGTTGCCCGCGAGCGCATCGCGCGCCGCGGCGACGTCGAGTAGCGCGGCGTCGGTCTGCGCCCTTCCCTTGAGCTTACGGCCGCGAGCGATCTCCTCTGCCGAATAGCCGATCGAAACATCTTTTTCATAGCGATCGAAGAGCGCGGGCGCGATCACCCGGTAACCGTCGGCGGCGTAGCCGTCGCAGACACTCCGGATGTGCGAATTGACGCCGAATATTTCCTGCGCGACCACCAACCCGCCGCGCGGTGCTCCCGCCGGATCCGCGCGATACGCGGCCAGTCGGAAACCATCGGCTGCCGTGAGTTCGATCATCGTTCCCATCGCACACTCCCTGTCGCAAGCTGTGGAGCCGCGCATTATCGCACCTCCTGCGCGGCATCGGAGAGCGGCGCGTTGCCATGTCGACAGGTGATCGACAGGCGACTTCTCCTTTGCCGCGGATGAGACAATGCGCAGATTCCCACGCCAATTCGGCTCGACGCTCACCGGAAGGCTTTCAAGATGAACACCCGCAAGATAGAGACACTGATACACGAGCTGCTCGTTGAAATCGGCGAGGACCCACGACGTGAGGGCCTGCTGAAGACTCCACACCGGGTCGCGGCGGCGTTCGAATTCCTGACGTCGGGCTATCGCACCGACATCGATCGCCTTCTCAATGGCGCGGTCTTCACGCAGGAAACGAACAGCATGGTGATCGTGAAGAACATCGAGGTATACAGCATGTGCGAGCATCACATGCTGCCGTTCTTCGGCCGCTGCCACATCGGCTATATTCCGGACGGGCGCGTGTTTGGAGTCTCCAAGCTGGCGCGCCTGGTTGACATGTACGCGCGTCGCCTTCAGCTGCAGGAGCGATTAACCGAGCAGATATCGAAGTCGGTGCTCGAGCTCGTTGGCGCCAAGGGCGTCGGCGTCATGATCGAAGCTCGCCACTTGTGCATGATGATGCGCGGTGTGGAAAAGCAGAACTCGGTGATGATCACGTCGTCCGTGCTGGGAACCTTTCGGGAGTCGACCGCCACTCGCGAAGAGTTCCTGGCCCTGGTCGGCAATCGCGCGTCCTGACCGCGACGCGACCGCGACAATGTCAGCGCGGCGCCGGCGCTTGGCGCGCCACCGCCGAACGACGCTGCAACCCTGTTTCGCGCTGTCGGGACCTTTCATCGTCGGCTTGAGCCAGTCGACATGACCACGGCGCCCCCAACGCCTCCGCCGGCGACTTGGGCGATGAGCGAGCCCATGGCCATTCCGCCGCCCGCCGCCGCTGCGCCAACCGGG
>JBDTLK010000027.1:0-29263 GCA_039934835.1 Edaphobacterium sp. (SeqCode) | reverse complement strand
TGGCCGCCGGCGGGCACAAGATAGCGATAAGATAGCGATACCGCGCCCTCGACCCGCCGTCGTCATCCCGGAGCAGGCGGGGATCCAAGTTGGTCTTTCGACCGCGCGGCGAACGTGGGCCCCGGCCTGCGCCGGGGCGAACAGTATCTGAGGTCAGGATTTGCGCCTACAGCGGCGGTAGGATCGCGCCGGTACGCTCAACGATCAATCCATAGGCCTCCGTCCGCCGATGCCGCGCGAAATCGAAGGTCGTGGTCTTGTACGACAGCGTGAGATCGAGATCGCAGCGCGCGACTGCGAGCTCGTCGCCTTCGGTCGTGCAGGCGGCGACGATCTCTCCCGATGGCGCCACGACGATCGAGTTGCCGATCTGGCGCACACCGTCCTCGTCGCCGGCTTTGGCTACACCGACCACCCAGCAGGAGTTCTGATACGCGCCTGCCTGCATCACCAGTGCGTTATGGAAGTGCGCGAGGTTGTCGTGCTCGGGTGACGGCGGGTTGTGCACCGGCGTGTTGTAGCCGAGCAGCACCATCTCGACGCCCTGGAGTCCCATTACGCGGTAGGTTTCGGGCCAGCGGCGATCGTTGCAGATCGCCATGCCCAGAATGCCGCCAAACGCGCGGAAGACCGGAAAGCCGAGGTTGCCGACGTCGAAATAGCGCTTTTCCAGGTTCTGGAACGGCCGCCACGGCTCGTGTTCGTTGTGACCCGGCAGGTGGATCTTGCGGTACTTGCCGACGATGCTGCCTCGACTGTCGACGAGGATCGCGGTGTTGTAATGCCGCGCGATGCCGTGCTCGAGGGCGAGTTCGGCATAGCCAAGGTAGAAGCCGATGCCAAGCTCGCGCGCGCAGTCGAACAGCGGTTGGGTCGCGGCGTTGGGCATCGCACGTTCGAAATACGCGTCTATATCATTCTGACAATCGAAATACCAATGCGGAAAGAACGCGGTGAGCGCGCATTCCGGAAAGACCACGAGGTCGCAACCATGCGGGCGCGCCAGCCGCATGAGCGCGACCAGACGCGCGACCGCCTGGGCACGCGTATCGGTGCGCGCGATCGGGCCGAGTTGAGCCGCGCCTACGGTGAGAATACGGGACATGCTGGGGTTCCCCGGTCGAGCGTAAGGTCGTGGCGCCCGAGTTCGATGGCCACTACGATGCACGGATGCTATCAGACGATGCACTCGACGGCATCGACAGGCTTGGGGCCAGCGTGATGAACCGCGCATGTGCCGATCACGCGGCAGTTGCACAACCCCACGGGCAGCAAGTAGTCTTGCCCTTGCGGGGGCGATCGACGCGTGGCGCCGGTGGTCCTTCGATTTATTCTATAGTGAGGAAAAAATGACGCGCAAGATTCTCGTTGCCCTTACGATCGCAGCGATGTCGGGTTTCAGTGCAGGGTGCAGGCGCGCAGTCGGCAGGAGGCACGCCGACACCTGAGGCTTCCGCGATGGCGAACACGAAGCTGTTTTTGATGTTCGTGTTCTTATGGGGATCCGGGGTGAACAGTGCCTGACTTTTACCGATCCGCGCACCAGCAATCCGGTGACCGTATCCACGCATACCAGCTTCAGCGAGATTCTCGACAACCTCGATGCCGCGTTCATGGCCTATGGAGATTGGACCGCGGATCGCGGGTCGATCTTTGGCGACTGGACCTATACCACGCTCAGGACACAGATCGGCGACCTGGCCGTCGCGTATCAGGTTGCGGGCGAACGTGATGCGCGCATCGAACTCTATGGCGGTGCGCGCTACTACAACCTGAACAACGGCGTTACGCTGCATACAACGGCCCTCGGCGAATTCAGCGCCAATGCCAAGGACAGCTGGACCGACGCCGTCGGCGGCGTGCGCGTAAGGGCGCAGTTGGCTCCGCGCTGGGTAGGCGTGGCACAGGCCGACTACGGCAAAGGTGGGTCCGACCACAGCTGGCAGGCTTGGGCCTATGTCGGGTACCAGTTCGACTGGAGTTCCATCGGCGGCAGATGGCGTTATCTCAACTTCTCCCGCAACCACAACCAAACTAACACCGACATGACCTTCAGCGGGCCGCTGATCGGCGCCGTCGCCAAGTTCTGAACTGGCGCGACAGCGCACGTAGCGATTGTCCGAGGTTTCTGCAACCAGTGCACTCACCCGCGAGATAGTCATGGTGCGCAAGAACCTGCGACTGAGCTTGGCGGTAGTGTCGCTTGCGGCGCGCTGCGTTTGTGCGCAGACAGCCCCGGCAGTGCCTGCGCCACCGCGGTAACTCCGACCCCTGTCCAGGTGCCGCCAACGCTCGGTCTATCAACAGTGCGGTACCATTTAGCATCAGCCGCGGGGTTCCGATATGTCGTCATCGAACCGCCCTGTTGATTGATGGCTGACCAAGTCCGAGGCAGACGCGCAGTCCATGCAACCACGCGGCAAATAACAAGGCCTGCAGTTGAGGCAATTCTGTCGGCGGGCCGCAATTATCTGTAACGGAGACTGATGACATGGCCAAACGCACAACCCTGATGACGAAACTCGGCACTGGGCATGATGCCGCGCATTCCGACAGCTTGCGCTGCGCTCGCGGCGGCGGTCCCAGCGACGCCGCTAGCCCGAGCTCCGCTTGGAGCGTGATCCGTTTGGGCCGAGCGTTACCGTTGTGCAGCCTCAATAGCTTGATCGCCGTGGTTGGAAGCGCTCCGACGAGGTCGTCCGCGATCTGAAGGGCAAAGCCCGCTTCATTCGCCGCGCGTTCGCAAACGATGGCGGTGACGGAGGGCCGCGCGGCGGCCGCCGCTTCGGCGTAAGCGATGGTTGTCGAGCCGGCACGGTTTGATCTTGGCGGCCAGGCGCGTTCGGGCCTGCTGGAAGACGCGGCATTCCCTACCGTTGCCGAAGGTGAAGCGTGCACCGTCCGTGGCGCGCCCCGCAAATGTCGCAGCGACGAGCAGGAGCATCGTCAATGCGCGCTGGCGCCGATGAGCCCTCGCAGGCGCGCGAGCGCGGCACCGCCTTCGCCCTGGGGAAGCACGTTGCACTGTGCTCGCCGCGCACACCCCAAAGCTACCGGTGTTTTAGTTCTTCGTCGCCCTTGGTGGGATCGTCGCGCTTCTTGTCGCCTGCCGACCGCGGCTCGTTCGCGCGCGGTTCGACTTTCACCGGCGGCGCGCCGGGCGGCGGCATTTCAGCCTGGCGGGGCGGCAGCGGCACGCCGGCCGCGGGTGCAACCGGTGCACTCGCAGGCGGCATCGGTTTCGGCACAGCTATGGGCTCGGGCCGACCACGTTGCTGCTCCGGAGGGGCTGGCGCAACCGGCGGCACAGCAACCGCCGCCGGCGGCCTCGGCTGATTGGCTGCGTCCGGCTTGTTGCGCTGGTCCGGGACTGCCGGCATCGGCGCGGGCGCGTTTACCGGCGGCGAGCGAGTCATCGCCGGTGGCAGTGGGGCAGCAGTCGGCGGCGGCGCAACCCCCTGCGGCGGTCGGATCAGCGGCGGCGGAGGGGCCACTGCTGGCGACGGAGGAACGGCAGCGGGGGGGGCAATGACTGGTGTGGGCACGACCGACTGGCCACGCGTTTCGGGCCGGCCGCGCGTGTCGGCAGGCTGGGCCGTCGGCGCGGGTGCAGGCGCCTGCGGCGGGCGAACAACAACCGGCGAATTGCCCGACGGAGTTCCTGCTTCGAATTTGCCACCGGGTTGGGGTGGCGACGGGGGCACCCCCGCTGACGGCGGCGCACCGCGTTGCGGTGGTGACGCGGCCGCCGGTCCCTGCGACGGCGACGGCGGCGCGCTCGGGCCACCCTGTTGCAGGCCCAAGCCACGCTGCGGCGACTGCGTTGACGGCGCCGTCTGCGGCGCTGGCTGAGGTTGCGCCTGCCGAATCATGGCGCCTTGCGGCGGCGCCGCTTGTTCTCCCCTGTTGCGCGCGCTCTCCTGGGCCCCCTGCGGTGGCGGCGCGGCAACGGGACCCGCGTTGCGGGCCGGTGCGATGACGTCGACCTTCGGCGCCGGTACCGGTGCGCTGGTGCGCAGGCCGGCAAGTGCCGGCGCGTCGACTGGCACGCCCGGGTTACGGGACAATACCTGCTCCCTGGCCGCAAATCCGACCGGTGCTGCCGGCGGCGCGTTCCGAGCGATGACGGACCGCTCCAGCGCCTGGGGCGGCGGCGTCGAGCCCCTGGACGCTGCGCCAAACACGCTGACCTGCGTCGGCGCGATGGCGGCGACGTTATTGACCGGAGCACGAGCCAACGAATCGCGCGGCACTTGCAGCTCCGCGCGCGCCACCGGTCGCGACTGGACGAACGCCGTCGTCGGAACTGCAATTATCGCACCGCGAACCTGCTGGTTCGCGTAGGTCACGTTGCTGACATTGGTATTGTTGTAGACATTGGTCACGTAGGTATTGTTGATCGTCGTATTGCTGACATTGACATTGGTGAAGTAATTGCGACTCACCGCGTAGGCAGGTCGATAAACGTCGCGCGGACCAAGCGCAAACCAGCCTACCGCACCACCCGACGCGACCGACAACTGGAAATTGTTGCCGCCAATGAATGCCACCAGCGCCGGCGCATACACAGCGCGTGCCGCGACGGGGCCCGGTACCCAGCCCCACCTGTCGCCGAGGCTGGCCCAGCGACCGTAGTGCGAAACGGCGAACCCCCACGGCGCATCGTCGACCCAGGTCCAGCCCCACGGTTCCACCCATGCCCAATGCCCGTCACGATACGGCGCCCAGTCCGAGCGCACGCGCGCAGGAAACCAGACGTTGCCGTACTCCGGCACGGCACGCCAGGTGCCATAGGCATCGAGGTCTTGATACCCGATGACGTCGCGCGAAACGTAACGGGCGGAAATCGAACTGTCGTAGCTGCGATCGCGCTGCGCTGCCCAGCGATCGAACTCGTCGATCCGGGGGTATGCCAGGTCCTCGTAGTCGCGCAGGTCGGTGCCGAAGAAGCGATAGGCTCTGCCAGCGTCGACGACGTAGGTAGCCCCTTCGCCATAAACCTCGGCCTGTCCCGCGGCGGTGCGGACTTCGGTTGCGTTGCCGTTGGGATCGACGCTGATCCGGTATTGACCGGGGCGCAGGATCATGTACGCGAGATTCGGCGTATCGATCTCGATCACCTGTCCCTGATCGAGGCGGCGCACGCGAACGTTCAATGTGCCTTCAGCGAGCTGTAGCTGCGCGACGCGATCGTCGAGGTTGAGCAGCGTAACGCTGGTTGCCGCGCCGAGCCGAATCGCTGCCGTGCCGATCTGCAATTCGACGCGTGCTCCAGCGTCCGCCCAAAGGCGATCGCCCGTCACTAGCGGTCGATTGAGGGTCGCCAGGACCCAGTTGCTCTCGCCGGCCGGCGAAAAGCTGACGGGGCCGTCCGTGTATCCCAGACGCGCGACGCGCATCGGCGGGTCGGCCGACGCGAGTCCGGTCATCGCCAGAACGGCGACTCCAACCAGCAGGGCCAGAATGCGATTGACGTTGTGGCGTTGATTTTTCATGTTCACTTCCGATTGAAAATCTGCCGCGCCGCGTCCGGCACGACGGATAATTCGGTGAAGCCGGATTGTTGCGCGAAAATTTGGCGCGCA
Source organism: Edaphobacterium sp. (SeqCode) (assembly GCA_039934835.1). GTDB lineage: Bacteria > Pseudomonadota > Gammaproteobacteria > Burkholderiales > Casimicrobiaceae > PALSA-1003. The sequence goes on along the minus strand of JBDTLK010000027.1, from coordinate 23,678 downwards.
TGCGCCAGGCGAATCGCGACAAAACAGTGCGGTAACGTTTGGTTACATGGGTAATGGTTGCTCATGCCGGACATAACGCGCCACGATGGGTCACGGATGACCGCGCGTCGACGAACGGCAACCGATGCACATCGTCGCCGCGCCGCGCTGCGCCGTATTGTTGTAAAAATTACCGACGGCCATCGCGGCCAGCTGCTGGGAATGACTTCATCTCCGGAAACCTCAAGCCCAATTCTGCTCAATGCGCGATGCGAGGTCGGTGCTATAACGCGCATAACAGATTGCGGCGAGCCCGCTAGGATTCAGAAGCGCTTGACGTTGAAGCCGCCGTCGACGAACAGCGCGGTGCCGGTGGCGTACGGAATCGCGCCGGAGGCAAGCACGGCAACGGCACGGCCGACGTCGTCGGCTTCTCCCCAGCGTGGGACCGGCACGCCGCCCCGCGCGAACAGCGCGTCCTTGTCCTCGGTCGCGTCGGCGGTCATGTCGGTGCGAATGATGCCGGGCCGGACATCGTAGACCGAAATGGCGTGCGGGGCGAGGCGCAGCGTGTAGAGCTGCGCCGCCATCGACACGCCTGCCTTGGCGATGCAGTACTCGGCCTGGGTCGGCGCCGCGTAGACCGCGCTGAGCGAGGAGATGAACACGATCGAGCGCGTCCAGTCTGGCGCCGGCGTGGCGATCAGACGCCGCGCCACGCACTGCGTCAGAAAGAACGTACCGCGAGCGTTGACATCGTTTACCCTGTCGTAGCTCTCGACTGGCGTGTCGAGCAGGTCGCCACGATAGCGCGTTTGCACGCCGGCGTTGTTGACCAGGCAGGTGAGCGTGCCGAAGGCGGACCACGCCGTGTCGACCAGTTCGCGATGACTGTCGACTGCGCCGATGTCGCCGCGCACGAAACGGGCCTGCGTTCCGCGTTCGGCGACGCCGGCAAGTGTCACTTCGGCATTGGCGTCTTGCTCGAGGTCGACGATGACGATGTCGAATCCGGCGCGCGCGAGTGCCCAGGCGATGCCGCGACCGATGCCGCGGCGACCGCCGGTAACCAGCGCGACTTTGCTTGCAGGGTCGGCGACCACGGGCCTGTCGTCAGTAGGTTGCGCGGCCGCCGGACAGGTCGAACACCGCGCCGGTCGAGAACGAACAATCGTCCGACGCCAGCCACGCCACCATCTGCGCGACCTCGTCGACTTCGACCAGGCGGCCCATCGGAATCCTGCGCAGAATGTCTTCCCTGCGCTCAGGCGTGATCAACCTGAACATGGCAGTGGCAGCAGCCGCCGGAGTGATGCAGTTGACGTAGATAGCGTCCTGCGCGAGTTCCTTGCCGGCCGATTTGGTCAGCGAGATCAGTCCTGCCTTCGACGCGCTGTAGGCGCCCGACATCGGCATGCCCTCCTTGCCCTGGATGGATGCGACGTTGACCACGTGGCCGCGGTGCGGCCGCGCCTCCTGCGCCCGCATGATCGGCAGCACGGTGCGCATGCACAAGTACGCGCCGACCAGGTTGACTTCCAGCACCCGGCGCATGTCGGCGGGGCTAATTTCCCAAAGTGGCAGCAACGGGCCCAGGATGCCGGCGTTGTTGACCAGCACGTCGATGCGGCCAAACCGTGCGCGATCCTCGTCGGCCGCTGCCTGCACGGCGTCGGCGTCGGTGATGTCGACGCAGCGACCGGTGAGCCGCGCCGCCCTTTCGCGGTCGAAACTGGCGACTGTCTCCTCCAGGCCGTCGGCGGACGAATCCCAGAGACTTACGACGGCGCCGGAAGCCACCAGGAGCCTGGCGATCGCTGTTCCGAAGCCGCCTGCGCCGCCGGTGACGATCGCGTTCTTCCCGGTCAAATCGTATCGATTCAAGCGTTTATTCCCCTTTGCGCCTGCAGTCCGGAGTCGCCTCGGAAGCACTGTGAGCAAGGCGTATTGCTTCCTCACAGGGTGATGGAACTGTTTGACTCTAGCATCCGAACGAAATAATGTGAAAGCAAGATCCTCTTTGAAATCCATTTGGAAATATGTGTTGCCGAGCCTTGACGCTCCCTGGCGTCGACGAACTGCAGTGCATTGCGCCGATACGCGCCAGCGCGGGTACGCGGTTGCCATCGACGAGGGCGAGCCGGCAACCGCTGGCCGGCAGGCGGTCGAATTTCTCCGCGGCAGCGGCGTACTGAGGGCGATGCGATGAGTCTTTCCGGACTGGGCGCGGTATGCATCTGGCACGATTTGCGGCCGGCGGCAAAGGAGGAGTTCTATCAGTGGCACAATCGCGAGCACATGCCGGAGCGCGTGGGCATCCCCGGATTCCGCATCGGTCGACGTTACATCGCGCTCGCGGGTGCTCCCGAATATTTCAACCTGTACGAAGCCGACAGCGCCGAAGTACTGGGCGGGCCGGAGTACCTCAGTCGCCTCAACGCGCCGTCCGCATGGACGCGGCGCGTCGTCCCGTCGTTTTTGCACGTGTCGCGCTCGATCTGTCGCGTTGCCTATACAAGCGGCGTAGGGCAGGGTGGATTCATGCTCACGCAGCGCTTCGACGTTGCGCCGGCCCGGCGCGCGGTTGTCGTCGACGCAGTGACGCTGCGACTGTTGCCGCCGCTGGTCGAACGCAAGGGCATTGCCGGAGTGCATTTCTGCCTCGCCGACGAAGCCATCAGCAAGGTCGAGACGGCGGAGAAAAAAGCGCGGGCCGACACCACGCTGGTGCCGACCTGGATCGTGCTGATCGAAGGCAGTTCCGCGGCGGACGTGGAAGCTGCCGGCGAGTCGCTAGCGTCGGGTTTGCGCGAATTGCCCGGTGCGGGCGTGAGCGCAATCGAGACTTCGGTCTACCAGCACGAACATACTTGCTGCAAACCGGTATCCTCAGTCAACCAACAGGAGGAGTAGCATCATCGACAGAACATTGCTGGCGCAGGCGGCGCGCCAGTGATCACGGAGTACTACAGCAACGACTTTCTGCCGGCGAATGCGCCGGCTTGCCAGGCAGCATCGGTCGTTCGGCGCGTCAGATGCCGCGCGCCACGCCGATGCGCAGCAGGAGATCGACCATGACCGCGATTCTGTTCGCGAACGCACGAATCATCGACGCTACCGGAGCGAAGCCGTACATGGGCGACGTCCTGGTCGACGGCCAACGCATTGTCGACGTGAGCGTGCCGGGCAGGGTGCGCCCGTCGACAGCGACACGAACGGTCGACTGCGCCGGCGCCACGCTAATGCCGGGCCTGATCGAGCCGCACGCACATCTGAGTTTCGTCGACCAGGCGACGCCGCATGCGTTCAGCACGCTGCCCATCGAGGAGCACCTGCTACTCTCGGTGCGGCACGCCAAACTCTATCTCGACCAGGGTTTTACCGCGTGCTTCAGCGCGGCAGCGACCAAGCCGCGCCTGGACGTCGTGGTGCGCAACGCGATCAATGCCGGCGATATTCCCGGTCCGCGGCTACTGGCGGCCAGCGTGCAGCTCACGGTCACCGGCGGCGTCGGTGACCTGCGCGATGCGCACAATGATCCTGGCGAAGCAATGTATACGCGGCCCTGTGACGGTCCGCTGGAATTCCGCAAGGCCGCGCGCGAAGTGTGCCGCGACGGTGTCGACATTATCAAGATCGTCCCCTCGGGCGATACGTCGACGCCAGCCATCCCCTCTGGCCAGACGTTGATGACGGAAGAGGAGATCGCGGCCGTGACCGACGTCGCGCGACGCCACGGCCGGCGACTTGCCGCGCATGCGCGCAGTGCCGAGGCCGTCCAGCTGTGCGTCCGGCACGGCGTCGATGTCATCTATCACGCGACCTTTGCCGACGAGAAGGCGAAGGACATGCTGGAGGAGGCCAAGGATCGCGTGTTCGTGGCCCCCGCGCTCGGCGTCACCTGGACGCGGCTGCACGAAGCCGGCAAGTACGGCTTGCCGTCGAGCCCGCAGAGCAAGGCGCGCATCGCGCGCGAACTCGACGCGACCGTGGAGTGCATGCGCGACCTGCATCGCCGCGGCATTCGCGTCCTGCCCGGCGGAGACTATGGCTTCCTGTGGAACCCACATGGGCAGAACGCACGCGACCTGGAATATTTCGTGAACCTGCTTGGGTTCACGCCGATGGAGGCGATCGTCGCCGCGACCAAGTGGGGCGGCGAAATCATGGGCCGGCCCAACGAACTGGGGCAGATCCGCAACGGCTTCCTAGCCGACCTGCTCGTCGTCGACGGCGATCCACTGGCCGACGTCGGCATCCTGCAGCGTCGCGAACGTCTGCTGGCGATCATGAAAGATGGAGAGTTTCACAAACCGCCGCCCTCCGATCTGGCACAACAGCGCCGCGCGGCGGCGTAGCGCGACGGACAATGGACCATGGATTACGGAATCAAGGGCAAGAAGGCAATCGTCTGTGCCGCCAGCCAGGGACTCGGTCGCGGGTGCGCGCTGGCGCTCGCGCGCGAAGGCGTGGAGCTGGTGATCAACGCGCGCACCGCCGCCACACTGGAGGCGACCGCCGACGCGATCCGGCGCGAAACCGGCGTTCCGGTGACTGCGATTGCGGCGGACATCACCACGCCGGAAGGGCGCGCCACGGTGCTTGCCGCATGTCCCGAACCCGACATCCTGGTCAACAACGCCGGTGGGCCTCCGATCGGCGATTTTCGCGATTGGAACGAGGCCGTCTGGATGAAGGCAGTCAACGACAACATGATCACGCCGATCATGCTGATCAAAGCGGTCGTCGACGGCATGATCGCGCGACGCTTCGGGCGCATCGTCAACATCACCTCGCGCTCGGTGAAAGCGCCGCTCGCGCATCTGGGCCTGTCAAACGGCGCGCGCACCGGTCTCACCGGCTTCGTCGCCGGGCTCTCGCGCCAGGTGGCGAGGCACAACGTCATCATCAACAACCTGCTGCCGGGCCCGTTCGCGACCGATCGCCAGGTCGACGGGCTGCGCAAACTCTCCGCCAAGGCCGGGCAGGACTACGACGCCTTCGCCAAGGCGCGCATGGCGGAGGTGCCCGCCGGGCGCTTCGGCACGCCCGATGAATTCGGCCGAGCCTGCGCCTTCCTGTGCAGCGCCGACGCCGGCTTCATCGTCGGACATAACCTGCTCATCGACGGCGGCGCGGTCAATTCGACGCTGTAACATGCAGGGTCCGCGGCGAGTGTCGCCGATACCCCACCTGGTCGGATGGCATTCATGGGACCGTTAGCCGGAATCAAGGTGCTCGAATTGGAGGCGATCGGGCCGGTTCCATTCTGCGGCATGATGCTCGCCGACATGGGCGCCGACGTGCTGCTCGTGGACAGGATGAGCGATCCGGGACTGGGACTGGATCGCGAACGCTGGTCCGACGTGATGCTGCGCGGTCGTCGCTCGGTCGCGCTGGACTTGAAATCACCGAACGGGATCGACGCAGCGTTAAAGCTCGCCGACAAAGCCGACGCGGTGATCGAGGGTTTTCGCCCGGGCGTGATGGAGCGGCTGGGCCTCGGCCCCGATCGTTTGCTCGCGCGCAATCCGCGCCTGGTCTATGGGCGCATGACCGGGTGGGGCCAGGATGGTCCGCTGGCGGCGCGCGCCGGTCACGACATCGACTACGTTGCGCTCTCCGGCGCGCTGCACGCCATCGGCCGCGCGGGCGAAGCGCCGGTCCCGCCGCTCAATCTCGTCGGCGACTTTGGCGGCGGCGGCATGCTGCTCGCCTTCGGAGTGGTCAGCGCCTTGCTGGAAGCGCGCAACTCTGGCAAGGGCCAGGTCGTCGACGCCGCGATGGCTGAGGGCGCTTCGCTGCTCACCACGATGTTCTGGGGCATGATGGCGGCCGGTACCTGGAGCGACATTCGCGGCGCCAACGTGCTCGATACCGGCGCGCCATGGTACGACGTGTATGCGACGAGCGACGCCAAGCACGTCGCTATCGGCGCAATCGAGCCCAAGTTCTACGCCGAGTTGCTCGCGCGTCTCGGCCTCACCGGCGAGGCACTTCCGGCGCAGCACGATCGTACCCGCTGGCCCGAATTGCGGCGTCGCTTTGCCGAACTCTTTCGCCAAAAGTCGCGCGACGAGTGGTGTCTCGTGTTCGAGGGAAGCGATGCCTGCTTCGCGCCGGTCCTCACGTTTGCGGAAGCACGCACGCACCCCCACCATCGCGCACGCGATGCTTACGTCAGTGTGTCCGGTGTCGATCAGCCGGCGCCGGCGCCGCGCTTCTCGCGCACGCCAGGCGCTATCCGCAACGCGCCGCCGGAACGCGGAGCGCGGGGCGCGGAAGCGCTCGCGGACTGGGGCTTTTCCGCGGCGGATATCGCCGCCCTGAAAACCTAGCGTTGTTCGCGGGCCCCGCCTTTGTAACCGGTCAAGGCGTCGACCATTCAGCCGGAACGGCAACTCCGCGCTCACGCGCGACAATCGCGATGTCGCCAAGCGTGCGGTCGTTGAGAGGAATGCCGTTGTGCTTCCGCTCGGTCGCAAAATCGAACTCCATTTCCCCCGGGACGTACAGGCGGTCGACGCCGGGTGCCCGGCGACTGCTTCGGACTGCGCAGACCAATGCATCGATACGGGACTTGAACCGATCTATTTGCTCGAAGGCGCGAATGTCGAGGGCCATGAAGAATTGACCATCGGCGCCGGCAACGGCGCCATCGACCATGTTGCCGTATACTTCGCCATACGCGGCACCGGACAGGACGGCGGACAGGATGCCGGTCATCAGTGCGAGCCCGACGCCCTTGAATTCGCCGATTGGCCGGATCAGGCCCGTCAATGCCTTCGCGACGTCGGTGGTCGGTAGGCCGTCGCTGTCAAACGCCCAGCCTTCGGGCAACGCGTGCCCTTTCTGCGCGTAGACTCGCATCTTGCCGTGGGCGGTGGCGCCAAACGCCATATCGAGCACGAACGGCTTTTCCGTTCCCGCGGGCGCCGCGAAGGCGAGCGGATTGATGCCGATCAGCTTGTCTGCGCCGCCCCACGGCGCCATGGTCGGCAAGGCATTGGTCGTGGCGATGCCGATCATGTCCTCGGCCAGTGCCATGCGCGCGTACCGATCCATTGCCCCGCAGTGATTGCTGCCGCGCAGCGTGACCACGGCCACGCCGGTATCGCGCGCTCGCGCGATGGCGAGTCCCATCGCAAATGTGGCGCCGACCTGGCCCATGCTGTTGCCGCCATCGGCAACCAGCACTGCGCCACGTTCGGACACAATGCGCGGCGTGCCGCGAGGATCGACGCCGCCGGTCAGCAGCTTGGCGACGTAGTCGGGTACCCGCAGCACGCCATGCGAGTGAATGCCGCGAAGGTCCGCGTCGACCAGCGCATCAGCGAGCAAACGAGCGTCGGCTGCGCGCATCGCGCAGCTGGAGAAGACAGCGGCAACGATATCGCGCAGTACCTGTGGCGCGACGCTGCGCTCGCGCCCGCTGTCCGGGTACAGCGCCATCGATTTACTTGATCGCCTGCACGCGTTGGTATTGCTCCGGCGTCCACGGCAGATTCGCCGCCTGCAACTCCTTGGCCACGGCCTCCCTGAATGGCTTGCGATCGACCGTGATCACGTTGGCGCCGTATTTAGTCGCCAGATCGGTGGCCAGTTGTGCTTCCAGCGCGCGAATCTCGTCGGTGATCTTGAGCGCCGCTTCCGCGTACACTTCCTGGAAGATTTTCTGGTCGGCGGGAGAAAGCTTCTTCCAGACGCCCGGTGCAACCAGCGTCACCAGGCTGTCGGTCATGTGTCCCGTCAGGGAAATATTCTTGTTCACTTCGTAAAATTTCTTGGCAAGGATCGTCGGCAGCGGATTCTCCTGACCGTCGACGGTTCCGTTCTGCAGCGCGAGATAGACTTCCGCGAACGCTATCGGTGTCGGGTTGGCGCCGACCGCCTTTGGGAAGAGCGTGTACAGCGGCGAATCGGGCGTGCGAAACTTCATCCCCTTCATGTCGGCGGGAACGCGTACCGGGCGGTTGGCAGTCACGTGGCGATCGCCGTAGTAAACGAGCGCGAGCACCTGATTGCCGGTCTTGGCCGTGTACGCTTCCCTGATTTCTTTGTACATAGGGCTGTCGCGAAACGCCGTCCAGTGCGCATAGTCACGAAACATGAATGGCGCGCTGGCCAGCGCCATCGGACCGTAGTCGCGACTGGCATAGAAACTGCCGGTGTAAGCCATGTCGACCGAGCCCAGCGCCAGCCCCTGGTAGAGATCCTGCTCCTTACCCAACGACGATGCAGGAAAGACTTGGATGTCGTAGCGGCCTGCAGTGCGCTTCTTGATTTCCTCGGCCGCCCACAGCGCCTGCTTGTGAAACGGCTCGGAAACCTCGTACACGTGCGCGAATTTCAGCGTCTCCGCAAACCCGTTCGAGCCGATCGGCAGGAGCACGGACATGGCGAGCAGTGATAGGACGATCTTGTGCATGACGGACTCCCTCAAAAAATAGGGCGCACACCAGCGGCGCCTCCGACCTATAATACCACTTGTCATACCAATGGACTGCGCTCTCGCCGTGCCGGATTGCCTGGCCATGACTACCGTCCGTCTCAAAGCGCGCCGTTACGAACCAATCGTGCGCCATCTGGAAGAAGCCATGCTCTCCGGTGAGCTTGCGCCTGGCGACCGGCTGCCCTCGGAGCGGGAGCTCATGGTCACATTCGGGGTTGGTCGCGGCTCGGTGAGGGAAGCGCTTTTCGTGTTGCAGCGCATGGGACTGGTCGCGCTTGCGGCAGGAGAACGCGCGCGCGTCACGCGACCGACGGCGCGCAGTCTGGTGCGTGGTCTCTCGGGGGCCGCGCGGCAGTTGCTCGCGGCGCCCGATGGAGTCCGGCATTTCCAGGAAGCCCGAATGTTGCTCGAGTGCGCGCTGGCGCGCGACGCCGCGAGTCGTGCCACGCCTGAGCGCCTGCGGCCATTGTTCGCGGCGATGGAAGACCACCGCTTGTCGAGACAGCGCGACCGGGCGATTGCGGCCGACATGCTGTTTCACTTTCGCATCGCAGAAATGTCGGACAACCCGGTGCTGATCGCCCTGCATAGCGCACTGGGCGAGTGGCTAAGGGAACAGCGCGCAACCTCGGTCCAGGTGCGCGGAGCCAAGGGTGCGGCTGCGGCGGCACATCGCCGCGTTTACGATGCGATCCTGGGGCGCGATCCCGATGGAGCCGCGGCAGCGATGCGCGGTCATCTGCGGGAAGTCGAAGACTACTATTGGAAAGCAGCCAGTCATTTGGAGGCGTCGACATGATCTCGCTCAACACCGTGCGCCAATCGCTCAGCCCAAGACTGTTTTCGGACCACTCATCAATTTCAATTCACCCTGGTTCGTCGATCTGTCGGGACGATCGGGTTCGACTTCGTGCTGTTCGACACCCGGCGCCGCGGGCGCACCAGGCATCGCGTTCCTGGGGCTCGCGACCGAGAAGTACGCGTAAAGGATTGGATAGACGCCGGTCAATTCGGGTGCAGTCATCGCATGGGTCCAAGCGCCAGGTCAAGATCTGGTTTCGATGACAGCGCGCTCGCCGCCGGCGGCCGAAGGACGGCCGCTAGTGCCCATCGACGCGGGAAACGGCGATAATCCGATCCGTGCGTCGGCGCCGGCACGATTGCAAGCGCTGACAGTTCATTGCTGCTCATCCGGATTGAATACACTTTGAAGATTATTGCCACCACGATCTATTTTGCCAGCGCATGCGCGCTGTTGCTGCTCGTCGGTTGCGCCGGAGCGCCTCCGGTGCCGCCGCCGTTGCCCACCAATCTGCTGACCCAGGCGGGCTTCAAGAACATCGCTGCGAGCACGCCTGAGCAGAAGGCGCATCTCCAGCGGCTTCCCGCCGGCCAGGTGACGGTCGTCTCCCAGAACATGAAGAACTATTTCGTCTACCCCGACGCGGCCGACAACCGCCTTTGGGTCGGCACGGACAAGGAGTATCAGGCCTACACGCGTCTGCGTGCGCAGAACAATCTGCCGGCGTACAACCCCGAAGCGGGTTACTTCAAGCAGGATGCGAACATCAACCTCGCGGACAAGCAGGATGCATCGGTGACGTGGGGATGGTGGCCAGGTTTCAGTGGCTTGGGCTGGCAGTAGCAGGACGATGCTGCGCATTGAAATAGCGGGTAGAACCCGTGCCGACACTCGCGCTCGCTGATGTCGAGCTCTACTACGAAGTGCGCGGCGAGGGCGCGCCGCTGCTCCTGATCGGAGGCCTTGCTGCGGACTCGCAAAGCTGGCTGCCGATCGTGCCGCTGCTCGCGAAGCGCTGCCGCGTCATCACCTGCGACAACCGCGGTGTCGGGCGCACCGTGCCGCAGGAGGCGCCGAACAGCATCCGCAGGATGACGGATGACTGCGTAGCTCTCGTTCGCCATCTGGGATTGAATTCGCTCAGTGTCCTCGGGTATTCGATGGGCGGCTTCATTGCACAGGACCTCGCCACGCGCTACCCGGAGCTGGTCGAGCGCCTGCTCCTCGCATCGACCGCGGCGCGCAATTCCCGGCGCAACAACGACCTGTTCATGGATCTGGCGGCCGCGCTCGACCAGGGCGCGGACCCAAAGGCCTGGTTCCGCAATTTCTTCTACTGGATATTCAGCGCCGGGTTTTTCGACGACCGCAAGATGGTGGAAGTTGCACTGCGACTGGCAGTCACGTATCCGTATCCGCAAAGTGCGGAGGCGTTTCGCAGGCAGGTCGGCGCCATCGCCGAGTTCGGCGGTGTGCCACTGGCGCAGCTGTGCGCGCGCACGCTGGTATTGGGCGGGACCGAAGACCTGCTGTTTCCGGCAAGGTTGTGCGCGGACTTCGCGAAGGCATTGCCCGACGCCGCATGGATTCCGATCGAGGGTACTGCGCATTGCGCCTACATCGAGCAGCCGCAGCAGTTCGTGCAACACGTCCTCGACTTCGTGCTGCCGGCAATATCCCGATCCGCCTAGGCCGCAGGTGGCAGATTGGCGAGTATGCGCAGCGCGGCGTGCGCCGCGCCGAAGCCATTGTCGATGTTGACCACCGCGAGGCCCGACGCGCAGCTTGCCAGCGCGGCATGCAGCGCGGTCCGTCCCCCACGTGCCACGCCATAGCCGACCGAAACCGGTACCGCGATCACCGCGCACGGCACGAGTCCTGCGAGCACACTGAACAGCGCGCCCTCCATCCCGGCAACGACGATAACGACGCGATGGCGACGGATCTCCTCGAGTTGTTCGGTGAGACGCCACAGCCCGGCGACACCGACGTCGGCGAGCAGCGTTGCCACTTCGCCGGCAAATGCGAGCGTGCGTGCGGCCTCCCGCGCGACGGCTAAGTCCGATGTGCCACCGCAGACGATGGCGACCCTGGCGGTGAAGGCGGCGACGATGGTCCCGCCTAGAATCGCGGTATGCGACTCGGCGTCGTAATCGAGTGCGTCCCGCGAGCTCGGCGCAAGACGGCTGAACTTGCGAGACCCGAGTCGGGTCAGCAGCAGGCGGTGCCCGCGTTCGGACGCGTGCGCAACGATCGCGTCGATCTGTGCGGTGGACTTTGGTTCGCACAGGACGGCTTCGCTCGTTCCGGTGCGCGCGGCCCGCTCCCAGTCGAGGCGGAACTCAGGCATTGCCCGCCCGACGCAGGAACGCGGCGCCGCGCGAGTATGGTCGCACGCCAGCAAAGGTGCGTTGTTCACGGCGGCACGCGTGCGTCCCGATAGCGTGGGCGATGGCGACTGACGCGCCGTCCGAGTCGGCCAGTTCGATAACGATGCCGCCGTGCGTCACGCGACAGCGCAGGACACTCATGTGGCCGAACAACGCCGCGAGTTCGGTTTCCACCGCGTCGATGAAGGCCAGATCTTCGGGTGCGATCGCGATGCCGGTCTCCACGCGGCTGGCGAGGCAAGGCTGCGCCGGCAGCTGCTCGAGGTCGTCGAGCCCGAGCCCTGACGCAAGAGCGTACACCTGCGCTTTGCCGATGCCTGCCTCCACGTAGGGATGCACGACATCGCGCTCGGTCGCGGCGCGCAGGCCGGGACGGAAATCCGACAGGTCGTCGAGATTGGTTCCGGAGGCGATCGGATCCGGCGTGGCCTGGCGAATGCGCGCGTACAGATTGGTTTTGCAGTAGTAGCAGCGGTCGACGGGATTGGCGCGATAGCGCGCGTCGCGCTGCTCGCCGGCATCGAGCAGGAGCAGCGGCCAGCCTTGCTCGGCCGCATGCACCTCCACGCGGCCGCGTGCCGCGGCCGGAACCGCGGGACCGGTCGCGTGATACATCGTGACCCGGGTCCGCGCGAAGCGCCACGCGACGTGCGCGAGCGTCATTGAATCGACGCCGCCGCTGACCGCGACCGCGAGCCGATCGTGCTGATCGAGCCGGGCGACGAGCTGCGCGAGCAGCGCGTTGCCGGTCAGTGCCGCATTCAAGCTTGCGTACCTTTGCGCGCCGCGCCACGGCACGCGCGCTCCGGACTGCCGTTCGATCTCATTTGACGCCACCTTTGAGTGCGCGCCGCGTCGCGGTGACGCGCGTCTTGCGACGCGCACCGAGTCCGCGCGTGCTCGCGACGTCGTCGTGCGCCGCCTTTGCGGTCAGTTTGCCGCCGGGCCGCTCGCTGATCTTGACCCTGACCGTTGCGGTGTCGACGGTGGTAACGAACTCGGCACGGCGCAGGATCCGCCGCTGCTCCTCGCGCAGGCGCAGGCCCAGCGTCGTCGTTTCGATGAAGCAGGCTTGCGCGATCGCGGCGGCCGCCTGCGGCAGCGCCAGCAGGCGGAAGTCGGCGAGCTGCCGCCCCTTCTTGCCCTGTCGCGCGCCGATCGACAGGTCGAGCACGCCAGTTTCGGCGCGGAGACGGTCGGCGGCGAGCGCGATTTCCTCGCCGGTCATGTCGTCGATTTCGAAATCGAGTATCGCTACGATGTCGCCGTCAGCGTCGCGGTTCGACTGCGCGCTGCGCTCGCTGACCATGACGCGCACCATGTTCGGCAAGCCGGGCAGCGAGCGCGTGCCCGCGCCGGAGCCGACGCATAGCAAGCGGCCAGCGTCGCGACGCGCGGCGCATGCCGCAGCAGGGACGAGATGGCGCAAGATCGCGGCGCCGGTGGGCGTAACCCGTTCGCCGGCGATGCCGTCGTCGTGCCACGGATAACCGGTCAACAGCAGACTGGTGGCGGGTGCCGGCACTGGCAGCAAGCCATGCGCGGTACGTACCGTCCCCGCGCCAAGCGGCGGCGCTGAAGCGCTCCATTGCGCGCCCTCGAGCTGCGCGGCGATGCAACCCGCCGCGACTATGTCCAGCAATGAATCCCAGTCGCCAAGCTCGTGGAAATGCACTTCCGCGATGGGGATCCCGTGCACGCGCGCTTCGGCCTCGGCGAGCAACGCCAGCAGCGCCAGCGCATGGCGGCGCGTCGGCGCAGACAATGGTGCGCGGTCGAGTCCTTCGCGCAGCGCCGAATACGCGGTTCCAGCATGCCAGGCAACGCCGGCGTTCGCACCGGCACGCTCGGCAACGGCAGCACGATACGCGGCGCCACTAGTCGGAGCTGCAACGCCAAACCGACGCGCACGCAAGCCTCCGGTCGACGTTTCCTCGAATATCGCCGCCGGAGCTCCGACCGGGCGCACCGCGGCCAGGGCCCCGAGCACCGGAGCGGCGAGGGCAGGCAACGCATCGACCATCGCCGCGATGAACATGTCGCCGCTGATGCCGCCGACGAGATCGAGGTGGATTGTCAGCGCGGACGGCGGCGGCAGCGCCGCGGCGTCAGCCGACGACGGGAACGACATACGGACCTTCGGGAATGACCGCGATCGCGTTGTCGCCCGCGCTCGTCATGGCCGCAGCGAGCGCAGCGTCGATTGCATCGATGCTGCCGACCCCGGTAAGGCTGCGCTCCTCGTCGTCCAGTCCCGTCGTGTAGAGGCCGACACTGCCCGCCCTCATCGACTTCAACTGCATTTCAGTCTGCCACTCGTCGACGTCGGCGAGCGACTTGGCGAGCAGCGTCTGCAGGAACGCATCGGGACCGAGTCGGCGCAGTCGAGCTTGCGCCGCGCGAAATTCCGGCGAGCCAAAGCCCTCCGAGCAGGCCGACGCGACGAGCAACCTGCCGCCCGGCTCGAGTATGTCCAGCGGCGTCACCATGCCCTTGACGGTCTGGTAGTAGGTCTTGTCGAGGGGGTGGCCCGCCGCCGACGTCATGATCGTCTTGAAGCGACGCCCGACCGGCACGCGCGTGCTCTCCGCGACGAACGCCACCGCGGTGAGGTGGCTTTCGATCACCTCGCCGAAATTGACGTGCACCAGATCGCGCTCGTCGTCGATGACGGTATTGACCGCGTACACCTCGCCGAGCATGCGCACGATTTCAAGCTGTTCTTCGTGCAGCGGATTGCCGGCCAGGTTGCATTGGATCGCCGCCGGGTCTTCCATGAAGCGCGCGCTGTGAAAGGTGCGGATGGTGTCGGCGTGCGCAACCCCGGGGGCGATGACTTTCCTGCCACCCGAATAGCCAGCCATGAAATGCGGTTCGACGAGGCCCGTGGCGATGCGCAGCTCGGCCTCGACGAAGCGGCGATCCAGCTTGACCGGCGTGCGTCGTCCGGAAGTGAAGCCGAAATCGACGTGCGCCGCGTCGTCGCGCGCGAAATGATTCTCGACGCGCACCGTCTCGAATACCCACGGGTCGCCGACGACTTCGGCGAGCTCGTCGCCTTCGTTCGGTCGATGCAGGCCGGTGGCGACTAGCACCGTGATGCGATCCTTGGACATGCCCGCAACGAGCATGCCCTCGATCAGTGGGCGCAGGAACAGATGGTTCGGAACGGGACGGGTGATATCGCAAATCAGGATGCACGCGCTCTTGCGTCCGCGCACCAGCGTGCCGTATGAGGCAGCACCGATGGGCTGCGCCAGCGCAGCCCGCACCGCAGCGCGCGGATCGCGCAGCTTCGGCATCGGCCGCTTGCCGATGACTGTCGCGCGCGCGTTGCGCGGCAGCCGGATATCGAGGCCGGTCTTGCCGTACAGGATGTTGACGGTATCGCCGGCTGCGGCCTGGTTCATGACTTCCTCACATGCGTCGTTGTGCCGTGTGTGCGAGCGCGACTCGTACAGGGCCGAGACGGGCATTTTCCCCGGTGGGTCGCTGGCCAATAGTTTACTCCGCCGCGGTTTAAACCCGCGGTTCCCGACAACGCATGTGGCAAGGGGCGGAAGCGTGGCGGATCCTCGCAGGGGGTTATCCTGTAGTATCACAGCGCTGTTTGCGACCATTTCCGCTGCCCGCGGTCCGGCTCGAATCACTGCATGAACGACCAGATAAACGTCGTCTGTCCGCATTGCAACACGACCAACCGTGTACCGCGAGCGCGGCTCACGGATGCGCCGACGTGCGGCGCCTGCAAGCAGCAGTTGTTCACCGGTCATCCGTTCGAACTCGCGCGAGCCAACTTTGACCACCAGGTGGCCTCGAATGATTTGCCGCTTGTCATCGATTTCTGGGCGCCGTGGTGCGGCCCGTGCGTGAGCATGGCGCCGGCGTATGAACAGGCCGCCGCAAAGCTCTCGCCGCAGGTCCGTCTCGCCAAGCTCAACACCGAAGTCGAGCAGGATATCGCCGCGCGTTTCGGGATCCGCGGCATACCCACACTCATCGCGTTCAAGGGCGGCCGCGAAGTGGCGCGACAATCGGGAGCGATGAATCTGGCCAGTCTGCTCGGATGGGTCAAGGCCAACATCTAGCTGAAACCGGCCGGCGACCGGCCGTTCGCCGTACGGTTTTCAAGTGGCGCGACACCCGGGTCAGCGCCTGCGTCGTCGCGACGAGCAGCGAGAAAGGCGATCCCGACGTAGATGATCCGCTCTTGATACCGCCAGCCTACCAGCTTAGCGGATCAACGCGATAGAAGCGGTGCAACTCCGCGTAGAGCGCGGAATCTTCGACCGCCAGTCGCTCCGGCTGCTCGAAGAAGACTTCCGAGGCGACGGCGAAGAATTCGGCCGGGTCGGTCGCACCGTAATGACTGAGCAGCGAGAGTTCGCCCAGGCGTGCCTGCTCCTGCAATCGCGAAAACGCGTCGCGCAACACGCGTGACCAGCTCTGATAGTGCTGCCGCCGGGCGAGGATCGGCGCGCCGTTGGCGTGACCGAATTCCTGATCGAGCTGGTGCGCAAATTCGTGAATGACGACATTGCGGCCATCGTCCGCCACCGCCGCGCCTTCGACGACGTCCGTCCACGACAGGATCACCTGTCCCTGCGACCACGATTCGCCAGCCAGCACCTGGCGCTGCTCCTGCAGGATGCCGATGCCGTCGGTGCGCACCTTGTCGACAATGAACGCGCCGGGATAGATCAGGATCTGGCTCAGGTTGGGGTAGTAGCGCGGGCGCCGGTTGAGAACGAGCAGACATGCCTGCGCGGCGATGGTCACGCGCATGTCGTCGGTGACGGCCAGGTCCCCACAACCGACGAAGGGTTTTTCCGACACGAAGACCTGGATATGTCCCTTGAGTTGCAACTGCAGGTCCGTCGGCAGCCGCCAAAAATACGGCATGCGCCGCCTGAGAATTTCGCTCCATGCGGCAGGAAACGGCCGTTGCCGCAGGCGTCGGCGGCGCGCTTCGAGAACAAGGGGTTGGGTGACCAGCCACGCGACGAACAGCGCGGCGATACCCGCAACAACGAGAAATGCCAAGGTTGGTTGCCCGCCGGGTGAATTACACGTTAGCTTGGTACGCGAAGCGCGCGTTTCAATGGCCTTCGGAACGAAATTCGGGTTTGTTGCAGGTCGGTCGTTGCGCGATTTGTGCTGGGGACCTTTGCCCGGGTGCTAGCGGCCGGCGCGTCAAATGGGTTGCGCCGGCGAACGGCGCGGCACGATCAGGTTGCCGATCGACATCTGCACCACCGCGCCATCCTGGATGAGCGCGGTAGTCTTGACCTTGATCAACCCCTGCTCTGGCCGCGATTTCCATGACCGCACCTCGAGTATCTCGCATTCGACGCGCAATTCGTCTCCCGCCCGCACCGGACGCGGCCAGCGGAACTCGTCGAAGCCGGCGCCGATGTAACGCTCATCCATGGTCGATTCCTCCGTGCGGTAGCGTCGGTGCAATCAGGCTGTGGCGACAGCGGGCCGAATCGCGCTTCGCGGATCGGCAGATTGATCAACGCCGCGGCCGCCGCCAAAGCGATGTCTGCGTACCACATCCACTGGTAACTGCCGGTTGCGACGATCGACACGCCGCCCAGGTACGCGCCGAGGAAGCCGCCGATCTGGTGCGCCAGCAGTGCGAAGCCGAACAGGGTTGCCAGATAGCGGACCCCAAACAACTTGCCGACGATCGCCGCGGTCGGCGGTATGGTCGACAGCCATGTCAGCCCCAGGCCCGCTGCGAACAGGTAGAACGTGAGCTCGGTTTTCGGGGCCAAGAGATAGACGCCGATGAGCACGGCGCGCGATGCGTACATCAGCGCCAGAATGGATTTGCTGCGAAAGCGCGAGACGCTGGCGCCAGCGAGCAGGCTGCCCGCGATGTTGGCCAGACCGATGATGGCAAGTGACCAGCTCGCGACCGAGGGCGGCAGGCCGCATAGGTTCACCTCGCCCGGCAGGTGCGTCACCAGGAACGCGATGTGAAAGCCGCAGGTGAAAAAGCCGGCGTTGAGCAGCAGATAACTGCGATCGCCAAGCGCGTCGCCAACTGCGCGCCGCACTCCCGAATCGCCGGCCGCCGCAACTTGCGCAACCCCGCCGGTGCGCGTGACCATGCCCACCAGTGGCAACGCAGCGAGGGTCAGCAGCGCGAGCGTCCACAGTGCGCCCATCCACCCGAGCGACTGCATGAGCTTTTGCGAAAGGGGCGCAAACACGAATTGCCCGAACGAGCCGCCGGCGTTGATGATGCCGGAAGCGGTGCCGCGTGCTTCGGCGGGGATGCGCTTGGCCGCGGCGCCGATCAGCACCGAAAAACTGCCGGCACCCGCGCCGATGGCCGCGAGCAGGCCCAGCGAAACGACGAGCCCGAACCCGGAAGTCATGAACGGCGTGAGTGCGGTGCCCAGCGCCAGCACGACCAGCCCGCCGATAAGCACCAGGCGCGGACCGTGCCGGTCGGACAGGGCGCCGGCAATCGGCTGGATCGCTCCCCACGTGAACTGGCCAATGGCGAGCGCAAGACTTATGGTCGCGATGCCGAGCCCGGTCGAGCTGTTCAGCGGCGAGATGAACAGTCCCATGGACTGGCGCGCGCCCATGGTCACCATCATGATCGCGGCGGCGGCCAGCGTGATGGTCACTGCGTGCCTGCTCCAGGTCTTCATGCGGTTTCTATTGTCGCTGGCGCAGCACTGTCAGTGTCGAGAAGGGTGTTTGCCGACACATGCGACTGCAGCGTTTGAGTAATATGATGCATATCAGATATCACATCGGGAAAATGGGCGACACGTGCGCTTCGGAGCGTCGCCGTATGAGCCACTGTGCGGCGCGGACCCGCGGGGTGCGGGTGACCACCGTCGCGCAAGTTGCGCGTTCAGGCTTCCAGCGTAAGGGCGAGCGCGCTGCGCAGCCGCGCACGAATCGCTGCCTCGATGTCGTCATCGGGGGCGGCATCGGCCCGCTTGAGGAACGCGCTGACTTTGCGTTCCCATTCGGCAACGGCGCTGCCGGCGGGCATGGGCCCCAAGCCATCGACCAGACTGAGTTGCTCGACCGAGCGCTCGCGTTGCTCGAGCAGCTTCGGCAACTGGTCGTCGCAATGCGCGATCGGCGTCGGGTAGCTGTGCACTTCGGCGTTGAGCGCGCGGGTCTTCGCTTCGAGGTGTGTTCGGAGCGTCGCCCAGGACGCTGCAATCTCGGCATTGTCGATCATCGCCTCCACCTCGCAGTCGCATGGGCTCACGGATGCGATAGTTTGCCCGAGGCGGCCACGCTCGCGCAACCAGCGCCCGTCACTCATGCGTCGCCGTCTCGAAGTTGCCGGCGCTGCTGGCCGGGACGTGCATCCGCTTGCCGCTGCCCGGCGTATATCCGGGCATGAAATCGCGCTGGCCGTGTCGCCTCGCCGCGGTGGCGCTGGCGGTCATTGCGCCGGCGCTCGTGCTCGCCGCGATCGTGGGATGCACCCCCTACGCCATCGTCAACGCCTTCGTCCCGTCCGACGACTACACGCTCAGCACCGCTGCCTATGGCGCCAATCCGCGCCAGCAGATCGATATCTACCGGCCGCGCGATCGGCGCGGCGCGGCGCCGGTGGTGGTGTTTTTCTACGGCGGCAGTTGGCAATCCGGCGCGCGTGCCGAAAACCGTTTTGTCGGTGAAGCGCTGGCGTCGCGTGGCATCGTTGCCGTCATCGCCGACTATCGCGTTTATCCGCAGGTGCGCTACCCCGATTTCGTACGCGACAGCGCCAGCGCCGTCGCCTGGACGCTGCGCGAAATCGGCGGCTATGGTGGCGACCCGGCACGAGTGTTCGTGATGGGGCACAGCGCGGGCGCCTACAACGCGGCAATGGTGGCGCTGGATCCTCGATGGCTGCGGGCGGCGGGGGCACCGCCGATACCGCTGGCAGGCTGGATCGGGCTTGCCGGTCCCTACGATTTTCTACCCATCACCGGCGACGACATCAAGCGGGTGTTCGATTATCCCGGAACGCCACGGGATTCGCAGCCGTTGGCGCACGCCGATGGGCATTCGCCGCCGGCGCTGCTCATTGCTGCCACCGACGATGGCTTGGTGGATCCGCAGCGCAACACGATGCAAATGGCGACCAAGCTCAGGGGCGCCGGCGTGCCGGTGAAGACGCACATGCTCGACAGCGTCAATCACGTGACGCTGATCGCGGTCATGGCCAAGCCACTTCGGGGGATCGCGCCCGTGCTCGATTACGTGGCGGAGTTTGTGACGTCGACGCGCGCGCGTTGAGTGCGAAGCCGAACCGACGTCAACGCGCCCGGCGCGGATCGTCGAAGAACTCGTGCATCAGGAAGTCCTCGAGGCCGGCGTTGTCAGCCACGCGCGCCGACAGCGTGACGTTGCGCCCCAGGCGCTGCGACTCCCACACGAAGTCGTCGTGCTTCTCCTCGCGGATGATGGAGATCATCTTGCGGATCACCGCGAGGCGGATATCGCCGTCGGCGCCTTTGCGCACCTCGAACATCTGCGTCGCCCGACGGCCGATGTCCTTACTCCAGCCAAAGAATTCGAATTCGGCATCCAGATAGCCGACATGCTTAAGCTGGAATATGCCGCCACCCTGTCGGGGGTCGCGGCTCAACCGGCCGGATTGCTGCGAGGGCAAGTTGGCGGCAATGTTGCGCTGGACGCGCGCATTTTCGTCCTCGACCGGCGATGCGGTGGACTCGGCGTCGCCGCGCGCCCGGCGGCGCGCCGCGATATACGCCGCCAGGTCGCCCTCCACCGGTGCCGGCGTCGGCGGCGTCGGCGGCGCCGGCATCACCGGCGCGACCGGTACCTGCGGCGCGATGGTTGCCGGCGGGATCGCCGCTACCGTCGGTGGCACCGGTCGCACGCGCGGCGGCGCCTTGGGCAGCCGCGCCTGGGGGATCGGCGTGGGTTCGGCCCGTGGCGCGGGCGACGGCGGGGGCGCGGGCGGGCTGCTTGGCAGGGGCGCCAGACTCACCGAAAGCTGGCTGGCCGCCTGGCTCTCGTCGGGCTTGTTTTGCATCAACGCGCGAATCTGCGGCAGCCACAGCCAGATCACCAGGATGTGGATGAGCAGCGATAGAAACAAGCCCAGCCAGATGGTCGGAATGACCACCACGTTGCCGCGTGCCCGGCCGGCATCGTACGGATAGCTCATCTACAGTGCGATTGCGGGCTGACGGTGCGGATGAAGGCGTGCTGCGTGGTGTGGTACATGACGTTGGTGCTTGCTGCGGATCGATGACCCACATTGTAGACGGTGCGCCTTGCTCGGTTGTTCCCGGCGGGGCACGCGGACTGGCTCCGGGGAACGACGCGAGCGTGCCGACCGAGTCGGGGGAGACCCCCGCAGGGCGGTACCGGAGGGGGTGCAACCGAAGCTTTGCGGGACGCTGGCGCAGGTTACGCGTGCCACCAGTCCCGGGTGAGAAGGACGAGCCTAGGACGGCGAAGCCGCGAGCAAATCCTGGCTCGCCGCCGGTCCGGTCTGCGTCGCAGCTCGAATCAGCGGGTAATCAGGCATTCGCTGCCGTTGATTTTGAAGTCCTGCGTGGTGGTCTCGGTGGCGGTGCCGTTCTTGTCCTTGATGGTTTTCTTCGTAGTGAGCGTTCCCGCCGGACCGTCGACCACGAGCACGCCGCTCGCCTTGACCTGGGCGGTGAACTGCGCTTCCGTCGGCGTCATTTCCTTCGCCATCGTCTGCATCATCGCGCGATCCTTGGCCGGCATGGCCTTCCATTGCTCCTGCATTTCCTTGGTGGTGAGCCTGTTGGCGTCTTCGAACTTGCCGGAGTGGAGGTAGCCCACCTGCTTGACCGCGACCTTGCCACAGGCGTGATCGAGGATGGCAGCGCCCTTGATCTCGGATTTTGCAGCGGCGGACGCCGTTACCGAGCAGAGCGCGATGCTCAGAAAGGTGCCCATGGCGGTCTCGATGCGACGATTGTTCATTTTTCCTCCTTGTCGTGATGGAACGCGCGACTCGATCGCCTCGCAAAACAAGTATGCCTGTTTCGTTTCAGACAGTGGCGGCGGCCCGCACGGCATCCGCGCTATCCGGGCGCACGATCCCCGATGCGCAGCAGCCAATCCTGTCCCAGCTCGTCGACGCGAATCGCGCCCAGCATCGCCATGTCACGCGAAACTTCGCTTGCCAGCAGGCCGATCGCATGACGGACTCCCGCTTCCCCGCCAATCGCCGCCGCGTAGGCGAAAGGTCGGCCGACGAACACAAAGCGCGCGCCGAGCGCGAGCGCCTTGAGCACGTCGGTGCCACGGCGCACGCCGGAATCGATCATTACCGGGATGTCAGGGCACGCCGCGACGATCCTCGGCAGCACGCGCAGCGGCGACACGGCGCCGTCGAGCTGCCGGCCGCCGTGGTTGGACACGATGATGCCGTCGGCCCCGGCGTCGCGCGCCTTGCGCGCGTCGTCGACGTCGAGCAGGCCCTTGATTACCAGCCGCCCCTTCCACTCGCGCCGTATGAGTTCGAAGTGTGGCCACGCGAGGTTGCCGCGATCGGAGTAGTCGCGAATGACCTTTGCCGAAACGATTGGCGCGCCGCGCTCGGCGAAGTTGTTCTCGAAGTGCGGCATGCCGTGCTGCAGCAGCGTGCGTAGGAACGTGCCGCACAGCCAGCGCGGTCGCGTCAGACCGTCCCAGGCAAGCCGCAGCGTCGGGCGCAGCGGCGTGGAAAACCCCGACCTGACGTTGTTTTCGCGATTGCCCGCGACTTGCGAATCGACGGTGATCACCAGCGTCGCGAAGCCGGCATGCGCGACGCGCTCGACCAGCGCCGTGATCGCCGGCACGTCGCCGGGCAGGTATGCCTGGAACCATGTCGACGGGCTGGCCTGAGCGACATCCTCCAGGCGGATGAGCGACGAGCCGCTCATGATCATCGGGATGTTGGCCGCCTCCGCCGCGCGGGCGAGCACGAGGTCGCCTCGATACGCGTAGAGGGCGCTGATACCCATCGGCGCGATGCCGAAGGGCGCCGAGTAGGTATGTCCGAACAGTGTCGTCTGCTGCGATCGCCGGGAGACATCGATGAGCATGCGCGGCACGAAGCCCCATTCAGCGAATGCCGCACGATTGTCCGCCAGCGAAGCATTGGTCTCGACCGCACCCGCGATGTATCCGAAGATCGGCCGCGGGAGGTGCGCTCGCGCGGCCGGTTCGAAATCATCCAGGGCCAGGAGGTGGCGAAAGCGGCGCTCCTCCGACGGCACCGCCAACGCGCTTGCGCGACTGGACACCGCCGATCCGGTCACGGAAGTGGCGCTTGCCGTGCGCTGCTTGGCATTGCTGGCGGACATGACATCCTTCGCTGGCGGTGTTGCGCGCACCCGGTCGCGCGCCAAATGCGTCAAGTGTGGGGCATCGTACTTTCTTGATGCCACCGCTCGCAAGTCTTTCGAGGCGCGCGGTCGCTCGCCAGCAGAGCGCGGCGCCGGTAAGATCGAGCGGTGATCAGTCCCGCGCGCAGCCCCGGCATGAAGCGAAGGTCGAGCAATGGTTCGCGCGTTGCCTTGATATCCCCGGCGCGCAGCCCGAGACGCTAGCGGCTGCGGCGCAAGAATCCGTGGCCTCGATCGACATCAGCGAGGAAGGCGGCGTTCGCTTTCTGCACTTCGGTTCGCACTGGATCCAGGGTGCCATGCGCATCGCCCGACCGTGGGCACTGGAGCTCGACTACACGCGCGACATGATATTGCCGCTGCTGTTGCGCCCGCAACGGGCGTGGCCACGTAGCGTGCTGCAGGTCGGACTTGGCGCGGCGTCGCTCACCAAGTTCCTCTATCGCCACCGGCCGCAGGCCAAACTGGTCGTGGTCGAAATCTCGCCCGACGTCGTCACCGCGGCGTGGCAGTTCTTCAAGCTGCCGGACGACGCCGCGCGCCTCACCATCGACATCGGCGACGGCCACGCATACATGGCGGCGACGCGCGCGCGCTTCGACCTGATCCTGGTCGACGGTTTCGATGCCAAGGGTCGCGCCGGCATGCTCGACACGGTGCCCTTCTACTGCAATTGCCGT
>JBDTLK010000026.1:0-29444 GCA_039934835.1 Edaphobacterium sp. (SeqCode) | reverse complement strand
CCCATTGTTCGAGCGCATAGTTGTGCGTGACGATCCCCTTGGATGTCACCAGGCCGCGCGCGAGCAGGTCGATCGCGATCGGATAGCAGTAAGGGCCAAGGTGCGCGCCGCGTACGTCGAGTTCCTTGCGGTCGCCGATGACCGACCAGTCGACGGTTGTATCCTTCCCAAACACCGAGAACTCGACAAAGCGGCCAAGTTTGCGAATGAGGTCGAGACCCTGCGACACGCCGCTGGGTGAGCCGGTTGCTTCGATATAGACGTCACAGCCGTACCCGGCGGTGAGACCACGAACGATCTTCGGTGCATCCTCTTGCGCGGGATCGATCACGATGTCCGCGCCATAGCGCTTGGCCAGTTTCAGCCGCTCGGGAACCATGTCGATCACGATGAGCTTGCGCGGTGTCTTTAGCTTTGCCACCTGGACCATCATCAGGCCGATAGGGCCCGCGCCGGCGATCACGGCGACGTCGTCAAGCTGGATGTCGCCGCGGTTGACCGCATGGATTGCGCACGCCAGCGGCTCGATGATCGCCGCGTCATCCAGCGCGATCTGCGGCGGAATCCGATGCACCCGTGCATTGGTCGGGATGCGCATGAACTGCGCCATGCCGCCTTCGGCGACCGAGCGCTGAAAACCGAAAATGTTGTGGACCTCGCACATCCAGTACTGGCCCGAGCGGCAGTAGCGACAGCGTTCGCAGGGCACAATCTGCTCGGCGATAACATGTTCACCAAGCGCGACCCCGAAGTGGTCGCCGGCACCCTCGCCCAGTTCCTCGACGTGTCCGACGAACTCGTGCCCAGGCACCACCGGTGCCTTGACCCATGGATTGTCCCCGCCCCAGAACATCTTGGCGCCCGACCAGCATTTGCAGTCGCTCGCGCAAATTCCGCAGGCACCGATGCGGATCACCATTTCGCGCGGGCCCGCAACCGGGCGCGCGATCGTCTCGACTCGATAGTCCTCGGGCCCGTGGCAGACGATGGCGGTCATGCGGAGGTCGTGTTGCATCATGATCCTGCTCGCGCGCCGGGTGACACGCTGCCCTTGACGGCCATTCCGTTCAAGGCCGATGTCCTGCCGTCAATCGGCGCCAGCCACAAATCCCAGTCGGCACCAACAAGATGCTGATCGGCAAACACCGGGCGATTGGCATTGCCGCATTCGACCTTGCCGAGCTGGCCGCAGCCGGTCACGCCCTTGTCGATGCCGTCGCGCACCGGATCAACATAGACCTTGAACCAGCCTTCGAGTCGGCTGCGCAGGGTCTTGACCATCGCCGCCGCGAAGGGCACGTCAATCAGGTTCGTGCGCTCGTCCGGATCCTCGGTGAGGTGGAAGAGCTCATGCGGTCCGTCCGGATAACGATGGACGTACTTCCACTCAGAGGTACGCACCATGCGCACGGGCCCGTATTCGTCGTAGACAACCACTCCTCGGTCGGGATTGCCCGCCTGCCCTTCAAGAACTCGCTTGAAGCTGGATCCGGGCATACGGCGGCTCGGCGTGTACGACACGCCAAGGTAGTCGACCATCGTGGGAAACACGTCGTACCCGCTCAAGAGGTCGCGACTGATTTGTCCTTTCGGGATGCGGCCAGGTTGCGACATGATGCAGGGCACCTTGACCGACGTGTCGTACATATTCTGCGGGCGGGTGCCGTTGCCCTTACCCCATATTCCGTGGTGGCCGCAGTTCATCCCGTTGTCGCTCATGAAAACCACCAGCGTGCTTTCGGTGAGTCCCTGGCGATCGAGTTCATTGAGCACACGGCCGATGGCCGCATCCATGGCGCTAACCGCCGCAAAGTAGCCGATAAGGCTTTGCCGCCGCTCGTCGCGCCCGCGCTCGATCGAGGGTTTGCCGCCCGCGAACCATGGATGCGGTTCTTCCTCGGGACACGACTCGAACGCGCAGTCTTCATACAAGTCGGTGAAGTCGCGGGGGTGACTGTCGATCCACGGATAGTGCGGTGCAGTGAACGTGAGGTATAGCCAGAACGGGACCGGTTGCGCGACCTCATCTCGCACGAATGCGACCGCACTATCAGCCAATGCGTCCGACAGGTATTGCTCTATCACGACCGGCCGATCGTGATCGATCATCGGCGCACCGTAATAGGGTCCCATCCCCGATTGATGCGCGAACCATTTCACGAAATTCGGTCGCGGCACGTCGCTCGCGCCCAAATGCCATTTGCCAACGAGACCACAGCGGTAGTCGTTGTCGGCCAGCACGTCGGTAATCAGCGTCTGGCCTACGAGGTAGTCGACGCGGTTGTCACCAATGCTGCCCACCCGGATCCAGTCGTGGACACCATGCTGCGATGGGATGTCGCCGGTCATCAATGAGGCACGCGCCGGCGAACAGACCGGAGAGGTGCAGAAGAAGTTTTCGAAACGAATGCCATTGCCCGCGAGCCGATCGAGGTTGGGAGTCTTGATCTCGCCGTTGCCGGCGCAACCCAGGGCCCATGCCCCTTGATCGTCGCTCAGGATGAAAAGTACGTTCGGTCGCTTCGGGTCTTTACTTGCCATTCCCGGAATTCCTCCTGTTCAGAGATTGACGCCGGTAGTTTCCCGCGCGCGTCCTCTTTCTTCATCATCGCCATTGTGGCGGCTCGACTTGCACGCTCGAACACCCTCGTGTACTGTCTGCGCAATCGATTGTGCCACTAACGGCGGATGTATACAAGCAAGTCACGGGACCTTTACGCTGCGACCGCTCCCCATGCGCAAACGAAAATCCACCATCTACGACCTGGCCGAGCTGGCGAACGTATCAGCGTCTACCGTGAGTGCCGTGCTGAACGGCAACTGGAAGGAGCGCCGCATCGCCGAATCGACAGCGCTCAGGGTGCAGCGGCTTGCGGTCAAGCACATGTACAGCATCAATCGCCAGGCCAGCGGCCTGCGCAAGAGTGAATCCGGCCTCATCGGGATGATTATTCCGCTGCACGACAATCGCTTCTTCAGCGGCATGGCGCAGGTATTCGAGCGGCTCGCGCGCGCGCGACACTGGTATCCGCTGGTGGTCAGCACGCTGCGCGATCCGGAACTGGAACTCGAAACGGTCAAGACGCTGATCTCGTATCGCATCGAATACCTGATGGTAACCGGCGCCACCGACCCGGACTCGGTAAGCAAGATATGTCGCAATCACGGCGTGGCGCACGTCAACGTCGACCTTCCCGGACGCACTGCAACGTCGGTCATCAGCGACAATTACTGGGGCGGGCAGCAGCTGACGATGGCCCTTATCGAGCGTTCCACGCCGATGCGCGCGGCTCGGCGCAACAAAGCCTATTTTGTCGGTGGCCTCGCATCGGACTATGCGACGCAACGGCGGATGGAGGGTTTCGCCGATGTGATTCGGACGCATTTCGGTCAGCTCGATCCGGGACAGATCGATGCCTGCGGCTATGACGGCGATCTCGCGGAGGTGGCGGTGCGGGGACTCTACGATCGGCTCGGTGGGCTACCCCGCGCGATGCTCATCAACTCGACCATCGCGCTCGAAGGCGTGGTGCGGTTTCTCAAGACCCTGCCTGCGGAAGAACTGCGCGCGTGCACCTTTGGCTGCTACGACTGGGACCCGTTTGCCAGCGTGTTGAGCTTCCCGTTGCTCATGGTGAGACAGGATGTCGAAGGTCTGCTCGGGGAGGCGTTTCGCATCATCGACTCCGGCGCATTCGCACAGACGCGGGTGATCGAAATCAAGCCGGAGCTGCTGTTTGCATAAATTCCTCGTCGCGCCGATGGCTCGCGCGACTCAGCCGTGCTGCCCGATCGCGCATTCTGCGACCAGGGTCAGTGCTGCCGCGACCTCGTCGACATGACGCACTCCTTCTACCTGCGCAGCGCCCTCCAGGCCGATGACGAGCTTGCCGAAGTGGCGTCCGAGCGCAACTTCGGACAGCGTCCCGTAGCTGTTGCCGATCGCGACCAGGCACAACGCGGCGCGGGCGATCAGCGCGTTGCGCGCCTCGCCAATGCCGGTGGCGATAACGAAGTCGATGTAGGGATTGGCAAAGGCAGCATCCGCTTCCGGCAGAAGGCCAATCGAAGTGCCGCCCGCCGCGCGGGCGCCCTTGCCTACCGCTGCCATCACGCCATCCCTGCCGCCGCAAATGATCGCGAAGCCCATCTTGGCGACGCCGCCGCCGACCGCCTCGGCAAGGTCGAGCTGCGCCGCAGTCGCGGCGCGCGGCCCGATGACGCCAACCGGGACGCGACACGGACTGCCGCTATCGCGCTGGATCCAGGTCGCGGCTGTAATGGCGTCCACGACCTCTCCCGTCGCAGCGCTTCGCTGCGTCCACACGCGCGCTTCCAAGTCGAAGCAGCGGTCGTTGGAATCGAAGAGACTACGTTGGCTGCGGTCGAGCCTGAACGTTGTTTTCATGGCGATGCAGAGTATAAATAATTTCGATTGACACTGGAGGAGAGACTCGCGGCATCGCGCGCCAGGGCTTGCAACTTGTCCGCGCTGGCGGTGGACGCAACGGTCTGATCCATGATGAATTGCTAACCGAGCTGGGGGACGCGCTCCGGCAGTAACGTTGCGCCGTTGCGTGCGGTCAGGCCGCAGTCGCCGCCACACCGATGAAGTTCTTGCCGCGAACGCCGTCGAGCGCCTTGTGGATCATCTGGTCGGCCTCAGCCTTGTCGACGCCATAACTCGCAAAATCGGTGCTCACGCCGACGCTGGCGAGAAAAGCCTCGAGCACGGAGGGCGCATCGCGCAGCGGAGCATCGAAAACCTGCGCCAGCACAGTGTCGCGCTGCGGATCCGCACCGATCGCGCGACCCAACACCATTGGCAAGGTGAACGAACAGGCGATGCCGTGCGGCAGGCCGTGGTAGAGCGTCATGTCGTAGGAGATAGAGTGGGCCAGTGCGGTCTTGGTGTTGGAGAACGCCAGGCCGGCCTTGAGCGCGGCGAGCGACATGCGCGAGCGCAAGTCGGGATTCCGGAGGTCGCGCATGAGCAACGGCAAGGTCGACAGCACGTCGCGCGCCCCCGAAATGGCGTGAGTGTCGGAAATCGGATTGGCGTTCACGTTCCAGATGGATTCGAGCGAGTGCGAGAGCGCGTCGAGCCCTGCCGCGAGCGTCGGGCCCGCGGGCAGCGACAGCGTAAGCTCAGGATCAACCACCGCGGACTCGGGCCACGTTTCCTTCAGGTGCAGCGAATATTTCTTCTGCGCGCCTGGCGTGCGATCCCAAACGGTGGCCCATGGCGTGACTTCGCTGCCGGTGCCCGCGGTCGTTGGCACCGTGAGCAGGGGCTTGACGCGTGTCGGCGTGAACGGCTTGCCGGTTGCGAGCAATGCTACGAGTTCGGAGAATTTTCCGCTCGGCGTGCCGACCATCAATGCCTTGGCGGTATCGAGTGCACTGCCGCCACCGACCGCGACGATGAGTTCCGCGGCGGCGTACTGGGTCCAGAACCGCTCGTACATGCCGGTGAGGCTGACCACATCGGGATTGGGAACCGTGTCAGGTTCGATCGCGAGCAGGTTGGCGCCCAGAAGATCGGCAATGCGCTTGGTCAGACCGAATCCTGCGGCCTCGGGAAAGGTCACAAGAACCGTCTTGCGGTCGTCGACCAGCGTCGGCAATTTCGCCAGCGCACCTGCGCCGAACGTAATGGCAACCGGGTTGTGGTAGCTCGTGCTCATGGTCTTGGCTCGTAGTGGAAAGGGAGTGAGAATCAGGCAATCGCCTTGGCTATGCGCGTGCGCAGCCAAGCCGAAAATAATTCGGAAATAAGTACCACCACGATGATCGACAGCAAAATCGCCGCAACATCGCGCGACGCCACGCGCTGCACGCTTTCGCGCAGGTACCATCCCATCCCGCCCGCGCCGAAGAAGCCGACCACGGTCGCGGCGCGAAACACGACGTCCCAGGTATAGATCGAGATTCCGGTCCATGCCACGCGCACCTGCGGCAGCACCGCGTAGATGAAGGTCTGCAGATTGTTGGCCCCGGTGGCGCGGATCGCCTCGACCTGGCCGGGCCTGATCGCCTCGATCGCTTCCGAGAACAGCTTGCCCGAGAAACCGATGCAGAACAGCGTCAGTGCCAGCGCGCCAGGGAGCATGCCGAAGCCCAAAATGGCCACCAGCAGAATCGTCCAGATCATCTCGTGCACCGAGCGGCAGGCCATGATGATCAGCCGCGCAATCGGATAGACCACGCGCCTCGATGGTGTCATGTTGAACGACGCGAACCACGCCAGCGGGATCGACAGGGCGATGCCCAGCACCGTTGCCAGGTAGGACATCTGCAGTGTTTCCACCACCGAATGCCAGTACTCGGCATTCATGATGTGCGCGACATTGGGCGGGAAGTAGCGCCGGCCCAGCATTTCGCCCATGCGCCCGAGCATGCCGGGCAGACGCTCGAGTGGAATGTTCAGGTAGTCGAGAGCGTAGGCAATGAAGGCAAGCGTTCCGAGCAACGCCGCATACTTGTATAGGCTTTGCGGGTAGCGAAAGCGGCTCCAGCTCGGCGGAACGCGAACGGATGCCCGCGTTGCGGCGGGACCCAATTCCATGCCGACCTCAGATGACTGCTTTGCGAGCATAGTAGGAAACGATTTCGCCGAAGGCGATGAGCGCCAGCACCGCGAGAATGACCACGGCAATGCCGCCATTGTTGGACATCGCCATCTGCCGGAACAGCACGAGCCCCAGGCCGCCGGCGCCGACCAGACCCAGGATGGTGGAGCGGCGGATGTTGATGTCCCATTCGAAGATCATGTTGCCAACGAACACCGGGATGATCTGCGGCAGTATGGCGAACCACAGGATCTGGAACTTGTTGCCACCGGCGGCGCGGATCGCCTCGAGCGGCTTGGGATCGACGTCCTCGATCGCTTCGGCAATGGTCTTGGAGATGAAGCCGATCGAGCGCACGGCCATGGCGAGGATACCGGCCAGCGCGCCCAGCCCGACCGCCGAAACGAAAATCAAGCCCCACACGATCTCGTGCACGGACCGCGACATGGTCATCAGGAAGCGGCCGAAGGCATACGAAGCCTTGCCGAACGGCGTGATGTTGGCCGCGCCCAGCCACGCGACCGGGATCGACAACACCAGTCCCGCGAGCGTCGCGAGCGTGGCCATGAATATCGTCTCGACCGCCGGCTCCCATAGGTCAGGCACCAAGCTCCAATCGAGTTCGAGGAAGCGTCCGAGCGTGGTCAATAGCGTCCCGTTGAGGATGCGGCTCCAATCGGTGTCGGCGACGACGATAACCTCGATCGTCCAGGCGACCACCGCGAAGATGAGGAAATAAGCTGTGTAGCGAAACGCCCGCGTGCGGCTGCGCGCCGCGGCGATGGCGTCGACCCGCGCGTCGAGCGCAAGCGCGTTCACAGCACCTCCATTGCGTAGATCTCCTGCAGGGCATGCTTGTCGAGCTTCGCCGGCGGGCCCTCGAATTTCTTAATGCCGTCCTGGAGGCCGATCACGTGTGTGCAGAAGTCGCAGGCGAGGTCGACGTCGTGGATGTTGCACAGCACGGGAATGTGGAACTCGCGCGCCATCTCGCGGATGAGCCCCATCACCTCGCGCGAGATCTTCGGATCGAGGCTGGACGTGGGTTCGTCCACCAGCAGCAGCTTCGGGTTCTGGATCAGTGCGCGCGCGATGCCGACGCGCTGGCGCTGCCCTCCGGAGAGGCGGTCGGCACGCTTGTCGATGTGATCAGCCAATCCCACACGGTCGAGCAGCACCAGCGCCTGCTTGATCTCTTCCTTCTTGAACATGCGAAGGACGCTGCGCAGCGTTCCAGTGTACCCAAGCCGCCCGGTGAGTACGTTGTCCATCACCGACAGGCGCTCGATCAGGTTGAATTCCTGAAAGATCATGCCGATATTGCGGCGCTCGACGCGCAGATCCGTCAGCGAGAGCTTGACGATGTCCTTGCCGTAGAAGAGAACCTCGCCGCTTTTTGGTTCCACCAACCGGTTGACGCAACGGATCAGCGTCGACTTGCCGGCGCCGCTGGGTCCGATGATGGCGAAGAAATCGTCAGCCTTCAGCGTGAAGCTGATGCCTTTCAGGATCTCGCGGTCGGCGTAGCCGGCGCGCAGGTCCCTCACTTCGAGTATGGTGTGCATGCGTGCGGATCCAGTCGAGGCGGCGCGCAGGAATCCGGGCGCGCGGCACGCGCCCGGGGCGTTAGCTGCCAGGTCCTACTTACCGCCGCCCGCTTCGCGGATCACGTTGTAGTCCGAATCCTTCATCACGACGAACCTCTCGCTGCCGACGTTTTCGAGGTATTTCTTGCCGACTTCGGTGGTATCGAGCGTCACGAAGGTCTGCTGGATCTGGTTCTTGAGCTCGGGACACAGCGATGCACGATAGACAAACGGATCCTGTGGGATCAGCGGCGATGTCCAGAGGATGTTGAAGTCCTCGACCTTCATCTTGCCCTTGCTCGCCTCGATCGCGTTCATGAAGCGGTGCGTGGCCACGAAGGCGGCGTCAGCCTTCCCGTCGAACACTGCCAACGTGGAAAGGTCATGACCGCCGGAAAAGGCCGTCTTGCTGAAATACTGCTTCAAAGGCATCTTCACGACCTTGCCGCCGAAAATGGATTCCGGAATCAGCGAACCCGAAGTGCTGGCTGGATCCACCAGTAGCATCACCGAGCCTTTGACGGAGTCGACGGTAGTGAACTTCGAGCCCTTCTTCGTGATCAGGATCGACTTGAATCCCGGCCCCGGCTCCTGGACGCCGTCGCCCTTCTTGTAATAGGTGGCGAACACGTCGATGTTGGCGCCCTGCGTCTTGGCGATCAAATACGACTCGGGGCCAAGCACTGCCACATCCACCCATTTTCCAAGCAGCGCCTCCACCACCGATGAATACGAGGTCGGCATATAAAACTCGATCTTCTTGCCGGTGTTTTTCGCCAGCAGATCGAGCACCGGCTTGTAGAGCGTGAGTTCGCGCACCGATTCCTGGGTGGGAATGATTGAGAAGCGCAGTACTTTTGGATCCTCGCACTGCTGTGCCTGCGCCGTGCAGAGCGCAAAGCCCAGGATCGCGACCAGCGCCGCAGTTTTCATGATGCCGTTCCTGAATATGTTCACCTGTTGCCTCCTGTGAGTTGGGATTCCTATGCGAACGCCTACCACCGCATGTTGATGTTCTTCAGTTGCGTGTAGCTCAACATTTCTTCGAATGTCTCTTCCACGCCGAGTCCGCTCGACTTCCAGCCGCCGTACGGCGCGCCCAGATAGCGCCCCGTGGCGTTGATCCACACGTAGCCAGCGTCGACGCGCGTCGCCGTTTCCATCGCGCGGTCGAGCTGGTTCGTCACGATCGCGGCGGTCAGGCCGTACTGCAGCCCGTTGACCTGCGCGAGCATGTCTTCTTCGTCGGTCCACGGCAGAATCGACATGACCGGACCGAAGATTTCCTCGCTGGCGATACGCATCGACTGACGGACGTCGTCGAACACCGTCGGGCGGATGAAGTGACCCTGCGCGAGTTCCGGCGCGTCGGGACGGCCGCCGCCGGTGAGCAGCGTCGCGCCCTCCTTCTTCCCGGAATCTACAAAGCCGATGATGCGCGCGAACTGCTGCGCCGAGACCACCGGCCCGAGTTCGCTGTCGGCAAGCCACGGCAAACCCACCGGCAATGCTTCGGCAAGGCGCACGATTTCATCGGCGACGGCGCGATGCAGCGAGGCATGGACGAACACGCGCGAAGTCGAGCTGCACGACTGACCCTGCCGATTCATGTTCATGCCCTTGATCGCGGCAGACGCCGCTTTCTTTGGGTCGGCGTCGGCAAAGATGATGATCGGGTTCTTGCCGCCGAGCTCGAGGCTCACGCGCTTGAGTCCTTCGGCGGCGCCGATCGCGACGCGACGACCGGTTTCCACCGACCCGATGAAGCCGACGCGTGACACCAGCGGATGGCTGACCAGCGCGGCGCCGGTCTTGCCGTCACCGGCGATCACGTTGATCACGCCCGCCGGAAACAGGCCATCGGCCAGTTCCGCGAGGCGAAAGCTGGAAATGGGAGCCTGCTCGGAGCTCTTGATCACCACGCAGTTGCCGGACGCCAGCGGCGCGGCGGCTTTCTCGGCGCAGAAGCGAAACGGATGATTGAAGGCGTTGAGCTTCGCCACCACGCCGTACGGTTGGCGCGTGAGCAGATTCATGTGGCGCGAACCTTGCGAACTGGTCTCGCCTTTGATTTCGGTGATCATCCCCGCAAAGTAGTCGAGGCTGTCGGCGGTCCAATGCATGTCGCCTTCCATGCCGACCAGCGCGTTGCCGGAGTCCACGCAATCGATGAGCGCGAGTTCCTTGGCGTGCTCGCGGATGCGCCTGGCGAACGCCTCCATGCACTTCGCGCGCTCCTTGGGTCCGACTTTGCGCCATTCGCCGAAGCCGCGCGCCGCAGCCTTGACGGCGCGATCGACGTCTTCGCTTCCGGCGAGCGGGACTTCGGCGAGACGCCTGCCGGTCGATGGGCTGGTCGAGACGAAGGTAGTGGAAGTGGCTGGCGCTTGCCACTTGCCGCCATAGTAAAACCCCTTCGCGACGTAGCCGACGTCCGGCTCCGCATTCGACTCTGAGGGCGTTGTTCTGTCTGGCATCACGAGACTTTCGCGAAGGTCGGGCTGGTCAATGCGACGCCGCACCGTTGATGGCGAGATCGAAGATCTGGTAGCTCTTGAGCATGGCGACGCCAGCCTTGAGCTTGTATTCGTCGTTGAGCGGCTCGCTCAGAATGATGGGCACCTTCGCTTCGGACACCCCGCCGTGCGTGCGCAACCGGTGGCCTTCCAGGCCGCTGAGGTCGTGATCCTTTTCGGAGCCGCCAATACACACCCCGGCGGTCGAGATCACCGCGACGTCACCCTCGCGGTCCGCGGGGAGTTCGAGCACGCGGCACGCAGTTTCCTTGTCGTAGGCCGCTTCGACGCCTTCGATGCCGCGCACCAGGTCGAGCACCTGCTGTGGCGTGGTCTTGCCGCGGCAATAGACGCGCACGAAGCCGCCCAGCGCGCCGTGATGCGCGACGAACGCGTCGGTGATCGGACAGATCACGGTGGTATCGGCCTTGCCGAATTTGGCGTCGAGGACATCCTGCAGCCATATCACGTTGGGTTTCCCGTCGGCGGTCGACTTGTCGTTCATGCCGTGGTCCGCGGTCAACGCGACCAGCGCGCCGAGCGAGGCGAGCTTGCCGAAGCGGCTGTCGAGGTCCTGGTAGAAGCGCTTCGCGGCCGCCTCGTTCGGCGCGTATTTGTGCTGCACGTAGTCGGTCAGCGACAGGTACATCAGATCGGGCCGGTCGCGCTCGAGGATCTTGATGCCGGCATCGAGAACAAACAGCGACAGCGCTTCCGAGTACATGTTGGGCAGGGGCTGCCCGACGAACTCCAAAACATTCTCGATGCCATTCTCGGCCAGCGTGCACTGGTCGGCTTTTTCGGACGAAAAACTGATGCTGCCGCCGGACAGGTCGAGGTTCTTGCCGAGTTGCCGGCGCAGCTTGTCCTTGGCCGTGATCGACACGACACGGGCACCGGCGCGCGCGAACTGACACAGGATGGTATCGCCACGCAGGAGCTCGGGGCCGGACATCACCACCGCCT
The DNA here is from genome assembly GCA_039934835.1 of Edaphobacterium sp. (SeqCode). Taxonomy (GTDB): domain Bacteria; phylum Pseudomonadota; class Gammaproteobacteria; order Burkholderiales; family Casimicrobiaceae; genus PALSA-1003. The sequence continues at coordinate 17,804 of JBDTLK010000026.1, read as the reverse complement.
TACCGGTCGCCGTGTCGAGGTAGAAATTCCCGGAGATGCCGTGGCGCGACGCCGGCGTGCCGGTGATGATCGACATGTTGTTGGGGCAGGTGAAGCTCGGCACCGTGCCGTCGGCCACCGTGCTGAAGCCCTGCTTGATGAAGCGGGCGATATTGGGGATGACGCCGTCGGCAAGGAATTGCTGGAAATACGCTGGATCGCCGCCGTCGATGCACACGACCACGACTGGCTTGTCCGGCCACCGGTAAGTCACGCCATTGGCGTTTACCGGCGATTTTGTTTTTGTCGTTGGCATGGAGAACTGCTTCCTTTCAGGCTGGCCGTTGCTGGTGACAGAATTAAGTCGCGACCTTTTGCGCGGCCTTTGCGCGCTGCGCGGGTCCCGACTGCAACACTCGGTGCAGGCGCTCGCGGCCGTTGAGTACATGCTCGAACAACAGTCGCCCTGCCAGCGCGCCGTCGCCCTTGGCCACGGCGTTGACGATCGACTCGTGGTCCTTGGTCGACGCGGGAATGCTCTCGGTGCTGCGGGCGATCACTTCGCGACGGTAGAGATTGAGCTCGTTGACGATGCGCTGGTAGTTCTGCAGCAGCGCCCGATTGCCTGCGGCCTCGCCGAGGATCGCGTGAAATTCGATGTTCAAAGGAAAATACGCCTGCGCGTCGAGAGCCCGGCTGGCGGCGTGCATGCGCTTGACGATTTCGCGCAGGCGCTGCAACTGGGCGGGGAGGATGCGTTCGGCAGCGAGTCGCCCGATCAGGCCATCGAGCGCGGCGCGAACTTCGTAGATCTCATAGGCTTCCTCGAGCGAGACCTGGCGCACGAACACGCCACGATTCTTTTCGGTGCGCACCAAGCCGGACTGGTCGAGTGCGCGAAACGCTTCGCGTACCGGTCCGCGCGAAACGCGCAGCTCGCCCGCAATCTCGGCCTCGTTCAACTTCGCACCCGCCTCGAGTTGGCCCGAGATGATCTGCCGCTCGAGCTCGCGTTGCACTAGGGTCGTCAGCGAATGCTCGCGCAGCACGTCGATGGCCGTGTCGTGGGCGGTTGTCGGTGCCGGCTGAACCGGCTTAGTGCGGGACATGGGGCCGAAAGTCGGGGCGCTGGGCAGCTGATTATTGCGCGTTTTAGTATATTGTCAACAATATTTTGTTGGCACACTTGGGCGTGCGCGCCTGTGCGTCTCAACGCGCCTGCCCGAGGAGTACGCGCAGCGCTTCTGGCGTGTCCTGATGCAGGTCAACCGTGCTCAAGCAGTTCCGCAGCGGCTTCATGGGCAAATGCAGCCCGGTGCATTTTTCCGCAGCTTCGATCTGACCGTCACGCGCTTTTCGGGAAGGCGCGAGCTGCTGCATCCCTGGCCTCGCGCCGCTGTCGCCGCCAGCGTGATGCAGGAGGCTTATTCGCACGAAGTCTGCCGCAAAGGCTGCGCCAGGCAGAAAGCACAACGGCCGCATAAGCGGCCGTTGCGCTTGAAGGTCGGAAACGGTCAGACGCGGCGGGAACGCGACATCGTGAAGCCGAGAATCCCGAGGCCAAGGGCGATCAGCGCCAGCGATCCGGGTTCCGGGACCACGGCGACTGCGCGAATGATGAAGAAGCCCGCCCCGCCGCCGAATGGAGAGACGGTCGCGATACCGGTGAGGGAATGGTTTCCGGCGCCGAGCAGGAAGGTTCCATGGCTAAACGCAGGGTTGGCCAAGCAGCCGAGGACGTTGTTGTCGCAATTGACCCCTGAATCAGCAACCGCGTTGGTCGAGCCAAGGCTGACATTGTTATCGAAGAGCTGGAAGCGATCGCCCGCGGCGAAGCCGTCCGTCACGATCAATTGAAATGGCCCGGCCAGGCTGATCGTCCACGGCGAGGAAGGCGCAGCAATGCCGATGTTTCCGACCGTACACGAGGTACACGCGTCGAGCGCGGAGCCGGTACCGCCAAACTGGAACGTGTACCAAACACCGCTGAGGATCCCAGTCGCCTGCGCGCTCGGAACTATCCAACCGATCAGCGCGAAACCGAGCGCCAGCGAACCCAATAAATTTTTCAGTCTCATTGCAGTCCCCAAATAGCACCGGCAGCTCCGGCTCCGGGTACTAAAGCAATATGCGCGCCGCAACTATATTTCCGTAATTTCAGATACTTACATTGAAACTTTCCTAACGCTGTAATAATTATCGACGTTGCGAGGCCTTCGTCCGAGCCCTTGGTTGGAAATCAGAAAGGTTCGGGGACTTTTTTTACCTTTGGCCGGCTGCGCCCCTTGTACGTCAGCTGAAAGACCAGATTAAAGACCTTCTCGTCCCATTTCTCCGGAAAGTCTCCCGATCTGACGTTGAGCGCACCCGCAAGCGCTGGCAACTCGCTGTGCGTCCAGCAAATGACGATCAACTTGCCGACGAACGCGGGATCGGCCAACAGCTTGGAGGCGAGCAATCCGAATTCGCGCGCCTTGTATGAACCGTCGACGCGTCCGCGGATCGAATCGGCGAGGGGACGCACGGTGAGGTAGGAGCGCACGCTTGCATCGGTTGGCGCCGCCGAAAAAATAAAGTCGGGGATGGCGAATCGCTTCGGAATGAACGACGCGAGCTTTGCCGCCCTCTCCCGTCCGGTGGCGGAGAGATCGAGGCTATTCGCATCCTTGGGCTCCTCGCCGTGGCGCAAGAGCAAGATCGTCATGGGCATGTTGGTCCCGCGTCTGGTTCGTGAAATGGATCTTATCAGCCGCCGGCGGGGGAATCACCAGCGACCAAGCCACGCACGCCTACGATCGCGCTGACGAAAAGGCTACGTCTTGAGCCTGTAACCGGTCTTGAAGATCCACGCCACGGTGGCCAGCAAGATCGCCAGGAACACCACGGTCATCGCCAGGCTGATGCCGACGCTGACATCAGCGATGCCATAGAAGCTCCAGCGAAAACCACTGACCAGGTAGACGACGGGATTGAGCAACGTCACCTTCTGCCAGAAGGGCGGCAGGATATCGATGGAATAGAAGCTGCCGCCGAGAAAGGTCAGTGGCGTGATGATCAGCAGCGGCACGACCTGCAGCTTTTCGAAGCCATCGGCCCAGATCCCGATCACGAAACCCAGCAGGCTGAAGGTGACCGCGGTCAGCACCATGAACAGCAGCATCCATGCCGGATGCAGGATCTGCAACGGCACGAACAGCGCTGCGGTGACAAGGATGATCACGCCGAGGATGATCGACTTGGTTGCGGCAGCGCCTACATAGCTCAGCAGGATCTCGACGAAGGACACCGGCGCCGAGAGGAACTCGTAGATCGTACCGGTGAACTTGGGAAAATAGATGCCGAATGACGCATTCGACACGCTCTGCGTAAGCAAAGACAACATGATCAGCCCCGGCACGATGAAGGCGCCGTAGCTGATGCCGCCGATTTCCTGGATGCGCGAGCCAATCGCCGCGCCAAAGACGACGAAGTACAGCGATGTCGAAATCACCGGCGAGATCACGCTTTGCATAAGTGTGCGGCGCGCGCGTGCCATCTCGAAACCATAGATCGCGCGGACGGCGTGCAGATTCATGCCTTCTCCCGCACCAGGCTGACGAAAATGTCTTCGAGGGAAGTCTGCGTCGTGTGCAGGTCCTTGAAGCCGATACCCGACTTGGTGAGGCTCTCCAGCAACGCGACGATGCCGGTGCTCTCGTCCCGCGCGTCGTAGCTGTAGATCAGTTCATTGCCGTTTTCCGCGAGGGCAAGGCGGTAGCCGCCAAGTTCGGGAGGAATGCCTGGCAACGCGTTCTGCAGCTGCAGAGTCAGCTGCTTCTTGCCGAGCTTGCGCATCAGTTCGGCTTTCTCCTCGACCAGGATGATTTCGCCCTTGCTGATCACGCCGATGCGGCTGGCCATCTCCTCGGCTTCGTCGATGTAATGCGTGGTGAGGATGATGGTCACGCCATTGGCCTGAAGATTGCGCACGAGTTGCCACATGTCGCGACGCAGGTTGACGTCGACGCCCGCGGTCGGCTCGTCGAGAAACAGGATCTGCGGCTCGTGCGCCAGGGCCTTGGCAATCAGCAGTCGACGCTTCATTCCACCCGACAGCGTCATGACCCTGCTGTCCTTCTTGTCCCAGAGCGACAGATCCCTGAGCACTCGCTCGACCAATCCGGGATTGGCCGGCTTGCCGAACAGGCCGCGACTGAACGACACCGTCGCCCACACGCTTTCGAAAGCGTCGGTGGTCAGCTCCTGGGGCACCAGGCCGATCAGCGATCGGGAGGCCCGGTAGTCGGTCACGATGTCATGCCCATCGACGACGACGGTGCCGCTGGTCGGGTTGACGATCCCGCAGATGGTGCTGATCAGCGTCGTCTTCCCAGCGCCGTTGGGACCCAGCAAGGCAAAGATTTCACCTCGGCGAATCTCCAGATTGACCTGCTTGAGCGCCTGGAAGCCCGAGGCATAGATCTTGGAGAGCTGGGTTACGGAGATGATGGTTTGCATGTACGCGACGATACCAGACCGCGCGCCAGCACGCGGGCACCACCAGGTAGCCGACGTCAACAGCGCGAACCGCTGCCTATTTCGGCCACCACAGATAGGCGACCGGATTGTCGGGGCACGCGCCGAGACCGCACTCCAATGCCAACGCCACCACGTTGCCCGCCGCAAGAATCATGAACAGCCAGCAAGCCATTCGCTCGAGGAAACGGTCGCCGACAATGCGTTCGCGCACCGGCGGCCGTACATGCAGCATCAGCATCAAACCGGTAAATGCGGCGAGCGCGCCGTAGGCGACGAATGCCCAAGTGTAGAAATGCAAGCCGAACAGCGCTGAGCCGTACGAGCCCGATCCGGGTATGACGTGCAGCGAGATCTGGCGCAATGACGCGGCACCGGCGGCCACCGACGTCAGCAGCACCAGTCCATAATTGGCAGGTGAATAGCCGGAGCGCAGATTGAGCATCAGGCCCACGCCGGCGACGATGAATCCGACACGCTGCAATGCGCACAGCGGGCACGGCAGTTCACCAAGCAGCAATTGATAGTAGAAGGCCGTCGCCAGGACCAGCGACAAGCCGTACAAAGCCACTACATTGAGACCGCGCGTCAGTGAGGTCATTGCCGGCCCCCGCTCACAGCACGATGCCCAGCGTGTCGGTTGAGTGGTAGATGAGCCACCACACCTGGATCAGCACGGTCGCAACACCCATGCCGAATGCGGCGTGCGCGTGGCCGCGGAATGCCAGCACCGCCGCGATCAGTCCCATCACGAATGGCAGCACCATGATCATCGTCGTCTCCTCCAGTCACGGCTCGACTCGGGCATGCGAAGTCCCGCGAGCAACGTGCGCGAAGGCTCCGCGCGCTTTCGGCTGCCGAGCCCGCTATTTCATTTCTTCTTCGGTGGCGCCTCGGCGGTGACTTCCAACTTCACCGGCGCGGTACCGGTCTTCTTCATGCCAAGCTTGGCGGCCGCGGCGGTCGACAAGTCGATGACACGACCCGCCTGGTTCGGCCCACGATCGTTGATGCGCACCTCGACCGACTTGTTGTTCTGCGTGTTGGTCACCTTGACTTTGGTGCCGAACGGCAGCGACGGATGCGCCGCGGTCAACTCGCTTTGTTGAAACAATTGCCCGCTGGCGGTCTTGCGTCCATTGAGCTTGTCGGAGTAAACGGACGCCAGCCCTTCCATCCGGTCGGCGGATTTTGCGGCTGGCGTGGGCACCGGAGCGTCGGCCACGGGCGCGGGTGACGGCGCGGGTGGCGCGGCGATAGGCGCTTGCCCGATCGAAACTCCCGACGCAGTCAGAGCGATGAACGCTAACAATGCTGGCTCGCGAAAATTCATGTTCCCTTCCCATGGATAACCATCGCGAAATCCGCGACGGGCCATTGTAAGCCCTGGCATGTCTGGCGGTATCATCCGCTCGCGACGCGTCGTCCTGGCTACATTTTCCCGGGAAAGTGACACGCGACCCATTGACCCGGCAGGTGCTCGGTCAGGGGTGGCATCTCGTTCGCGCAAAGTTCGACTGCGATCGGGCACCGGGTGCGAAAGCGACAGCCGCTGGGCAGGTCGATCGCGCTGGGCGGCTCTCCGGTCACCCGTACCCGTTCGCGCCGCCGCTCGACGAGCGCATCGGGTATCGGCGCCGCCGCGATCAGCGACTTGGTATAGGGATGCAGTGGCTTATCGAACAGCGCGCCGGCCGGCGCGACTTCCATCACCTTGCCGAGGTAGAGCACGACGATCCGGTCCGACACGTGCCGAACCACGGCGAGGTCGTGCGCGATGAACAGGTAAGTCAGCGCGAAGCGTTGCTGCAGGTCTATCAGCAGGTTGATGATCTGCGCCTGGATATTGACGTCGAGCGCCGAGATCGGCTCGTCGGCAACGATGAACTCGGGACTCACCGCCAGCGCCCGGGCAATCGAGATCCGCTGCCGCTGGCCGCCCGAGAATTCGTGCGGGAAGCGCCCAGCCGCCTGCGCCGACAGCCCAACCACATCGAGCAGCTCGCGCACCCGCGCGTCGGCCTCGATGGCGCCCTCGGTCATCCCGTGCAGCTGCAGCGGCCCGGCAAGGATCTGCCCCACCGTCATGCGCGGGTTGAGCGACGCGTAGGGATCCTGGAAAATCATCTGCAGGCGTCGGCGAAGCGGACGGATCGTCGCCGCGCTCGCGCTGGTGATGTCGACACCGCCATATGCGATCGTGCCTGCGGTCGGCGCGTGCAGGCGCACGATCAGACGTCCGAGTGTAGATTTGCCGCAGCCCGATTCGCCGACCAGTCCCACGGTCTCGCCCTTGTACACGGTCAGGTCGACGCCATCGACGGCATGCAGCACCCGAGGCGGCCCGAAGAAAGACGTCTTCGCCAGCGGAAAATGCTTCTTCACATCGCGCAGTTCGAGCAGCGCTTCGCCGCGCGTCGCGCTTGCCGCGTCGGCGACAGCATACGAAACCGTCGACCGCGCGGCAGTGCGCGGCGAGGCAATCGACGTCGACGGCGACGACACCGCCAGACCGCCGCCCACCGCGGGCAGGACACCGCCGGCTTGCGTCACCCAGCAGCGCGCCGCACGACCGTCTTCCGACGCCTTCAGGTCCGGATGCACGCCGCAGGCGTCGATCGCGAAGGGGCAGCGCGGCTGGAAGCGGCAGCCCGTGGGCCAGTGCGCGGGATCCGGCGGCATCCCCTCGATAGTGATCAATTTCCTCTCGCCGGGCGTGTGGCGATCCAAGCGCGGCACCGCGTTGAGCAGCGCCCACGTATACGGGTGCCTGGGGTCGGCCAGCAGCTTGTCGGCGGGACCCTCCTCCACCACTTCGCCCGCGTACATCACGACGATGCGCGAGCAGATGTTGGCGATGACGCCCAGATCGTGGCTGATCAGGATGATCGCCGTGCCAAAGTCGGCGTTGAGCTCGCGCAGCAGATCGAGAATCTGCGCCTGGATGGTGACATCGAGCGCGGTGGTCGGTTCGTCGGCGATCAGCAGCACCGGCTCGTTGGAAAAACCCATCGCCAGCATCACGCGCTGGCGCATGCCGCCGGAGTACTGGTGCGGATACGAATCGACCGCGCGCTTGGGCGCATTGATGCCCATGCGTCCCAGCAGGTCGACCGCGCGCGCCAGCGCAGCCTTGGGACTGAAACGCCCGTGCTCGACCATGGTCTCGACGAGCTGGCGCGCAATTTTCAGCACCGGGTTCAGCGACGTCATCGGGTCCTGGAAAACCATCGCCACTTCGCCGCCGCGCAGCTTGCGCAGCGCGCCGCGCTCCAGCGTCACGATGTCGCGGCCGCGAAAGTCGATGCGACCGGAAACGATGCGGCCCGGTTCCTCGATCAGGCGGATGATCGACTTGGCGGTGATGCTCTTGCCGGACCCGGATTCGCCGACGATGCCCAGCGTTTCGCCGACATGCACATGGAAGGTGACGCCGTCGACCGCGCGCACGACGCCCGCATCGGTGAAGAAATGGGTGCGCAGATCCTCGACCGAGAGGATCGGCGGCGCCTCGGTCACCGTGTCATCGGCGACGGGCATGGGGGTCCAGCCAGTCGCGGATGCCGTCGCCGACGAAGTTGAATCCCATCACCACGCTCAGGATCGCCAGCCCGGGAAATGTGGCGACCCACCACTGCTGCACCAGCTCGCGCCCCTCCGCGACCATCGCGCCCCATTCCGCCGTCGGTGGCACGACGCCCAGGCCGAGGAAACTCAAGCCGGCGAAGACCAGGATGGCGTTCCCGAGATCGAGCGTCACCATCACCACTAACGGCCCTACGGCGTTGGGGACGACGTGGCGGAACAGGATATGCGCGTGACCGAAGCCCAGCACATGCGCCGCCTCGACGTATTCCTGCGCGCGCTGGACGAGCACAAGGCTCCGCGCGAGACGCGCGTACTTCGGCCACCACACCACCAGCATCGCGATGATGGTGTTGGTGGTGCCGATGCCGAGCGCGGCGGCGATCGCCATCGCCAGGATGATCGGCGGGAAACACAGCACCAGGTCGGTCAGGCGCATCAGCAGGTCTTCGGTGCGTCCGCGCGCATACGCGGCGATCGCTCCGAGCACGGTGCCGAACACAGCGCTGATCAGGACCACCGAGAAGCCGGCGATGAGCGAAATGCGCGAACCGAAGAGCACCCGCGACAAGACGTCGCGGCCGAGCGCATCGGTGCCCAGCCAATGCGCGGCCGACGGCGCTTGCAGCCGGACGGCGATGTCGACGAAGTTGGGGTCGTACGGAGCTATCGCGGGCGCGAGCAACGCGACGGCGAACCAGAACAGGATGACCACGCCGCCGGCGACCGCAAGCGCGTAGCGCCGCAGCCAGCGCCGGCGCGGTGTTGTCGCCGCCTTCGGCGCGACGTCGACCGCGACCGCGGTGGTCATCGTTTCACTGCCCGCGGATCGAGAAAGGCGTAGGACATGTCGACCAGGAAATTGATCGCGATGTATACAACCGCGACGATGAAGGTAATGGCCATGATCGCCGGGAAATCGACAGCGACCGCGCTGCGAAATGTATAGCGCCCCAACCCCGGCCACGAGAACACCGTTTCGGTCATCACCGCGCCCGTGAGCAGGCTCGCGTAGGCCAAACCGCCGAGCGTTACGACCGGAATCAGCGCGTTCGGCAATGCATGACCAAGCACGATGCGGAATTCCGGCAGACCCTTGGCGCGCGCGACGCGGACATAGTCCTGCGACAGCGATTCGAGCATCGATGCACGGGTGGTGCGCGTGATGAGGCCGAGCGTCGCGGCGGCGAGCACCGTCGCCGGGAGCACGAGGTGCGCCGCGGCGTCGCGAAACGTCTCCCAATCGCCGGCAAGCATGCAGTCGATGAGCAGCATGCCGGTCACCTTCTGCGGCAGGAGCGCGATCGGATCGACGCGTCCCGGGCCGGGAGCGATCTGCAGCATGCCGTAGAACACGGCAAGCATGATGAAGGCCAGCCAGAAAGTCGGCGCGGAAACGCCGATCAGCGACACGAAGCGGGCGACGTGGTCGATCCAGCTGTCGCGCTTTACCGCGGCCAGGATGCCCAGCGGAATGCCGACCACCACCGACAGCACGAAGGAGATCGTGGCGAGCTCAATGGTTGCCGGGGCGAAGTCGCGGATGTCATCGAGCACCGGTCGCTGCGACATGATCGAGATGCCGAAGTCGCCGTGGGCGACACCCTTCAGGAAAATCCAATAGCGTTCCCACAGCGGGAGGTCGAGGCCCCACTTCAGGCGGAACGCTTTCACGAACTCCGGATTGGAGGCGGCCAGGTCGCCGAGTTGGGCCAGCGCCGGGTCGCCCGGAGCGGTGTTGGCGATCAGGAAGATGACCAGGGTCGCAAGCAGTACCATGACGAATGCCGTCACGACCCTGTTGATCAGATAGCGAAACATCGACCGGGACGTCCCCCTATCGCCCCGGCGCTGACTGCAATCGCGTCGCGATCACGCCGGCTTGGTCGCGCCGAGCTCAGCCATCCAGCCTGCCGCCGTGGGTTTGAAGCCCAGGACCGACTTGCGCACAGCTATCTGATAGACCGGCTGGATCAGCACGAACAGATTGGCCGCGTCGACCATGCCTTCCTGGTACTTGTGCCACATGACCGCGGCTTTTTTCAGGTCGCGCTCGGCCGAGGCATCGTCGACCAGCTTCTTCATCTCGGCCGGCGGCGTCCAGCTTACGCGCTTGGCCACGCGATTGACCGTGGCCGACGCCCAGAGCTGGTTCTCGACCGCCGGCGGATTCCAGAACGTCAGCACCGATTGCAGCTTGCCCTGCGTGAACAGCGTGCGCAGGTTCACCTGGTCGATCGGGTTGAGGTTCGCCTTGATGCCGACGCGGGCCAGGTCGGCCTGCAGCTTCTGCGCCAGATTCTGGTACGAGACACCGGCAATCGCATTGTTCGAATACGTCAGTTCGAAGGCGAATCCATCCGGGTTGCCGGCCTCGGCGAGCAGCTTCTTGGCGCGAGGCAAGTCTTGCTTGAAGCCGATCTGCTTGGTTGTTTCTTCGGTCGAGCCGTTGACGCCGACCGGCAGGAAACTCGCCGGCCGCACGGCATAGCCGCCGATCAGCGAGTTGATGATGCCGTCGTAGTCGATGGCGAAACCGATCGCATGGCGATTCTGCTTCTTGGCCAGCGCCGGATTCGCCTCGGCGTTTTCGGACACCGCCATGTAGATGAAATCCAGGCTTGGCGTGCCGATGATGTCGATCTGCGGATCACCCTTGAGTGTCGCGATTTGCTCGGGGATCAGGTTGAATGCGATGTCGATGTCGCCGCGCTTCAGCGCCAGCAGCTGCGCCGCGCTTTCGCTCATGTGGCGAATTACCACGCGCTCGTAGCCAGGCTTTTCGCCGCGGTAGTTGGCGTTGCGCGTCAACTGGATTTGCTGGTTGCGCTCCCACGCCGTGAAATTCCACGCGCCGGATCCAGCGGAATTGCCGTTGAGCCAGGTGGTCGCCTTGTCGGCGTCCTTGGCGTCGGCAGCTGCGGTGGCGCCGTGCGTCATCAGCAGCTTCGAATCCATGATCGAGAAGCTGGGCGCCGCCAGGATGGTCAGAAGTGGCTGGGTCGGATCCTTCATCACGATATCGACCGTATCCGGACTGACGATGTCGACCCGGTCGACGTGCGCGATGTACTGCGCCGGCTGGTCCTTGAGATTGATCACGCGCTCGATCGACCACTTCACGTCTTCGGCGGTGACCGGATTGCCGCTGGCGAACTTGACGCCCTGGCGCAACTTGAAGCGCAGCGCCTTGCCGTCGGGTCGGAACTCCCAGCTCGTCGCCAGGTTTGGCTTGAGGTTGATGTAATCCCCCGGCGCCATGGTCACCAGCGTGTCGTAGGCGTTCTTGACGGTCATTGGTGACGAGTACTGTGCCAGCCGTGCCGGATCGAAGGTAATGCTGTCGCCGATGTCGAGCCCGATCAGCAGAGCGTTGCGCCGGCCCTGGGCGTGGGCGCGGCCAGGAAACACGGCGGAGCCGGCGAGACTCAACGCGCCTGCGCCGAGGCCGACAATGAATTGCCGTCGGTCGATCGTCGGATGTTCTTTGCTCATGTTGTTGCCTCCTCTGTCGATTTTGTTGGATCTGCGATCGTGCAGCGATTTCGGCTTCCGCATACGCCGTATTTTTGAGTTCAGAGAGCCTAGCAGCAGGAGAGGCAATGTCAAGGCCGGAATGCCGCGTGTGAGTAGTGGGCACTCCCCAATGTGCTGCCGGATCGACTATCCTTGCCGGCAAGATGCTGCCCAAGCCCGAAGCCGCCTGTTTGCTGATCGCCGACATCTCCGGTTACACCAGCTTTGTCGCCGGCGTCGAGCTCGATCACGCACAGGACATCATCGCCGATGTCATGAACTCGGTGGTAAAGTGCCTGCGCCCGCCCTTTCGGCTCGCGAAGTTCGAGGGCGATGCGGCGTTTTTTTATGCGGTCGCCAACAACGTCGACGGCTCGCTCCTCCAGGACGGCATCGAGTCGTCCTACTTCGCCTTCCGCAGGCGGCTGCGCAACATCGAGCAGGCAACATCCTGCAAGTGCGACGCGTGCAGCAAAATGCGGAACCTCGACCTCAAGTTCGTTGGTCACCATGGCGAGTTCATCAAGCAGCGTATGGCCGGGCGCGACGAACTCGCCGGGCGCGACGTCATTCTCGTTCATCGGCTGCTGAAAAACGTGGTGCACGAGCGCCTTGCAGGCCACGCCTACGCGCTGTATTCGGACGCCTGCGTCCAGGCCATGGGAATCGACCCGATTGCGCAGGGCCTGCTCGAACATCGCGAGTCGATCGACATCATCGGCGAAGTGCGATGCTGGGTGCGCGACCTCGACCATGCGTGGGCGACGGAGAACGACCGCCAGCAAAACGAGGTGACCCGCGACGTGGCATCGCTGATGCTCGAATTCGACATCGCCGCCCCGCGTCAGATCGTTTGGGAATATTTCACCCTGCCCGGCCAGCGCCCGAAATGGCGCGGCGCCGACGAAGTGCGCGAATCTTCCGCAAGCGGTCGCCGCGGGGCCGGTACCGTCAACCACTGCATGCATGGCGCACATGCCATCATCGAGGAAGTGCTCGACTGGCGTCCGTTCGACTACCTGACGCTGACCACACTGCTGCCCAATCCCGGCGCACCCAAGATATTGATGACCTACGCGTTCTCCGAGACCGCTACGGGCACGCACATCGAGATTCGCGTGGGAAAGCCCAAGCTGAAGGACAAGGCGTGGCTCGAGCAGGTCGGCGCCGAATTCAGGAAGCACATCACCAGCGAAGTCGCCACGCTGCGGCAGATAATCGAAGGACAGACGGGCGGCAGGGTGGTGGTCGAAGAACCGGCGGTGCCGGCGTCGGCGGAGCGTTTCCGGACCCAGCCGGTGCATACGCGCGGGACAGACCCGAACTGACGGAGCCCCCAGGGTCAGTTCAGCTTCACCGCAAATCCGCGCCCGACGCCGGGACGCGCCATCATCTTTTCATACCAGCGTTGTACGTTTGGAAAATCGGCGAGGTCGACCTTGTGGCGCGGATGACGCCACGCCCAGCCGAGGATCGCGAAGTCCGCAATCGAAGGCTGGTCCGCGAAATACTCTTGTCCAGCCAGTCGGCGGTCCATCACTCCATACAAGCGCCGGGTTTCCTTCGAATAGCGCTCGAGGCCATAACGACGATCGTTGTCGTTCTCGACCGTCGCAAAATGATGCACCTGCCCAGGCATCGGCCCGAATCCTCCCTGCTGGAACATCAGCCATTCCAGGACCGGGATCCGCGCGCGCAAATCCCGCGGCCAGAATTTCCCGGTTTTCTCGCCCAGATAGATAAGGATCGCGCCGGACTCGAAGATGCTGACCGGTGGTCCGCCAGGCCCGTCCGGGTCGACGATCGCCGGGATCTTGCCGTTCGGGCTGATCTTCAGAAATTCCGGGTCGAATTGCTCACCCTTGCGGATGTCGACGACCTTGACGCTGTAGGGAAGCGCCATTTCTTCCAACGCGACGCTGATCTTGCGTCCATTCGGCGTGTCAAATGCGTGCAGCTCGATCGGCATCGGCGGTCACCTGTAGTGTCTAAATCTTGATTGGCGCCGGCCGTGAACAAGGGCCGCCGCGACAACGCCAAGGTAGCACAAGCCTGCCGGGCCGACCCGGCGATACTCCCTCAGACGGGAGCGGATCAGCTATCCTGCGCGTTGTTGGCTGCGAAGACGGCTCACGACGGAGGAGATGCACATGAAATTGACGCGCGCGGTAAAGGTGCTGGCGGGTCTTGGACTCTGCAGCGTCCTGGCAATGACATCGGCAGGCGCTGCCGCACAGGCGGCTCCGGCCGCGGATCCATCGAAATCCCCGAAGATCGGATCGACGCTGATCGGAAAGCTCGAGGGACCCGAGATCATGCGCGACGCCAGCGCATTTCCGAAGACCTTCAAGGACGCCCCGATCCTTGCCGAGCAAGTGAAGGCAGGAAAGCTGCCGGCGGTCGACAAGCGCCTGCCCGAGCCGTCGCAGCTTCTCGTCATCAAGCCGCTGCACGAGATCGGGAAGTACGGCGGCAACTGGCGTCGCGCGTTCACCGGACCGGCCGATCACGAGAATGGCAACCGGATCAACTCGGCCGACAAGATCCTAACTTTCGACTACACGGGGACCAAAATCATTCCCAGTCTCGCCCGCGACTGGAAGGTCAGCGACGACGGCAGGACGACCACGATCTACCTGCGCAAGGGTTCGAAGTGGTCTGACGGCACCCCCTTCACGGCGAATGACTTCATGTTCTGGTACGAAGACATCTATCTCAACAAGAACATCACCCCCACACCGTTCTTCGAGTTCCAGATCAATGGCAAGGACGGCAAGATGCGCAAGGTCGACGACTACACCGTCGCCTTCGAGTTTGCCGACCCGTACAGTTTCTTCGTCTACCAGCTCGCCGGTAGCACAGCGATCGGTGGTGGACTCGCCACCCGCGGCGGCTTCCAGAACTTCGGCGGCGCCTACGCACCAGCCCACTACCTGAAGCAGTTCCTGCCAAAGTACTCGTCCGAGGAGGCGGCTAACAAGAAGGCCAAGGATCTTGGTTTCGACAACTATGTGTCGCTGCTCAAGAACCGGTACAGCTGGGCACTGAACCCCGATCTGCCGGTAATGACTCCCTGGAAGACCGTGTCGCCGATCAACACGCCGACCTGGTCGATGGAACGCAATCCTTATTTCTGGGGTGTTGACAGTGCCGGTAACCAGCTTCCGTACATCGACCGGATCACGATGACGCTGGCCGAGAACACGGAAGTCGCCAACCTGCGCGCGATCGCCGGTGAGTACGACTTCCAGGCGCGGCACATGGGCTTGACCAAGCTGCCGGTCTTCCTGGAGAACGCAAAGAAGGGCAACTACACCGTACACCTCGACCCCGGTCTCAACGGTTCGGACGTTGCGCTGCACATCGGCAACTCGTATGAGGGCGACGCCGAGATCGCGAAGCTGCTGCGGAACAAGGATTTTCGCCATGCGCTGTCGCTCGGCATCGATCGCGACCAGCTGAACGAGGCGTTCTGGCTGGGCGTGGGTACCGCAGGGTCCGTCGCTCCGGCGCCCGACACGATCTACAGTCCGGGGCCAGAATGGAACAAGAAGTGGTCCGTGCTGGATGTGAAGCAAGCCAACGAGCTCCTCGACAAGGTCGGGCTCACCAAGAAGGACTCCGACGGCTACCGGCTGCGCAGCGACGGCAAGGGGCGCGTGCGCCTGGAGATGGTCACGATCGGGGCGCAGTTCGTCCCCTTCACGCCCGTCGGCGAGATGATCAAGCAGCAGTGGAAGAAGATCGGAATCGACGTCGACATCAAGGAACTCGAGCGCAACCTTGCATTCACTCGCGATAACGGCAACGAGAACCAGATCATCACGTGGGCCAACGACGGTTCCGAAGTGCTGTTCCTGTTCCCCCGCCATGCGCTGCCGGTCGACGCTGCCGAGGCCCACATGGGCATGGCCTTCGCGAAGTGGTATGCATCGAGGGGCGCATCCGGGAAGAAGCCCGACGATCCCGAGATGATCAAGGCCTTCGACTTGTTCCGTGCCGCCTATGGCATGAATGACGAGGACCGGATCAAAACTGCCAAGGAGATCTGGAAGATCATCGTCGAACAGGAGTGGAGCATCGGGACGGTCGGGCAATCGCCAGCGTTTATGGGCGTGCGCATCGTCAAGAACAACATGGGCAACGTTCCCGAGCGGCAAATAAACGCGCAGCACGTGCGCACGCCGCACAGCTCCTGGCCGGAGACGTTCTACTTCAAGTAGGCCCCTGCCGTACAAGGCCCCCGCCTGCCGGGCGGATGCCTTGCGCGGGGCCAATCGCGTTACTGTGCCGCTGTAAATCGAGGACCTGCCATGGTGGCCTATGTCGTTCGCCGCTTGCTGCTCGCCGTATTGACGGTCTGGGCCATTTCCGTACTCTCCTTCATCATCATTCACCTGCCTCCAGGCGATTACGTGACGTCCTACATCGCCTCGATGTCGGCATCGGGCAGCGCCGTTTCCGAAGGCGAGGCCAATGCGCTGCGCGAACAGCTCGGCCTCGACCGACCGATCGCGATCCAATATGCGAAGTGGATGGGTCTCATGCTGCAGGGAAACTTCGGTATGGCGATGGAATGGGGTCGCCCCGTTTCCGAAGTCATTGGCGACCGCCTTTCGTTGACAATGATCATTTCGCTGGCGGCGGTCATCTTCACCTGGGTCGTGGCGTTGCCCATCGGCATCTACTCCGCGGTCTACCGCTACTCGTTCCTCGATTACGTGTTCACGTTCGTCGGCTTCATTGGACTCGCCGTCCCCGGTTTTCTGCTGGCGCTCATCGTCATGTACGTGGGCTTCGCGTACTTCGGTGCGAACGTGGGCGGCCTGTTTTCGCCCGATCTTGCCGAAGCACCCTGGAGCCTGGCGAAGGCGTGGGACCTGGCGAAGCACCTCCCGATACCGGCCATCGTCCTCGGCGTCGCGGGGACGGCCCAACTGATTCGCATCATGCGCTCGAATCTGCTCGACGAATTGCGCAAGCCCTACGTCATGACGGCCCGCGCCCGGGGCCTGCCCGAATACCACGTCATCATGAAATATCCGGTGCGGGTGGCGCTCAATCCCTTCATCAGCACCATCGGTTACCTGCTGCCCTATGTCGTGTCGGGCAGCATCATCGTCTCGCTCGTGCTGAGCCTGCCGACGGTCGGACCGCTGCTACTCAAGGCGCTGGTTGCGCAGGACATGTTCCTGGCCGGCACCATCGTGTTGTTGCTCGGCATCATGACCGTCATCGGGACCTTGCTCTCGGACCTTTTGCTCATGTGGGTCGATCCGCGCATCCGGCTGGGAAGGGAATGATGGCCGAAGCCGACCTCGCACTGGATACGCGCAGCGTCGCGGAACAGCGCATCGCGGTTGCCACGCAGTGGCAGCTGATGTGGTGGCGGTTCCGCAAGCACAAGCTGGCCGTGGGCGGAACCATCGTCCTCGTCGCGTTTTACATCGTCGCCTTTTTCGCCGACTTTTTCGCATACGCGGATCCTCAGGAATCGGATGCCCAGCGATCGCTCATGGCACCGCAGTCGATCACCTGGTTCGACGACGGCAGATTCGCACCTTACGTGTATGCATTGAAGGGCACCCGCGACCCCGTTACATTCAAGCGGGTGTATGTCCTCGACACCAGCAACAAGATTCCAGTCGTGTTGTTTGGACGTGGCGAGCCCTGGTATATCTTCGGCCTCATTCCGACCGATCGCCACCTGCTCGGTGTCGAAGGCGCCAAGGCCGGCGAGTCGCTTTTCCTGCTGGGTACCGACACGCAGGGACGCGACCTCTGGTCACGGCTCATGTACGCGACGCGGACGTCGATGACGATCGGACTGGTAAGCGTGGCGCTGAGTCTCGTACTCGGCGTCGTCCTGGGTGGAATCTCCGGCTATTTCGGCGGCGTGATCGATACGGTAATCCAGCGCATCATCGAAATCCTGCGCTCAATCCCGACGATTCCATTGTGGATGGGCCTCGCTGCCGCCGTCCCCAACAACTGGAGCGTGGTGCAGATCTACTTCGCCATCACCATCATCATTTCGCTGATCGGCTGGACCGAACTCGCGCGCGTCGTTCGCGGCAGGTTCATTTCGCTCAAGCAGGAAGATTTCGTGATGGCCGCCGAGCTCGTCGGCTGCAGCAAGTCGCGGATCATCTTTCGCCACATGGTGCCCTCGTTCATCAGCCACATCATCGCGGCGACGACGCTGGCGA
>JBDTLK010000025.1:0-30629 GCA_039934835.1 Edaphobacterium sp. (SeqCode) | reverse complement strand
GCGGCATCACGCCGCCGGTGAAGATGCGCACGCACTCGCCCGCGCCGATCGCGCCTGGCCATGGCTTGCCCGCGAACGATTCGCCGACGCGCCTGAGCGTCGTCTCTTGTGCGGGGTCGAGATCGGCGAAGCGCACCGCGTAGCCGTCCATCGCCGAGTTGTCGTGGCCGGGAACGGAGAATGGCGACACGATGTCCTCGGCGAGCACGCGGCCGAGCGCGCTGCGCACCGGCAAGCGCTCGATGACGCTAACAGGCTGCAGGAACGTGCGAATCAGTTCGCGCGCCTTGTCGACTGGGATCGAGTTCGGATCGTAGTCGTCGGCGCAGGATGCTGCGCGCAGGCTTTTGGGTTCGTTCATGCCGGCATGGTCGGTAGCACGTGATTTCAGTTCGGATCTGTGGGAGCTGCGGCAGCGGAGAGTTCGTCGATGGTGTTGATGTTGCGAAACGCATCGGCCCGGTCGTCGAACGCGACCTCGACCGTCGCCAGCGTCGCGTACCAGGCGTCGATCTTGCGCCCGCCGCTCTCCAGGAATTGTGTCAGGTGCGGCAGCACGTCGCGGCGCACAAGTGCGAATACCGGATGTGGTTGATCGAAGGTGCGCGCAACCGCGAGATCGGCAGCGTCTGCGACGAGTGCCGCGTGCAGCCGCGCCACCAGGTCGGCGGGCAGGAACGGCGAGTCGCACGGAACCGTCGCGACCAGCGGGTGCGCGGCGGAGACGAGCCCCACGTGCAGCCCCGCCAGCGGACCCGCGAACCCGCTGATCGAGTCCGGAATGACGCGGTGACCGAATCGCGAGTATTGGTCGGCGTGCTGGTTGGCGTTGATGAGGACTTCATCGACCTGCGGCGCGAAGCGATCCAGCACGTGGCTCACCATCGGCGCGCCGCGCAGCAGTACCAGGCCTTTGTCGACGGTACCCATGCGCCGGCCCTGGCCGCCGGCGAGCACGACTCCGGTGATGCCATGGATGCGAGTCATGTTGGCGCCGGCGCTTCGGGCCACGGAATCCACGCGACGTGCTCCTCGTAGCGATAGTGGCCTTCGGCCTCGCGATCGATGGCGGTGGTGATCGCCGCCAGCGGAATGTGCGTCTCGCCGGGCCAGCGCTCGGAGCGGAACAACACTTTGGTACCGCAGACGTTACAGAAGCTGCGGAAAGTACGCGGCGAGGATTCGTAGTCGACAAGCTGCTCGGTGCCGGCCTCCACCTGCACCTGGTCCGACGCGAATCCGACCCAGGTCACGAACCCCGCACTGTGCGAGCGCCGGCAGCTCTCGCAATGACAGTGCGTGCAAAAGCGCGACGGAAACCGCGCGACCAAGCGCACGCGCCCGCACTGGCAACTGCCGCGAGCGAGCGTCGGGGTGGCGAGTGTGGTCATCGCCGGCACGGCGCCACAAGCGAGCCGAGCTTCATCCGCCGCCGCGAAAACGCGTCCCGCCGGTAAACAGAAGGAAGTGCTTGCCGGTGGCGCGGCCGATCATGGTGATGCCGACTTTTTCCGCGATCTCGTAGCCCATCTGCGTGAGGCCCGAGCGCGACACCAGGAACGGAATGCCCATCTGCGCCGCCTTGATCACCATTTCCGATGTCAGCCGGCCGGTGGTGTAGAAAATCTTGTCGCCGCCGTTGACGCGATCGAGCCACATCTTGCCGGCGATCGCGTCGACGGCATTGTGTCGGCCCACATCCTCGACGAAGTAGAGGATCTCGCTCGCGCTCTCGCCGTTGGTCGCGAGCGCGCAGCCGTGCACTGCGCCGGCCTGCTTGTAGATCGTCTCGTGGACGCGCACCCGATCGAGCAGCGCGTAGAGCGTGGCGCGGGTAAGCACCGCATCGACAGGCAGGCGCACCGAGTCGATGTCGGCCATCAGGTCTCCGAACACCGTGCCCTGGCCGCAGCCGCTGGTGGTGGTGCGCTTGCCGAGCTTGGCGTCGAGATCCTTGAGTCCGTTGCGGGTGTGGATGACGACCGCGTTGACGTTCCAATCGACCTGTACCGACACGATGTCGTCGAGCTGGTCCAAGAGGCGCTGATTGCGCAGGTAGCCGATCGCCAGCGCCTCGGGCGCGGCACCCAGCGTCATCAGCGTCAGGATTTCGCGCTTGTCGACATAGAGTGTCAGCGGATGCTCGCCCGCGATGGGCGTGTCGCGCGTGGCGCCGTTCTCGTCGACCGCCGCGACGTTAAAGGTCGACGGTCGCGCGGCATCGGTCAACGCGGGGCGGTACGGTACAGCGCGCGCGTTCATGGCGTTGCGGCTGCGGCCTTGCGCAGCCATTGCATGAACGGCAGCAGGTCCTCGAAGTATCCGGCGAGATCCTTGGCCAGGTCTTTCGGCGGACGCTTCTTCAGGTTGACCTCGACCAGGCCGAAATAATGGCGTTGCTTGATCGCGTCGATGTGCGGCGTGTCTGCGGCAAAGCCTTTGGGCGGCCGCGCCAGCGCGTCTTCGTCCATCATGCCGCCGTAGGTCTTGGCGAAGCGCGGGTGGTTGAGGGCGCGAGTGAGCGCAGCCGGCCTGGCGGCAATGCTGCGCCGGATGCGCATCAGGATCGCGGCCTCCGGGTTGTAGATGCCGCCACCGGCGAGCAGGATGCCGCGGTGATCGATCTCGAAATAGTAGCCGGGCTCCAGGCCGCGCTTGGCGCGATCGCGAATCGCCGCGCTGAAGTTGGTCTTGTACGGCGTGCGGTCTTTGTGGAAGCGCGTATCGCGATAGATGCGGAACATCGCTTTCTTCGGATCGACCGGGCCGAGGGTGCGGTCGAATTTCGCCACCCGGCCGACGAGATTGCCGACCAGCACCTCGAATTCCTCGCGCAGCACGTCGTACGCCGGCTTGTTCCAGGCAAACCACGGGCGGTTGTTGTTTTGCTCGAGTTCGCTCAGGAATTCGATCAGGGCTTTGACATGCATTTGCTTCGACTCCAAACGGTCCGATCCGCATCGCCGCGTACTGCAAGGAGCAGCACCCGATCAGCGACCAGGCACGATGTGCCGACATTATCGCATCAAGCGCACAGCGACCGACCACCACCTCGCTTTGCAGGACAGCGCGGCGGGTTAACATTGCGCTGATGCCGAGTGCGGCCACGCCATCGGACCAGGCGACAACCATGATTTGGTCGGGGTCATAACATTTCTGTAATGTCAACGCGCCACGCGCTTCCGCCTTGATCCATCTCGACCGCGTCACCAAGCGTTTCCAGGGTCCGCCACCGCGCACCGTGCTCTCCGGCATCGCGCTCGACGTTCGACCGGGCGAGCTGGTGGCCATCCTGGGAGAGTCGGGCGTGGGCAAGTCGACGCTGCTCAACCTGATCGCTGGTCTCGAACGCGCTGAAGCGGGCGCGGTGAACGTCGACGGTGTCGACCTTGCGCCGCTCGCCGACGACGCGCTGACGGCGTTCCGCCGCGAAAAGATCGGCTTCGTGTTCCAGGCGTTTCACCTGCTGCCCTACCTCAGCGTTGCGCGCAACGTTGCGCTGCCGCTGGCGCTTCTCGGGCAGGGCGGCAGTGACGCCGACGCGCGCGTGCGCACGATGCTTGCAGCCGTCAATCTCGAGGCGCGCGCGGACAGCATGCCGCGCGAGCTGTCCGGCGGCGAAGCGCAGCGCGTGGCCATCGCGCGCGCACTCGTTCATCGGCCGGCGATCGTCCTGGCGGACGAACCGACGGGCAATCTCGATCCGGAAAGCGCCGCCGGCGTGATTGCGCTACTGTGCGAGTGCCTGCACGCTCAACGCGCCACCGGAGTGCTGGTCACCCATTCGCGCGCCGCCGCGGCGCGTGCCGATCGCGTGCTCACGCTTACCGCCGGCGGCCTCGCGCCGACGTCATTGCCGTGACGGCAACATTGGCGATCGCGCGCGCGGTCACCGGCGGCGCTTTCGGTCACCATCGCGGCCGACTCGTGTTGTCGGTCGCCGCGATCGCGCTCGGGGTTGCGCTGGGCTTTGCGGTCGCCCTCATCAACGCCGCGGCAATCGGGGAATTCACCGGCAGCATGAAGACGCTGGCCGGGCAGGCGGACCTCGAGGTGCGTGGCCCGCGCGGTGGCTTTGCCGAGGACCTGTACGGCACGTTGGCCCGCGATCCCGACGTCGCGGTCGCGAGCCCGGTAGTCGAAGTCGACGCCCGTGTCGTCGGGCGCGATGAAGCGCTGCGGATCTACGGCATCGACGCGTTTCGCGCCGCCGCCGTGACCCCGGCAATGGTCGGCGCCGCAGAGGATCCGCTCGACCTGCTGCGGCCCGATATTGTGTACCTGAGCCCCGCCGCGGCAGCCCGGCTCAGCCTGCAGCGTGGCGCCACCCTCCAGGTGCAATCGGGAGTGCGCGACGTGCCGCTGGCGGTTGCCGGGCTTGCCGGCGCGCAAACCGGCGAACGCTTCGCGACCATGGATATCGCTGCCGCGCAGGATGTCTTCGCGCGGACCGGGCTGCTCTCGCGCATCGACTTGCGCGCCCGTCCCGGGGTGGACGTCGAGGTGTTGCGCGCGCGCATCGCAGCCACACTGCCGCCCGGAGTCGTCGCGGTCACGCCGCAGGACAGCGCGACGATCACGGCGCGCATGTCGCGCGCCTACCGCGTGAACCTGAACGTGCTCGCGCTCGTCGCGCTGTTCACCGGCGGCCTGTTGGTGTTCTCTACGCAGGCGCTCGGCATCGTGCGTCGTCGCGCCCACTTCGCGCTGCTGCGCACGCTGGGGCTCGCCCGCCACCGGCTGGTCGCGCTGCTGGTGCTCGAAGGCATGGCGGTCGGTGTGGCAGGGTCGCTGGCCGGACTCGTCGGCGGTTATGCCATCGCCGTGGTCGCGCTGCGAGTGTTCGGCGCCGACCTCGGCGCCGGCTTCTTCCGCGGCATCGCGGCGCACGTCGCGTTCGACCCATACGCGGCGGCGGTCTTCGCAACGCTGGGCGTGGCGGTGGCGATGCTGGGGAGCATGCTCCCGGCGCGCGAAGCCGCACGCGCTGCGCCCGCGGCCGCGCTGAAATCGGGCGACGAGGAGCAGGCGTTCATGCACCTGCGCCGCCCCTACGCCGGCCTCGCGCTGGTTGCAGCTGGTGTTGCGCTGGCATTCCTGCCGCCGGTCGGCGGGCTGCCGCTGTTCGGTTATGTCTCGATCGCGCTGCTGCTCATCGGCACCTTGACGCTACTGCCGTGGCTCGCGGTGCTGGCGCTCGAGCGGCTGCCCTCGCCGCGCGCCGTTGCTTCGGCGCTCGCGCTGGCGCAGTTGCGCGGCGCGCCCGGGCAGGCGAGCGTCAGCCTCGCGACCATCGTCGCCAGCGTCGCGCTCATGGTTTCGATGGCGATCATGGTCGCGTCGTTCCGTCAATCGCTGGACCTTTGGCTGGTGCGCGTGCTGCCGGCCGACGTCTACCTGCGCGCCGGCGCCGCGGGTGACAGCACCTATTTCTCGCTGGCCGACCAGAAGGCTATCGGCGCCGTCAACGGCGTCGCGCGCGTTGCTTTCCTGCGCGTGCGCAACGTGCTGCTCGACCCAGCCTTACCGCCGGTCGCACTGCTCGCACGGGACCTTCCCGTCGTGGACCCCGGCAGCGAGCTGCCACTCGTCGACGACGCGTTGGCGTTGCACGCCGGCGACCCGCCGCCCATATGGATCAGCGAAGCGGTCGTGGATCTATACGCGGTGCGGCCGGGCGCAATCCTGCAGTTGCCGATCGCCGGACAGACGCGGGCATTCATTGTGGCCGGCGTGTGGCGCGACTATGCCCGCCAGCAGGGCGCGCTGGTCATCGACCGCGCCACCTACGCGCGACTTACCGGTGACACTCGCGCCAACGACGCGGCGATCTGGCTCTCTCCCGGCATGACCGCGGGACAGTTCCGCGAGAGGCTCGCCGTCGGCTTCCCCGGCGCCGCGAAGGCGACGCTCGCCACCCCTGGCGAGATTCGCGCGCTGTCGCTGACTGTATTCGACCGCACTTTCGCCGTCACCTACGGACTGCTTGCGGCGGCGATCCTCATCGGCCTGGTCGGCCTGTCGTCGTCCTCTAGCGCGCTGGTGCTCGGCCGCCGGCGCGAATTCGGCATGCTGCGGCATCTGGGCATGACGCGGCGACAGATCGCGGCCATGCTCGCCACCGAAGGCCTCGCGATCAGCGGCATCGGTCTCGCGGTGGGCATGGGGCTGGGATTGCTGATGAGTGTGATCCTCATTCACGTCGTCAACCGCCAGTCGTTCCATTGGAGCATGGCGCTGCACATACCGTGGGCGTTGCTCGCGGCGCTCGCCGTGCTGCTGCTGACGCTTGCGGTGCTGACCACAGTCGTGAGCGCGCGACAGGCCATGGGCCACGACGTGATCCGCGCGGTGAAAGACGACTGGTAACCGGCACGATCGCCTGTCGATGGACCGCCGCCTCTTTCTCTGCACACCGCTCGTCCTCGCCACAGCACACGCGCGTGCGGCGCCACCGTTCGCGCCGGTCGCGCCCGGCGCCGAGCTCGCCTTTCCGCGCGATCACGGCAGCCACCCGCTGTTTCGGACCGAGTGGTGGTACATCACCGGCTGGGTGGAAGGCGCAGGACGCGGCGGCATGGGTGTGCAGGTGACGTTCTTCCGCAGCCGCCCGCGGCTTGCCGAAGAGAGCGTGAGTCGATTCGCGCCGAAGGAATTGCTGTTTGCGCATGCTGCGATCGCCGACCCGCGTCTCGGCCGGCTGCGCACCGACCAGCGCGCTGCTCGCGCAGGCTTCGGGCTGGCCCAAGCCAGCACCGCCACCACCGATGTCGCGGTCGGCGACTGGACACTACGCCTCGCCGGCGACACCTACGAGACACATGTGGCGGCACGCGATTTCGCCTTCGCGCTGCGTTTCGCCGCGCCGTCGCTGCCCATTCTGCAGGGCGAGCGCGGCTTCAGCCGCAAAGGGCCGCGCGACGCGCAGGCCAGCTACTACTACAGCCGACCGCAACTCGCGACCTCCGGCACTGTGACCCTCGACGGACGGACGGAGGAAGTGCGCGGCACTGCGTGGCTCGATCACGAATGGTCGAGCGAATACCTGGCGGCGGAGGCGCAAGGCTGGGATTGGACCGGCATCAATTTCGCCGACGGCGGTGCGCTGATGGCGTTCCGCATCCGCGCAAAGGACGGCGGCGTGCTGTGGGCCGGAGGCTCGATTCGCGATGCGTCCGGCGTCGCGCGCACGTTGTCGCCCGGCGATGTTAGGTTCACGCCAGAAAAGTCGTGGCGCTCGCCACGCACCGGCATCGCGTATCCGGTCGCGATGCGCGTCGAGGCGGGCGGCATCGAGCTCCGGCTCGAGCCGCTGATGGAGGACCAGGAACTCGATGCGCGCGCGAGCGTCGGTACGGTCTACTGGGAGGGCGCCGTGCGTGCTCTCGCCGGCGACCGCGTCGTCGGACGCGGCTACCTCGAACTCAGCGGTTACGGCGGGCCGCTGCGAATCTGACTTGCATGGACTGCAATGTCAGTCGCGACCATGTAATCTGCTGCACGATGAACGCGCTGCCGCCTCGGGTCGAATCAGCCCGCGAGCACTGGACGTGGCGCGGTCATGCGCGACCGCCATTTACCGTGGTGACTGGACCGGGTCAGGAATCGGTGTGGGACTACCCCCGCCCGCCGCGGATTGCGCTCGATTGCCGCGTCGACGGCGCTGCGGCGCGTCCGCAGCCAGGCGGCTTCTATGGCGGCTGGGTCACGCCGGAATTGGTGGGGCCGTTCAAGGGCGAGCCCGGCAGCCAGGGCTGGTGATGCGCGGCGCCGGTGTGCCCGACCAAACTCAAGCCTTGATCGCTCTGGGCAGCGGCCGCAAAACCGCCTGTCCACCATCGACACGAATCACCTGTCCGTTGATGTGGGCCGCATTTGGCGACAGCAGGTAGAGAAATGCGTGCGCCACGTCGTCGGGTTCGGCAATTCGGTTGGTGGGAATCAGCGCGGCAGAACGGGCCTCCGCTTCGGGGCTGGAGATAAAGCGCCGGGTGAGGGTGGACCGCGTCAAGCCGGGCGCCACCACGTTCACGCGCACGCCTTTATCGGCGTAGGTCGCGGCCGCACTCAGCGCCAGGCCCGTGACGGCACATTTGGCCGCAGCGATAGCCTCATGATTGGCAAAGCCTGCTTCGGCCACGACCGAGCTTGTCAGCACGGCAACTGCGGGCGACTGCGCTTTGGTCGCCTGCAGCACGAACCATTTCAGCACGTGGAATGCCGATGTCGCGTTGACGGCGAGCTGCTCGTTCCAGTCTTTCTCGGAAGTCAGGTGCAGCGGTCGCACCACGGTCGAACCCACGCAATGCGCCAGGCCGCCAAAGGTCCCGAGTTGCGCCGCCTCCTCCTGCAACGCGGCGCTGCCGTCGGCACCAGTTAGATCAGCCGCCAGAGTGCCATGTGCGCCGCCCAACGCTTCGTTGAGCGAGCGCAGATTCTCGCTGCCGCGTGCGCACAGCAATAGCGTGTCGCCACGCGCGTGCAGGAGCGCGGCAAGTGCCGAGCCGATGGCGCCGGTCGCGCCCGTGATCACGATATTCATTGCTGGAGAGTTTCCTTCCTCGAATGGTGCCAACACGACGAGACGCTGCGACTTCTGCGCAGCAGTGCGCGGGGCGATTCCTCAGGCGTCGGGACCCGCGTTGCCGACGTCACTCGGCAGCGGCAGGCCTTCGGATCGGGCGATGCGTACCAGTGCGTCCTCGAACAGGACGCGTGCGGTGCCGGCGACCCGCTGCAGGTACCGATGCAGCTCCGCGTCGTCGGGGCCACGGTTCGCGCATTGCGCGCTGTAGCGCTCGAATGCGCCGAGGCTCTGCAGCAGTTCGACGACGTGGTGGGGGCACTCGCAATACAGGGTGGTCAGCGACCCGGCAAGCCTCGCCAGCGACTGGTCGTCGAAGCGATGACCCGTGAGCGCGTCGAGCGGCAATGGCGATGGACTCGGGGCCGGGTCGATCGCGTGGGTGGCGCGGGCCTCCCGGCAGAGTTGTTCGAATTCCTCGCCATCGATGGGTGCGCGCATAACCTTGTGGTGGCGGTCGCGCAGCGCGGCGATCACGGCTGCCGGGCCGAAGCGATACGCGACAATTGCGCGTCGCGCACCGACCATCTGCACCAATGCGTCTACCGTGGCGACCGTATTGGATTGAAGCGCAGGCAACTCGAGGACCAGCACGTCGGCCGCAACGCCGCGCAGCGCCTCCGCCGCGACGTTTGTGCTGGCACAGCTGCCGACGATTTCCAGGCTCGAGCGCAGTGCGCCAGCGCGGGCCATCGCTTCCATGGGCGCTGCGCCAACCAGTGCGACACGCACCGGTCGGAAGGATTTCCCCGGTCCAGCCCCCATGCCGCTGGCCGCAGCGCTCGCGGCTGACCTCATATCCCGCAGTTCGGCGAGCGATAGCCTCGCTACAGCGCTGATGGGGCTCCCGAGAGCGACCAACTGCTTCATCAAGGTCAAGCGACCCACATCTTCGGCTGTGTACAGGCGATGGCCGCGGTGGCTGACGCGCGGTCCCACCACGCTATAGCGGCGTTCCCACACGCGCAGTGTTTCAACCGGTATTCCCGCGAGGCGCGCGGCGATGCCGCTGCGGTAACTCGGCTCGAAAACGGCGGTCTCAAGTCCCTGATTATTCAAGGTATGTTCTCCAAGAAGGCACGATTCAGCGTTACATCGCGGAGGCAAGTGTCGCATATTGAACCCAATGTGCCAAGTCAATAACAGTTCATTAGTAAAGATAATTGCCATTAACATTGACAATAGCGGGTCATCTCAAGTATTGTCCAAGACAAATACCGGGCACCCATCACCTCCTGGAGTTTCAGCCATGCCGACTTACCGCGTTCCGATCGTCATCAAGGGCTACGCCATCTTGCAGTACCCGCAGGGCAAGGGCGCGGGCGACTACACCGGCGGCCTGCCGCGCGACGCCGAGAGTGAAGTCCTCGTCAACACGCCGTTCATCTGCGGTGCGTGGATGGAAGAGTGCACGGTCGCGCTGTCCGGTCAGGCAAAGATTGCCGAGTGAGCACATGACAAAGTCTGCGAGCTGCACGGTCTATTTCGACAACTCCCTCAGCGCGACCGCATTGTCCGTCCCAATTGTATTTCTCCTAACGCTGACAGAGGACACACCATGATCAACCGCCGTCATTTCGTAATTTCCTTTCCGGCTGCTGCGTTCGCGCTTGCAGCCACCCGCACCGCTGCCGCCCAGGCCGTGAAGCTCGAGGAAACCGATCCGCAAGCCTTGGCCCTTGGCTACCGGCACGATGCCAGCAAGGTCGATGTGAAGAAGTTTCCGACCTTCGCCACCGGCCGCAACTGCGCCAACTGCCAGCTCTACCAGGGCAAGACAGGGGAGGCCTGGGGACCGTGCGGCGCGTTCGGCGGCAAGCTCGTGAACGCCAAGGGCTGGTGCGCCGCGTGGGTGAAGAAGGCGTAGGAACCACGCGCGAAAATTTCGTCGGTGTTCGTCGGAGCATTCGCGGGTGCGACCGACCCGCCGGCAGCCACTGACGACCCCATAACTCGCAGTACCTGCGTCCGGTTCGCCGGATGCTTTTCCAGCAGTCGTCTTTCAACCAGGAGTTTCAGCATGTTCAAATTCAAGACCGTTCTTGCCTCAGCCGTCACCGCAGCCGTCCTCGCCGCCGGAACACCCGTCGTAGTGGCTGATGGCATGTACAACACGAAGACGGGCACCGCGCCCGCCGCGAAGTCCGACATCGTCGACACCGCGGTCGGCACGGGCCAGTTCACCACCCTCGCCAAGGCACTGGCTGCCGCCGGCCTCGTCGATACCCTCAAGGGCCCGGGACCATTCACCGTCTTCGCGCCGACCGACGCGGCGTTTGCCAAGATCCCGACGGCGCAGCTAAACGCGCTGCTTGCCGACAAGGCTGCGCTTACCAAGGTGCTGACCTATCACGTCGTTTCCGGAGAGATCGATGCGGTCGACGTGAAGGCCGGCCAGTTGAAGACGGTGGAGGGTCAGTCGCTGACCATCACGACGTCGTCGACGGGCGTGAAAGTGAACAACGCCAACGTGATCAAGACGGACGTCATGGCGTCGAATGGCGTCATTCACGTCATTGACTCGGTAGTCATTCCTAATTGAGCACCCGCTGTCTGTAGCAACGAAGCCCCGGGCGACCGGGGTTTCGCGTCTTGGAGCTTCCCGTGTGTGCGATTTCGACGATCGAACACCGTTGACGCATGACCGGCATAACGGACAGGCAATGACCAGTATCTGCACTGCGGTGCTGCGCCGCATCTTGCTTGAACCAGGCAAAGCTACTTAACCATCAGGGATCCTCATGGCCACCCGCCCCACACCGTTGTTCAGCAGCGACCAGCCAGTCGGCGACACGTCGGCATCCGCGCGCATTCGCGCCCGCCTGATACGCGCCAACCAGCGTTACCACGCGAACGACAACATTGCCGATTACCTGATGTCCGGCGAGGTGGACGAGCTCCGTGCCGAGGTCGAAGCGAAAATGGCCGAGGTCCTCAAGAGCCTGGTGATAGACACCGACGGCGATCACAACACGCAGGGCACCGCGCGGCGGGTTGCCAAGATGTTCCTAACGGAAGTGTTCAAGGGTCGCTATCACGCGATGCCCGCGGTGACGGCATTTCCAAACATCGAACAACTCAACGAGCTGCTCATCGTCGGCCCGATCACAGCGCGCAGCGCCTGCTCGCATCACCTCTGCCCGATACTCGGCAAGGTATGGATCGGCATCATGCCCAACGAGCATTCCAACCTGATCGGCCTGTCAAAGTACGCGCGAATTTGCGACTGGGTGATGAGTCGACCGCAGATCCAGGAAGAGGCGGTCATGCAGTTGGCGAACATTCTCCAGGAAACGGTCAAGCCGGATGGGCTGGCCATCGTGATCGAGGCCGATCACTTCTGCATGCACTGGCGTGGGGTGAAAGACGACAACTCGCGCATGACCAACAGTGTCATGCGCGGCTCGTTCCTCAAGGATCCCGATTTGCGGCGCGAGTTTCTGTCTCTGTTGAGCAAGAAGAACAGCTAAATCACAACCGATCAAGGGAGAACCCGATGCTGGTGCGTTTGCTGTACGCGAGCAAGGCGGTCGATGACGTCTCGCAGGAAGAGCTGGTGAGCATCATGATGCAGTCCAAGGCCCATAATCCGGAGAGCGGCATTACCGGTGTTCTGTGCTCGAGCGGAAACATCTTTCTGCAGCTGCTGGAGGGCGGGCGCATGCAGGTCAATGCGCTTTACAACCACATTGCCGCCGATCCGCGCCACAACGACGTCGTGATTCTTTCCTATGAGGAAATCAGCGAACGAAAATTCGCCAGCTGGTCGATGGGATTGGTGAGGCTGGAGCGCGTGAACCCGTCCGTGCTGCTCAAGTATTCGGAGAGTGCCACGCTCGATCCTTATGCCGTTTCCGGAAGGGCCTCGATGGCGCTGTTCGACGAATTGATGGCCACGGCGTCGATCATGGGCCAAGCCGATTTTTCCACCTCGGCGCCACGCTAGCCGCCGATATAGCTCATCTCCACCTTCGGCAACGCCACCGTATTCGCCGACCGGATCTCCGAATACCGATCCGCGCGCTGCAACCAGATGGCGGCGAGATAGTTGCCGATCGGCGCGTCATCCTCGCCCGCGCGCAGCAGCGCGCGCAGGTCGTAGCCGGTGGTCGCGAACAGGCAGGTGTAGAGCTTGCCGTCGGTGGACAGCCGCGCCCGCGTGCAGTCGCTGCAGAAGGCCTGGGTCACCGATGAGATCACGCCGATCTCGCCGCTGCCGTCGATGTAGCGCCAGCGTTCGGCGACTTCGCCGGTGTAATTGGGGTCGACGGGCGCCAGCGGCATTTCGCGGCCGATGATGCGCACCACCTCGGCCGAGGGAATGACATCGTCGAGCCGCCAGCCATTGGTGTGACCGACGTCCATGTACTCGATGAAGCGCAGGATGTGGCCGCTGCCCCGGAAGCGTCGCGCCATCGGCAGAATCTCCTGCTCGTTGACGCCGCGCTTGACGACCATGTTGATTTTCAGCGGCGCAAGCCCCGCAGCGGCCGCGGCATCGATGCCTTCGAGCACCTTGGCGACCGGAAAATCGACGTCGTTCATCGCCCGGAACACGCAATCGTCGAGCGCATCCAAACTCACCGTGATGCGGTTGAGCCCCGCGGCCTTGAGCGCGCGCGCCTTCGCGGCGAGCGCCGAGCCGTTGGTCGTTAACGTAAGGTCGAGCCCACCGATCCCGGCGAGCATTTCGATCAGGCGCTCGATGTTCTTGCGCAACAACGGCTCGCCGCCGGTGAGGCGGATCTTTTCTACGCCGTGCGCCTTGAACACCCGCGCGAGCCGCGCGATCTCCTCGAAACTCAGCAATTGCGAATGCGGCAGGAACGGATAATCGTGCCCGTAGACGTCCTTCGGCATGCAGTAGACGCAGCGAAAATTGCAGCGGTCGGTAACCGAGATGCGCAAGTCGCGCAGCGCCCGGCCGCGGACGTCGGCGAGCAACCCGGTCGGGGCGACTTCCGGCGCGGCGAAGGCGGGCAGCGCGTCGTCGCGGGCGACGCGCATATCGGCGAGCGGTACGACTGTGGCCATGGAGCGCTGGATTCGCGTTCGACTGCGTCGTGGAATCGATGATTTTAGCAGAGGCGCAAGGGACCCGCCGCGGTGGGGTATGATCCGCACCATTCGTGCGCAGCCTTTGAACGCAAATCCATGACGAACGTGCGGTTTCCCGTCGCCATCCTGATCGAGCGTGTTCCGCTCGCCAATCGCTGGGTGAGCGAGCAGTGGCGCGTCGCCGCAGTGGCGCCCCATGCCGGTCCGGCCGAGCCGCCGCGCAAGATCGTCGACGACGCGATCCACACGCAATGGTGTGTGACCGGTCACGCCCTCGAACTCAATCACACCGAAAGCGAAGGCTACTATCTAAACCTTTCGTCGCCAGAACCAAAAGTGTTCGTGATGTGGCGCAGCGCCGAATCCGACGGCGTTGCCGCGGACGACGGCACCGCCGATCTGAAGCTGCGCCCGCACACGGTGACCGTCAGCTACAACGTGGCCGGCCGCCTGCTCGACGGCGGCGAACACGTCGACGCGGTTGCGATGGCGCAGGAAATATTCGCCTGGATGGAACCGTTCGTCATCGAACATTACAAACCCGAAGTGAAGCGCAAGTCACGCCGCAACCCGCTCTACGAACGCGAAGGCGCGACCGCGCCACCGGAAAAGACCGGCTAATGAGCGTCAAGCAGGGATCCGACACGGCCGCGCCTGGCGGGTTTTCGCTGCGGCGCTGGTCGCGACGCAAGCTCGATGCGGCGCGCGAGGCGCAATCCGGCGACTCCGTCGCGCAACCGCCGAACGCGCTTCCCGCCCAGACTCCGGTGACGACAGCGCCGCCGGCCGGCGGCGCGCCGACCGCCGCCGAGCTGCCGCCGGTCGAATCGCTCACCCTGGAATCCGATTTCACGGCGTTCTTCCAGCCGCAGGTCGACGAAGGGCTCAAGCGCGCTGCGCTCAAGCAGCTATTTCGCGATCCGCGCTTCAATGTCATGGACGGCCTCGACATCTACGTCGGCGACTACACGAAGTCCGATCCGATCCCGGACCACATCCTCAAGCAGCTGGTGCAAGCGCGGGCGATTTTCAATCCGCCCAAGACCATGATGACGCCTGACGGTTACGTGGTCGATGTCCCGCCGGAAGCAGTGCCGCAACCCGCCGCCGCCGAGCCTGTTGCGCTGGGTGATCAGGCGACCGCGGTGCCGACGGTCGACACCCTCGGAGCTACCGCGACGCCGGACGCGCCCGCGCTCCCCGTGGCGCCCGATGCGCACGCCGCCACCGCGCCCCGTTCTTCCGAGGCGGCGCAGCCGTCATCTCGAGGAACGCAAGCGCTTGCCGGCGTTTCCGACAAGTCATGAGTCTCGCCGACAAGACGCTGCACGTCTGCAGTTGCAACGGCACGATGCCGCTCGACGGCGCTGCGCTGGCCAAGGCGCTGGCGTTGGCGGGCCCGCTGCCCGTTCACACCCAGCTCTGCCAGAAGGAGCTCGCCGCATTCGCCGATCGCGCCGACGGCGACGTCATCGTCGCGTGCACTCAGGAGGCGCGCCTGTTCGGCGACCTGGCCGAGGAGGGCGGCAAGACGCAGACGATCCGCTTCGTCAACGTGCGCGAATCGGCAGGCTGGTCGGCCGAGTCGCGCGCCGCGACGCCCAAGATCGCCGCGCTCCTCGCCGCCGCCGCGCTGCCCGAGCCCGAGCCGGTGCCGCGCGTCGCTTTCAAGTCGGAAGGCCAGTTGCTCGTCGTCGGGCCAATGGCGACGGCGCTGGCGTGGGGCGAACGGCTGCAGAACCAACTGGCGGTGACGGTTCTGTTTACCGACCATAGAGCCGGTGGCGAATTGCCGCTGCAGCGCGCCTACCCGGTCTACAGCGGCAAGCTCGGCGCGGTCCGCGGCTGGCTCGGCGCCTTCGAAGTCGACTGGACGCAGGACAATCCCATTGACCTCGACGTCTGCACGCGCTGCAACGCCTGCATCAAAATATGTCCGGAAGCGGCCATCGACTGGAGCTACCAGGTCGACCTCGACCGCTGCAAGGATCACCGGCAGTGCGTAATCGCCTGCGGCGCGATCGGCGCGATCGATTTCGATCGTCGCGACACGGCGCGCAGCGAGCGTTTCGACCTGGTGCTCGATCTTCGCGCCGAATCGGCGTTCGCGATGCACCAGCCGCCGCAGGGTTATTGGCACGCCGCCGGCGATCCGGTTGCTCAGGCCGCGGCAGTGGCGGAAATCGCGCTCGCGGTCGGCGAGTTCGAAAAGCCCAAGTTCTTCAACTACAAGGCGTCGATCTGCGCGCACAGCCGTTCGCAGCAGCCCGGTTGCGACCTGTGCATCGACGTGTGCTCGACCGCGGCGATTCGCCCCGATGGCGACCACATCCGTGTCGAGCCGCATTTGTGCATGGGCTGCGGCGCCTGCACCACCGTGTGCCCTTCCGGTGCTCTCAGTTATGCCTATCCGGCAGTGCCGGATCTGGGTACGCGCATCAGGACGCTGCTGGCGACCTATCATGCAGCCGGTGGTCGCGACGCCCGGCTGCTGTTCCACGACGCCGCCGGGCGCGCGCTCATCGACCGACTGGGCCGCCACGGCAAAGGCCTGCCGGCGCGCGTCATTCCGGTCGAATTGCATCACATGGCTGCCGCCGGCATCGATGTCTGGTTGGGCGCGCTCGCCTACGGCGCGAGCGGAATCGCTGTGCTCGCCACCGGCGCCGAGGCGCCGCAATACGCCGACGCGCTCGACCTGCAGATGGGTTTCGCGCAGACCATCGTGCAGGCGCTGGGCTATCAGGGCGAGCACTTCGAACTGCTGCGCAGCGCCGATGCTGACGCTCTGGCGGCCGCTATCTGGGCGCTCGATCCCGCGCTGCCGGTGCGCGCCGGCGCTACGTTCCACTGGAGCACCGACAAGCGCACGACCCTTGGTTTCGCGCTCGACCACCTGCTCGCGCACGCCCCGACGCCGGTCACCACCATCGTGCTGCCCGCCGGCGCTCCGTTCGGTGCGATCGACGTCAACCGCGACACGTGCACCTTGTGCCTCGCCTGTGTCGGCGCGTGTCCCGAAGGGGCGATCCTCGACCACCCCCAATCGGAAGTGCCGCAGCTGCGCTTCATCGAAACCAAGTGCGTGCAGTGCGGCCTGTGCGCGGCGACTTGTCCCGAGAACGCGATCGCGCTGGTGCCGCGACTCCTGCTCACGCCCGACGCGAAGCAGCCGCGCACGCTCAACGAGGCGACGCTGTTCAATTGCACCCGCTGCAGCAAGCCGCTGGGCACCGACAAGATGATCGCCAACATGCTCGCCAAGCTGGCGGGGCATTCGATGTTCGCCGAACCGGGCTCACTGGAGCGCCTCAAGATGTGCGCCGATTGCCGCGTACTCGACAAGATGGAAAAGGACCTGCGCCCCGCGCGCTGAATCTGCATGGCCGATGGAATGGCAACGGCGCCAGTCATGTTCGCGCACCGCGTCGACCCCGAGGACCAGGCGCGCGCCGACTTCTACGCCCTGCTGGCGCGGCTCTATCGCGCCGCGCCCGACGCGGAGCTGCTCGCGGCAATCGCCGCGGCCGACGAACTCACGGTCGCTTCCGGCGCCGAGCATGGCGACGCGCTGGCAGGTGCTTGGCGCGACTTGCTCGCGGCCAGCAGCGTCATGGACCCGGAAGCGGCGACCGAGGAGTACCAGTCCCTGTTCATCGGCGTCGGCCGGAGCGAAGTCAGCCTGCACGGCTCGGCGTACGCCAAGGCGGCAGGCGGGGGACCGCTGCTGGTGCAAGTGCGCGAGGGGCTGGCCGGGCTCGAACTGGCGCGCCTCCCGGAATCCACCGTCATCGAGGACCACCTCGCGGTGCTTCTGGAGACGATGCGCGCGCTAATCCTTGGAACAGGTCGCGTGCAACCGCTGTCTATCGATCGGCAGCGCGAGTTCTTCAACATGAACATTGCGCCGTGGGTCACCCAATGCTGCAATGCAATACGAGCAAAAGGTGTTGCCAATTACTACGTGCGGGTAGCACAATTGACAAGTGACTTCGCGGCGATCGAACGTGACTCGTTCGCCATCGAGCGTTAGCCGATCGGCGCTGCGTTCAGATCGATGAAGCACTTATAAAAGTCACGAGAGGTTTTATTTTGGAGATGCGCATGAGCACGGCGAATTCCGATGGTCGTTCCAAACCCGCTCCGGATGTCTCTTCCACCCAACGTGCCAACCTGCGCCGCCGCGGATTTCTGCTGACGCTCGGCGTCGGCGGCGCGGGCGCGGCCGCGGTTGCAGTGCGCGGACTGGCCGCACCTGTAGCGATGAATGTCGCCGCCGAGACCATCAGCGACGAAGGTGGCTACGCGGCAACCGCCCACGTGCAGCAGTATTACAAGACGACGAAGCTGTAGTGCGCGTCGCGTCACTGAAACATTGCCCCGTGTTCGCAGACACAGCACGGTGGCGCGCATGTGCGCGCTCGCCGTCGTAATCGATTCATAGGAGGAGGAAGGACCATGCTGCTCACCAAGACCCGTGATGGTTCCAGTGCAGCACGTCCACGTCTCCGCCGCGTCGCCGGGGCTATGCACCCGACGATGGACCGGCGGGCGTTTCTGAAGCGTTCGGGTCTCGTTGCCGGGGCCGGGGCGTTCGCTAGCCAATTGCCGTACGAACTCGTCGGCAAGGCCGACGCGGCGGCCGATGGCGCGGCGAAAAAAGTCGAAACCAAGCGCACCGTGTGCACCCACTGCTCGGTGGGTTGCGCGGTCGACGCGATCGTCGAGGAAGGCGTCTGGGTTCGCCAGGAACCGGTGTTCGATTCGCCGCTGAACCTGGGAGGACATTGCGCCAAGGGCGCAGCGCTGCGCGAGCATGGCATGCACGAAAACTCGCATCGGCTCAAGACGCCAATGAAGCTCGTCAGTGGCAAGTGGCAGCAGATGAGTTGGGACGATGCCGTCAAGGAAGTCGGCGATCGCCTGCTGGCACTGCGCAAGGACTCGGGCCCTGACTCCGTGTTCTGGGTCGGCTCGTCCAAGCACAACAACGAGCAGTCGTACCTGTTTCGCAAGTTCGTGTCCTTCTGGGGCACCAACAACTGCGATCACCAGGCACGCATCTGTCACTCGACCACCGTCGCCGGCGTAGCCAACACCTGGGGCTACGGCGCAATGACCAATTCCTACAACGATATGCAGAACACCAAGTGTGCGCTGTATATCGGCTCCAACGCTGCGGAGGCGCACCCGGTGTCGATGGTGCACATGCTCCACGCCAAGGAAACCGGCGCGCGCATGATCGTCGTCGATCCGCGCTTCACCCGCACCGCCGCCAAGGCCGACGAGTTCGTGCGCATCCGTTCGGGAACCGACATCCCATTCCTGTTCGGCATGCTCCATCACATCTTCAAGAACGGCTGGGAAGACCCGCAGTACATCCACGATCGCGTCTACGGCATGGACAAGGTCAAGGAAGAGTGCATGACCAAGTGGACCCCGGACAAGGTCGAAGAAGTCACCGGCGTGCCTGAAGCGCAGGTCTACAAGGTTGCCGAGATGATGGCCAAGAACCGGCCGTCGACGATCGTCTGGTGCATGGGGCAGACGCAGCACACCACCGGCAACGCCATCGTGCGCGCGTCGTGCATCCTGCAGCTGGCACTGGGCAATATCGGCGTGTCCGGCGGCGGTGCCAACATCTTCCGCGGGCATGACAACGTGCAAGGCGCGACCGACATCGGTCCCAATCCGGATTCGCTGCCCGGCTACTACGGGCTGGCGGCGGGCTCATGGAAACACTGGGCTGCGGTGTGGGGCGTCGACTATGAATGGATCAAGAAGCAGTACGCCTCGCAGGCGATGATGGAAAAGAGCGGCATGACCGTGTCGCGCTGGATCGACGGTGTCCTGGAAAAGAATGAACTGATCGACCAGGATTCGAATCTTCGGGCCCTGGTGTTCTGGGGCCATGCGCCGAACAGCCAGTCGCGCGGCAAGGAAATGCTCGACGCGATGAAAAAACTCGACACCCTGGTCGTCATCGATCCATATCCGTCGGCGTCGGCGGCGATGGCGGCGATGGTGCGTCAGGACGGCGTCTACCTGTTGCCGGCGGCTACGCAGCTCGAGACGTCCGGGTCGGTGACAGCGTCGAATCGCTCGCTGCAGTGGCGCGAGCGCGTGATCAGCCCGCTGTTCGAATCGCAAACCGACCACGCGATCATGCTCGCGTTCGCGCGCAAGTTCGGCTTCGAAAAAGAGTTCATGAAGAACTACAAGCTGGTGAAGCCGGATGCGAACAAGATGGACGAACCGGAACCCGAATCGATCCTGCGCGAAATCAACAAGGGCACCTGGACCATCGGCTACACCGGGCAATCACCCGAACGGCTGAAGCTGCACATGCAGAACATGGCGACCTTCGACGTCAAGACGCTGCGCGCCAAGGGTGGCCCCTGCGACGGCGACTACTTCGGCTTGCCGTGGCCGTGCTACGGCACGCCGGAGCTGAAGCACCCCGGTTCACCGAACCTGTACGACGAGTCGCGCAGCCTGATGAACGGGGGAGGGTGCTTCCGCGCCAACTTCGGCGTCGAGCGCGACGGCGTCAACCTGCTGGCCGAGGACGGCTCGTACCCGAAGGGTTCGGAGCTCACGACCGGATATCCCGAATTCGACCACGTGCTGCTCAAGAAACTCGGATGGTGGGACGACCTCACCGACGCCGAGAAGAAACTCGCCGAGGGCAAGAACTGGAAAACCGACCTGTCCGGCGGGATCCAGCGCGTCTCGATGAAACACGGCTGTCATCCGTTCGGCAACGCCAAGGCCCGCGCCGTCGTCTGGAATTTCCCCGATGGCATACCCATCCACCGCGAGCCCCTGTATTCGCCGCGTCCGGATATGGTGGCGAAATATCCGGCAGGTCCCGACAAGATGTCGTTCTGGAGATTGCCGACGCTATTCAAGACGGTGCAGCAGGACAACATCGCCAAGGACGTCGCCAAGAATTTCCCGCTGATACTTACCAGCGGCCGCCTGGTCGAGTACGAGGGTGGCGGCGAGGAGACGCGCTCGAACATGTGGCTGGCCGAGCTGCAGCAGGTGAACTTCGTCGAGATCAATCCCAAGGACGCCAACGATCGCGGCGTGAAGAACGGCGAATACGTTTGGGTGAAGTCGCCGGCCGGTGCGCAGATCAAGGTGGTGGCGCAAGTCACCGACCGGGTCGGTCCCGGCACGACGTTCGTACCGTTCCACTTCTCCGGCTGGTGGCAGGGCAAGGACATGCTCGAGTTCTACCCGGAGGGCGCACATCCGATTGTTCGCGGGGAGGCGGTAAACACTGCCACCACGTACGGCTACGACGCCGTGACGATGATGCAGGAAACCAAGACGACGCTGTGCCAGGTCGCCAAGGCCTGAACGACGAGAGCCGAGGAGACGACATCATGGCCCGAATGAAATTCATCTGCGACGCCGAGCGCTGCATCGAGTGCAACGGTTGCGTGACCGCCTGCAAGCAGGAGAACGACGTACCCTGGGGCGTCAATCGCCGCCGCGTGGTCACGATCAATGATGGCGTCCCCGGCGAGCGCTCGATCTCGGTCGCGTGCATGCACTGCTCGGACGCGCCGTGCATGGCGGTGTGCCCCGTCGACTGTTTCTACCGCAGCGACGACGGCGTGGTGCTGCACGACAAGGACCTGTGCATCGGCTGCGGCTATTGCTTCTACGCCTGCCCCTTCGGCGCGCCGCAGTTTCCGCAGACGGGTGCGTTCGGGGTGCGCGGCAAGATGGATAAGTGCACGTTCTGCGCCGGCGGCCCCGAGCCGAACAATTCCGAGGCCGAGTTCAAGAAGTATGGCCGCAACCGCCTGGCCGAAGGCAAGCTTCCGGCGTGCGCCGAAATGTGCTCGACCAAAGCGCTGCTTGCGGGCGACGCCGACGTGCTCTCCGACATCTATCGCGAACGCGTCACCAACCGCGCCGCGCGCGGCACGGCCGGTTCGCCGCCGTGGGGCTGGGACACTGCCTACGGCCGCCCGCCGGTGATGGGCGGCCCGGGTCAACCCGTTCCAGGGGTGCAACCGGCCCCGCCCGGAGCGAAGTCGTGATCGCACGGGTAGCTTTGCTCGCCGGTGCGGCCGCGATACTGCTGACAGCGTGCGGCGAGCGGCCGCAGGTCATCGAGTACAAGCAGGGCCAGTATCAGGGCAAGCCTGACAAGCCGGCGTGGGACGGCACGAAATTCAACGGCGACCGGGCCGCGTGGGAGGCCGCAATCAAGCAGCGCAACCAGAACCAAAACGAATACCGACGTACCAACTAGGGCCGCGCATGTCGATCCGAACTTTCGGCAAGGCCGCCGCGGCGTTCACCGCGGCATTCGTCATCAGCGCGGGGGTTGCCATGGCGCAATCGCCTGCGGTCAATCCCCAGGAAGCCGCGGCGGCAAAGAACGAAGTGGTGCAGCAGCGTGTACAGCCGCTCAACAACGCTCCGGTGTGGAAAGAGGTGCGCTCCGGCATGCCGCAAGTCACCACAGTCATCGGCCGCGAGACCAACATCCTGGTGCAGTCGGATGGCCAGACCTGGCGGGCAATTCGCAACGGCCCGATCTCGATCTATGGCGGCTGGCTGATCGCGCTGATCGTCCTGGCGATCGGCACCTTCTATTTCGTCAAGGGCACGATGCCCATGCACGAGCCGCCGACCGGTCGCCTGCTGCGCCGCTTTACGCCCTGGGATCGCGCGGTCCACTGGACGACGGCGAGCGTTTTCGTTGTGCTCGCGATCTCGGGCCTGGTAATGCTGTTCGGCAAGTCGCTGCTGCTGCCGATCATCGGCGCCACACTGTTCTCGTGGCTCGCGATCGTGGGCAAAAACCTGCACAACTTCCTCGGGCCGCTGTTCATCGTCTGCCTCATCCTGATCTTCGCGACCTTCGTGCGCAACAACTTTCCGCAGCGCGGCGATGCGGCGTGGATCGCGCATTTCGGCGGGCTGTTTTCGGGCAGGGACACGCCCTCGTTCAAGTTCAACGCCGGCGAGAAGATGTGGTTCTGGGGAGGCGTAGCCTTTCTTGGTTTC
This sequence comes from Edaphobacterium sp. (SeqCode), assembly GCA_039934835.1. GTDB lineage: Bacteria > Pseudomonadota > Gammaproteobacteria > Burkholderiales > Casimicrobiaceae > PALSA-1003. Next base: position 7,951 of record JBDTLK010000025.1, on the reverse strand, counting down.
ATCGTCGGCTCGACCGGGCTTATTCTGGACTTCCCCAATTTCGACCAGACGCGCGAGACGATGCAGTGGGCCCACGTGTTCCACTCGGTCGGCGGCATCCTGTTCATGACCGGCGCGCTGGGCCACATTTACATGGGCACCATCGGCATGGTGGGCGCGTATGACGCGATGCGCACCGGGTATGTCGACGAAGCGTGGGCCAGGGAGCATCATCTGTACTGGTACAACGACATCAAGGCCGGCAAGGATCCCAGCGCGCTGGTGAGGCCGGGAGATCAGCTGGGCACGGTGCACGCCAACCGTGCGCCCCATACGCCAGGGAGACACGCATGATGACGACATTGCGGGCGCTGTTCGCCGCCGCGATCGTGGTTCTGGGATTCGGCATCGCCGTGGCCAAGCTGCCGGCGGCGCCGCCGATGGACGACAAAGCCAAGGCTGCGGCCGAGGAAAAGAAGGCCAAGGATGCGGCTGCTGGCGAAGCCACCAAGCAGCTGCTGTCGCGCACGGAAGACCGCGTCGCCGCCCGTTACATCGCCGAGCAAAAGGCGCTGGGCAAGACCGTTACGCCGCAGATGGGTCCGACCGCGACGGCGGCCAATTCGGGGTCGGTGGGCACCAGCAAGGGACTGGGTGGCAACAAGCCGCCGGAGAAAGCGTCGAACGCGCATTCGGATCCCAAGACGGTACGCTGAACGCGGGCGGCGCAACGTTTGACGCCCTGAGCGGGGTGCATTCGGCAATATCAACGGGGGCTTCGGCCCCCTTTTCGTTGGTGCCGACCGTGTGTCACGTCAGCGGCAACATCACCGCCTTGCGGAACGGCGGCCGCAGCGCGAGGCGGTCGAACCAGCGCCGCACGCTGGGCAGGTCCGGGTGCTCGATGGGTAGCGACAGCCAGCGCCAGACACCGCATCCCATCGCGATATCACCCATGCTGAAAGCGTCTCCTGCCAGATACTCGTGCGCGGCGAGTTGCGCGTCGATAATTTCCAGGGCCGCTGCGGTGCCGACGCGCGATTGCTCGATGGCGCGCAGGTCGCGCTGCTCGGGCGCGGTGCGTATCAGCCCGAGGAACATGTCGCGCATCGCCGGCAGAAACGTCGTGTGCGACCAGTCGAGCCACTGATCGGCGAGTCCGCGCGCGCGCAGGTCGTCGGGCCACAGGCCGCCAGCCGGATATTTCGCCGCGAGATAGCGCACGATCGCGTTCGATTCCCACAGCGCCACGCCGTCGTCCTCGATGGTCGGCACCAGCCCGTTGGGATTGAGCTTGCGATATTCCGGCGTGTTGACGATGCCAAAGGCACCGCCGGCATCGACGCGCCGGTATTCCAGCGCCAGCTCCTCCGCGCACCAAAGCACCTTTTGCACGTTGATCGAATTGGTCCTGCCCCAGATCACCAGCATTGCGACTCTCCCCATGGGCACGAAGGCTCCGCGCCAACCCGTGAATTTACACGCGGCGAGACGTTTGTTTCGGCCGTTGAACGGGTGCATACTAATTCAAAAAGGAGGCGCCCATGACCACGGAAAACCTCGTCGTTCCCCATCACCAGCAGGACACCGACGTTTACTGCGGTGCCGCCTGCGCGCAGATGGTGCTCGCGTCGATGGGCGCCGCGCTGGCCAGTCAGGATGTCCTGTTTACGGACGGCCGCAACCATACCTCCGAGCTCGCGTCCTGGTACAACCCGCCCGACGGCATCCAGTGGGTCATGAACGACCGCCGCCCGGGCGGCTGGTTCGCGCTGTTCTCGCTCGACACCGAGGACGCACTGTCGCGCAAGCTCGTCTGGACCTTGCACCACTATCAGGTGGCTGCGATCGCGCTGGTCTTCGGCGGCGATCACTGGGTGGTGGTGCGCGGCTACGATGCGACCGCCGCGCCGGCGACGTCCGACGACGTGTCATACACCATCAACGCCTTCGACATCAACAATCCGTGGCCTCCGGTGCCGGCGTTCTTCGCGCCGCCGGGATCGGCGCCACCGCCGCACGGTGGCGCCGATGGCTGCGGCATCGGCGGAGTGCGCGGCGTGGCCAACGAGCACATCGCCTATGCCACGTGGCAATCGCAGTACATGACCACCAACGTTTACGGCACCGCCTGGCTCGGCAAGTTCGTCGCCGTGTGCGACCCCGATCCCCCGCCTACCGGACCGGGGCGTCTGCGGCCTCAAATCGCACGCAACGGCGGGGTGGGGCTGATGGCCGCCGATTCGGTCGGCACGCTCGCGGTCGACGGCGCGCGCATGTACGGGCTCGACCAGCGCGCGGGGTGGAGCGCGGCGCTGACCAATACGACCGCCGGCGCGCCACAACTGGTGCAGCGCCTCGACGCGCTCGATTCGTACTACTACATCGTGCCTTTCGCCGCGGCCAACGGCGACGTGCGCGCTGCCGTGTCGGTGAACGCGCGCACCGGCGACTACCGGCAATCGATCATGGTCGACGCCGGCGGACCCGGGATCCTCACCGGGTTCGACGAGACGCGGATCCGGGCGCTGACCGTCAACAAGAAATTCGACCTTCCGAACCAGCAGGGCCGGCTGTTCGTGCGCCCGGAAGCCTTCGCGCTGTCGCCGACCATGGTGTGGCAGCCATGTCTCGAATCGTTGTCGCCGTTCTATCCGTTTCATCTGGTCACGGTGGGTGCGTACAACCTCTATGTGCGGGTGGACGGGCAGGTGTTCACCGAACTGCACACCGACATACCCGGAGCCTGAGCGCGGCCGGCAGCAGGCCGCGAATGCGCCATGGCGGAAGTCGACGAAGCTGCGGCCATTGCCAGCGCACGCGAGCAGCTGCGCCTGGCCAGCGACGTGCCGGCGCAGGCATGGCCGGTGCGTCGCATCGATCGTCCTGGCGAGTCCTATTGGTTCGTCGTTTTCGGCGCGCGTGACGCTGCACTCGGCGCCGCAGCGGTCGATGCGCAGTCTGGCGCGGTGATGGTCAGTGCGGCGCTGCCCGGCACGCAAGCGCAGCTGGCGGTTGATGCTGCGCAGGCGCTGCAGATCGCGGGACAGCCTCCGGGCACTGCGATCGCGCTGGCGTGGCAAGCGAGTGCCGCGTCGCGCTCGCCATTGTATCCGCTGTGGGCGATTGCTGTCGGCAACGAGACGCTCTACGTCGACCAGCATGGCAGGATCTGGCGCACGCTGTCAGGCGGCGAACGCGGAGGATAAGCTGCGGGCCTCCTTGCGCCGGCGTTCTTTGGGCCGCGTTCGTGTGTCGGCGGCGGCGCCGACTCGCATTGCCGTCGATCCCCGCTGCGCGGGGCCCCTCGCCGGGTAGCTCGCGTCGCTATGAACTATCAGGGCTTGTGGTGGGGCGGCCTGGCCGAATCCGGCTGGGGCATCAATTTTGCGCATCAGGACAACGTGATTTTCGCGACCTGGTTCACCTACGATCTCAACGGCAATCCGTGGTGGCTGACCATGACCGCGAACAAGACCGTCGGCGAGGTCTACAGCGGGCAACTGCTCCAGACCAGCGGCGCCCCGTTCTTCAACTACGTGCCGCCGGCGACGCCGACGGCGGTCGGCAACGGCACCTTGACCTTCACGAGTGCGAACGCTGGCAGTTTCGCCGACACCGTGAATGCGAGTACGCAGACCAAGCTCATCATGCTGCAGGCCTTTGCCACGCCACCCGTCTGCATCTGGGGCGCACGGCCGAACCTGGCGCTGGCAACCAACTACCAGGACCTGTGGTGGGCAGCCGGCGGTACGGAATCGGGGTGGGGCGTCAATCTCACGCATCAAGGCACGACCATCTTCGCCACCTGGTTCACCTACGACGCGCAGCGCAAGCCGCTGTGGTATTCGATGACCGCGACCCAGGGCGCGCCGAGGACGTACTCGGGGCAGCTGGTGAAGACCTCGGGGCCGCCGTTCAACCTGGTTCCGTTCGAGAGCGACAAGGTGCAGCGCAAGGTGGTGGGCACGGCGACGTTCACCTTCAGCGACGGCAACACCGGCACCTTCGCCTATCAGGTGAACGACGGCGCCAACGTCGGCAACCAGACCAAGGCGATCTCGCGGCAGGTGTTTCGCGCGCCGGGTACGGTGTGCCAGTAGATTGTCGTTCCCGCGAAAGCGCGAACCCAGTGGCGCTTGATTGTCGCGGGGATGACGTATCAATCCCGCTAGTTCCTTCGCCTCATCGCCACGACCAACCCCAATTCCTGGCAAGGCCGTACGGCTAGGACGGCGGGTTCGTTCGGGCGGGAGCTGGCTTCCTGGTGGTCGTCGACTTCGATTTCTTCGCCGGTTTCCTGGTGCCGGGCGAAGATTTCTTGTCAGTGTGCGTAGCGCTTGTTGCAGGAGTCGCATTCTCTGCCGCTGCGGCCTGCGCGGGCGGAGTCACTGGCGAGATCACTTGCGTCGGCGGGGGCGTCGGGTTTGCGCTACTCGCATCGGTTGGTGGCGGCACGCTGTCCGGATTCGGTGGCGCGGTCGCAGTGTCAGCCGGTGGCGCATTGGCCTCAGGTAGTGCGGCAGGTTTCGCCGCGGCAATGCTCGCATTGTCGGCATCCGTGGTCACCGCGGTCGATGGCGCAACGTTGGTGGTGGCGGTTGCGGGGGACGTTGCAACCTCGCCGCGATTCGGGTTCAGTGTGGCCCACGCGGTGCTCAGCCACTCTCTGAGAGGCGGCGTTTGCCGGTAGCCCACGAAATAGACGGAAATGGCGATCGCGCCGAACACGACGACCGGGACGAAAGCCGCCATCGCCCCATGCGCTGGCGGGTGCCGCGCCGCGGAAACTTCGGGCACCTCCGTCACGTCGGCGCGTTGCGTGACTCGCGCTGCGGCGGCGTGAATTGCGCTGCTGGCCGGCGGCGCAAAGAAGGCGCCGCACATGTAGCACGCGTTCGACGCGACAGCGTTCACTGCGTCGCACTGCTTGCAAGGCTTCAGATGCAGCGGCGAGCCGCATTCGTTGCAGTACCTGGCAGTTGCCGAATTGGGGTGATCGCAGAAAGGGCACTGCGGCATTGACATGGAAAAGATCCGACGTGCTCAGGAGCACTACGGCCATTCAGGCTACGCCGAAACGCGGCAAATGGCTAATGGCGATCGGCAGCGCGGAGGAGCATTGTCGTGGCCCGAAGTTAGCGCGGCGCGGTTTCACTTTGTGTAGTGGTAGCGGCAGGAAATAATGGTAAGCACCCCGCGTTCAACGCGGTAGACGATGCGGTTGGCCTTGTCGATGCGCCGTGACCAGTAGCGCGCCAGTTCCCATTGCAGTGGCTCCGGCTTGCCGATGCCGGAAAATGGCTCGGTCTCGATGACCTCGACCAGCGTATTTATCCGATCGCGAATTTTCCTGTCGTTGGCATGCCAGTGGGCATAGTCTCGGCGTGCCTGCGCTTCCCAAAGCGTAACCGTGACCGGCCGCCTGGGGGGCGGCCCTTGCCTAGTCACGCCGAAGCTTCATCGGTTTAAGTCCGCGACCCGTCTTCACATTGGCGATTGACTTGCGCAGGACCTTTGCGTTCTTCGGGTCGGCGAGGAGATATTCGGTTTCCACCAACGCCGTGTACATGGACGCCGGCATTAGCACGGCAGGAGGAGCTCCCGTGCGGGTGATGACGACCGCGGCGGCGTCGGCTTCCACTTCGTCCAGTAGTGCCTTCAAGTTATTGCGGGCAGCAGAGTAGTTGATGGACTTCAACATCACAGCGTGCTCCTGAACATGTTCCAACGCCCATTGTACAGAAAGTTGTACAAAACCGGAAAAGCGCGTTTAACCTCGCGAACGCGCCTCGTTCCGTCGCTGGCCCGTAAGAAGAGCGGCGTCATTGAGTGGCGCTGCATTGGGCCGGTGTGTTGCTTTGCGATATAATGATCCGGTGCGGAGAGATGGCAGAGTGGTCGAATGCGCCTGACTCGAAATCAGGTTTAGGGCAACCTAACGGGGGTTCGAATCCCTCTCTCTCCGCCAGACCTGGTTGTGTGCAGACTCCGACGGCTGATCCACCCAGAGCGACTCATTGCATCCGTATCTCTCGCGGCGCATAGTCGCTTCCACGGGAGACGTTCAAGGAGAAAGCAATGTCCAAAGTCGGCACCATGTTTGCGCTGGCCGCGCTCGTCCTGGTCGCGAACGTCGCGCTGGCTGCGCCCGTAAACACCGGGGACACCACCGACGTTGTCGTTGGCGGCCCGGACGGGTCAGCGCTCATGCAGTTCTACCCGACGCCGCTCGCGAATTCACCGATCGGCGCAGTCGAGGACAAGGCGGTCTGGCTGGCAAAGGTCCAGGGGTTGATCTCGAGGGCGCCGCCGCTGTTGCAGCAAAGCATACTTGCCTCTACGAACGTCAACCAGTTCGAAGCCAACCTGTCGCTTCTGGAGGAGTTGCAGGAAGGCTCGCTCAAACGAGGAGCGATGGCGGTGAAGGCGGTTGCGGCGCGCAACAAAATAACCGCGAAACGCGTGGAGCCTGCGGGCTTTGGCGACTCCGATAGTCTTGTCTACACCCCACTGCAACCGTGTCGCATTATGGACACGCGTAGCGCTACGGCGGGCAGCGGCGTGCAAGGACCCATTCTCGGAAATTCCGTAAAGTCGATTCCGGGCACCATTACGACTGGCACCAACTGGGGCGCCTACGGCGGGAATGCGAGTTCGGACTGCGGCTTGAATTCCACGGTTGGCGATTCGATATACGCGGTGGCAATCGTCATAACCGTTCTGAATCCGAATTTCGACGCTTATCTTGGAGTGGGCGATACGCCCTCGCTGCCCACGGTGCTCGCCAACGTGGCATTGAACTTCACCCACGGACAGGGGCTGTCCACCGTGTACATCGTTTCTCAGCTCAACCAGAGCAGTATCAGTTTTGCCATGCCCGCCGGACTGTCGGCCAACATCATCTTCGATGTGATCGGGTATTTCGCATTGTCCCAAGCGACACCGTTGGCGTGCAACACGGCGCAAATCTTAGGCACCGGGACCGCAAATGTGCCGGCAAACAGCGGACTTGCCGTTACCTTCCCGGCGTGCGCTTCCGGATACTCCCGGACCGGGACCGGGTGTTTTTCTTCATATTCCAACAGCTTCTATTGGCTCAACGACAATTCGCCGGTGCAAGGAAACTGCTTTTGGCACAACAATACGGCCGGCGCCCTCGACGCGAACCACTTTAGAGCTGAAGTCATCTGCTGCAAGATTCCCGGTCGATAGTGGGCCGGAGCCTTGATGCGAAATAACGCACGCTTGCCCCCGCAAGGGGCGCTTTTCCTGGCGTGCTAGACTGCGCGCCATCCGCCCGGTCCGTCCAGGACCGCGGTGACCGCTCCGAAGTATCCATGGTGGTGCTGGCGCCAGTCGCCGGCGTCGCGCGATCGGCCTACGATTGGCATGCGCCCACAACGAGTGGAGGCACGCGGTCCGGAGGAATTTGATGGCGCGTTTGCCGCGATGGCGCGAGAGCGCGCCGAGGCGCTTATCGTCGCAGGTGGCTCCACGTTCCTGGTTCACCGAGCGAAACTCGCCGAACTCGCGATGACCCACAAGCTGCCGATGTTGAGTAATCGGGAAAGTGTCGAGGGCGGAGGGCTCATGGCCTACGCGGTTAACATGGGCGATTTCGTCTGGTGTAGGCGACTTCCTACGCCGGGCTCCGCCGTTATCTTATGGGTAATTTCGCCTGAACACGCGACAATCAGAGTTCGCGGCGTGAGCGCGTCGCGCGCGCTTGCGATGCTCATTTCAAGGAGTCATTTCATGAAAAAGTTTCTCGTTCAATACCTGGCGCCGGCTTCGGTCATCGACGACTGGAAGAAGACCGACCCGGCGAAACGCAAGGACGCCGAAGACAAGATGATGGCCGAGTGGAAGAAGTGGATGAGCGACCACGCCAAGATGATCTCGGATCGCGGGGCCGGGGTCGGCAAGACCAAGAAGGTCGGCGCGAACGGCGTCTCCGACTCGCGGAACG
>JBDTLK010000024.1:0-30954 GCA_039934835.1 Edaphobacterium sp. (SeqCode) | reverse complement strand
GGTACCGGGCTTGGCGAGCCCGGAGTTGACGCCGACCGTCTGCACCGAAAAGCGGTTGCTGAACTGCCAGCGCAGATCGTCGCAGGTCACGAACTGGCCGAGCCCCGGATGGAACGGCGCGACGTGGTAGTCCTCGAGGTAGACCTCGACAAAGGTCTTCCAGTTGTAGGCGCACTCCTTGATCTCTACGCGGTCGAGCACGTAACCGGAGAAGTCGAAATCGCGCGCCACGCCGATGCCCTCCAGATCGCGCGCGATGTCGCGCTTGCCGTCGAACAGCAGGCCGTGCCAGTTCTGCAGGGGCGGGCTATGCAGTTTGACGCAGGGCTTGGCGTCGAACTGCGGCGCGCCCAGCAAGGCGCCTTCGAGGTCGTAGGTCCAGCGATGGATCGGGCAGACGATATTCGGCACGTTGCCGCGTCCTTCGAGCATGATCGCCTGGCGATGCCGGCAAATGTTCGACAGCAGCTCGACGCCACCGGCATTGCGCACCAGCACCTGCGCATTGTCGCGCGCGGCCAGGGTGAAATAGTCCCCCGCATTGGGCACCATGAGCTCGTGGCCGGCATAGCGCGGACCGCCTTCGAACAGGATTCTTTTTTCGAGTTCGTGGACCGCAGGATCGCAGTACCAGGAGACCGGGAGCTGCGAGGAAGCCTTTCGCAGCCGCTCCGCAGTGGCAAGATTGGACATCAGCCGTTCCTTTTCGTAAACCGCCAACCCAACAACCAATATAAGTGGCGGAATCGTCTCCGCCCCCCAACCGATTTGCTAAGTCAGCCAACTACGAAAAGCTGTAGGAAGGCTGCGTCGTCAAATGAGATTGCAATTATAGCCGCCTATGGACTGCGGGTCCACGCCGGAAGTTCCCCGCCGAGCAACGTTGACCGCAATCGCCGAATTAGAGTACGTTGACCGTAGTTTCAAGCACTTCCAACCGACTTGATCGCGCGCAGGTAGCGCGCCCTACCGCAACTGGCCTCATGCCCAAAACCGCCGACGCGCAACCCACGACGTTCGAGACCGCTCTCGCGGAACTCGAGACGATCGTTGCCACCATGGAGAGCGGGCAGTTGCCGCTGGCCGAGTCGCTTGCAGCATACAAACGCGGAGCCGATTTGCTGCAGTTTTGCCAGGCGGCACTCAAGGACGCGCAGCAACAGGTGCAGATCCTCGAAAAGGGCGTGCTCAAGGCGTTTGCGCCCGACGCTGCCGCCGCCGAAACCGGCGATGAATCCTGACCTGGCTTTTGCCGTATGGGTGGGCGAGCGCGCACAGCGCATCGCCGGAGTCCTCGACGCATTGCTGCCCCCCACCACCGTCGAGCCGCGCGCGTTGCACGAAGCGATGCGCTATGCGGTGCTGGGCGGAGGCAAGCGAGTCCGTGCACTGCTGGCCTATGCGGGCGGCGAGCTGGTCGAGGCCGACCCCGCGCACGCCGACGCTGCCGCCGCCGCGGTCGAACTCATACATGCCTACTCGCTGGTGCACGACGACATGCCCTGCATGGACGATGATGTTCTGCGCCGGGGCAAGCCGACGTGTCACGTCGCCTTTGGCGAAGCGACGGCGCTGCTCGCGGGTGACGCGCTACAAAGCCTCGCCTTCGAGGCGCTCGCGCTCGGCGAGGCGCGCGATCAGGTCGCGTTGCTCGCGGCGGCGGCGGGTTCGCGCGGGATGGCGGGCGGGCAGGTCATCGACCTCGCGCATGTCGGCATGACGCTCGGCCAGAGCGGGCTCGAACACATGTATGCGCTCAAGACCGGCGCACTCATCCGCGCCGCAGTGCGCCTCGGTGCGAATTGCGGCCGTCCGATTACTCCGGCCGAATTCGCCGCGCTGGATCGTTACGCGGCGGCCATTGGTCTCGCCTTTCAGGTGGTCGACGACGTGCTCGATGTCGAGGGCACTGCGCAAAGCCTGGGCAAGACTGCGGGCAAGGATGCGCAGCAGAACAAGCCGACCTATGTCTCGCTGCTCGGTCTGACCGATGCCAAGGCGCATATCGGCGCCTTGCGGGCGCAGGCGCACGAAGCGTTGGCCGGCTTCGGCACCGCGGCGCGCCGGCTCGGCGAAATCGCCGACTGGATCGCGCTGCGCACTCATTGACCTCTCTGTGACCGCGATGCTGCTCGAATCGATCCACACGCCCGCGGACCTGCGCAGGCTGTCCGAAGATCAGCTAGCGCAAGTCGCGGTTGAGCTGCGCGAGTTCGTGTTGCAGTCGGTGAGCCGTACCGGCGGCCACCTGTCGTCGAATCTGGGCACGATCGAGCTCACGCTGGCGCTGCACTATGTATTCAACACGCCGTTCGATCGGCTCGTATGGGACGTCGGCCACCAGACCTATGCGCACAAGATTCTCACCGGGCGGCGCGCCGGCATGGCCAAGCTGCGGCAATGGGGCGGGATCGCCGGATTTCCGCGCCGTGCAGAGAGCGAGTATGACACCTTCGGCACCGCGCATTCGTCGACGTCCATTTCCGCGGCGCTGGGCATGGCAGTCGCCGCCAACCGCAAGGGCGAGCACCGCAAGGTCGTGGCGATCATCGGCGACGGCGCGATGAGTGCCGGCATGGCCTTCGAGGCGCTCAACAATGCCGCAGCGGTCGAGGCCGACCTGCTGGTGATCCTCAACGACAACGACATGTCGATTTCCGAGCCGGTGGGCGCGTTCAACAACTATCTCGCGCGATTGCTCTCGGGCAGCATCTACAACTCGGTGCGCCGCGGCGGCAAGGAAGTGCTGGCCAAGCTGCCGCCGGTAAAGGAACTCGCCAAGCGCTGGGAAGAGCACATGAAGGGCATGGTGCTCCCCGGGACGCTATTCGAGGAGTTCGGCTTCAACTATATCGGCCCCATCGACGGTCACGATCTGGGCGTGCTGGTGAAGACTCTTTCCAACGTCAGCCAGCTCAAGGGGCCGCAGCTGCTGCACGTTGTTACCCGCAAGGGTCACGGCTATGCGAAGGCCGAGGCCGATCCGATTCTCTACCACGGTGTGACCAGGTTCGAACCCGAAGTCGGCATCGTGGCCAAAGCGCCGGGCAAGCCCACCTACACCAGCGTGTTCGGCGACTGGCTGTGCGACATGGCGCTGCGTGACGCGCGCCTGGTTGGCATCACGCCGGCAATGCGCGAAGGCTCGGGCATGGTGCGTTTTTCGAAGGAGTATCCCGACCGCTACTTCGACGTCGGCATCGCCGAACAGCACGCGGTGACCTTCGCGGCGGGGCTTGCCTGCGAAGGGATGAAGCCCGTCGTCGCGATCTACTCGACTTTCCTGCAGCGCGCCTACGACCAGCTCATCCATGACGTGTCGCTGCAGAACCTGCCGGTCGTATTCGCGATCGACCGTGGCGGCATGGTCGGCGCCGACGGCCCCACGCACGCCGGCAGCTTCGACCTCAGCTATCTGCGCTGCCTGCCCAACACCACAGTGATGACCCCATCCGACGAGGACGAATGCCGGCAGATGCTCTTCACTGCCTTCACTCTGGATACCCCCAGCGCGGTACGCTATCCGCGCGGCGCAGGACCGGGCGTAGGTGTGCATCAGGAAATGCGCGCGCTGCCGATTGGCCGCGGCGAACTGCGCCGCGAAACCCGCCGCCGCACACCGCAACGCCTCGCCATCCTCGCCTTCGGCAGCATGCTGCAGCCGGCATTGCAGGCGGCCGACGAACTCGACGCGACAGTGGCCAGCATGCGTTTCGTCAAGCCGATCGACGTCGAACTTGTGCTGCGACTCGCGCGCTCGCACGATGGTCTGATCACGGTCGAGGAGAATGTCGTCGCCGGCGGCGCTGGCAGCGCGGTTGCCGAGGTGCTGGCCGATAAGGGCGAGGTCGTCCCGATTCTGCTCCTCGGATTGCCCGACGAATTCATCGACCACGGCGATCCCGCTTTGCAGCTTGCGCACTGCGGACTCGACGCCAAGGGCATCGTCGCGTCGATCGTTGAACGCTTTGGCGCCATGCGCGTCGAAACCGTCGGCGCATCAGAAGCAAAAATCGCCAGCATGGCGAAGCCGGCGGCATGAGGACAGCCCCAATACAATGAACCGACCCGAAAAACCCGACATTCCCGACGTGCAATCCGCCAGCGACGCGCGACAGCTCGCCATCGACCGTGTAGGCATCCGCGGCTTGCGCTATCCCATCCGATTCATCGATGGCGCCGACGCCGCCGCCGCCGCCGCGCCGCAGTCGACGATCGCGACGTTTGGCGCCTACGTGGCGCTGCCCGCAGACCGCAAGGGCACGCACATGTCGCGGCTGGTCGCGCTCATCGACGAATGGCGCGAGCCGCTGTCGTTGACTGCGCTCCCGGCGATGCTGGACACGCTGGTCCTGCGGCTCGATGCCGACGCCGGGCGCATCGACATCGATTTTCCATGGTTCATGCGCAAGCAGGCGCCGGTGTCCGGCGTCGAAAGCATGATGGACTACGAAGTGAAGCTGCGCGCGGAGGCCGCTCCGGGCAGCCGCGTCGTCTCCGCGACCATAGTCGTGCCGGTGATGAGCCTGTGCCCGAGCTCCAAGGCGATCGCCGACTACGGCGCGCACAACCAGCGCTCGCATCTCACGTTGATGCTGCGTCCGCGTGCCGGTACGGAAGTTTCGCTGAGCGCATGGGTACGCGTCGCTGAGGAAGAGGCGTCGTGCGAACTCTTCGGACTGCTCAAGCGCAACGACGAGAAGTTCGTCACCGAGCGAGCCTACGAGCGCCCGCGCTTTGTCGAGGACCTCGTGCGTGGAGTCGCCGCCAGGCTCGCCGTCGACCCGGGTCTCGCGGGCTTCAGTGTCGCAGCGGAAAATTTCGAGTCGATCCACAACCATTCCGCGTACGCGGAAATCGTGCGCGGATAGGGTCTAAGCGCGCCGCTCAATTTTCGATAGCGCGGGACAATTGAACGATTCGCGGCAACAAAACGCTGTCGGCCAAGGCCGCTAAGAAATGACTAGTGTTCACCGATTTGGTCGGTGCGAGTTGCGTGCTGCCACGCGTGAGGTGCTGATCGACGGGGCCCCCGTAGCGGTTGGTCACCGCGCATTCGATCTTCTATCCGCCTTAATCGAACGTGCCGACCGATTGGTCTCCAAGAGCGAGCTCCTCGACCTTGTGTGGCCCGGCCTCGTGGTCGAAGAGAACAATTTGCAGGTGCAGATCAGCACGCTGCGCAAGCTTTTGGGGCCGCTAACGATAGCGACCGTGCCCGGGCGGGGCTATCGATTCGCGGTTGCATTGGAAGGCGAAGGCAAATCGGAACGCGAAGTGACGGCGGCCGACGAACCCGCGCCAACTACGGCCGTCGCCACGGCGACAGGTGCGTCCCGGCTCACCAATCTCCCGAGCCACACCGATGGGCTGATTGGCCGCGATGCAGATATCTCTTCGTTGACGAAACTGCTGGTCGAGCATCGGCTGGTGACCGTACTCGGCGCTGGGGGCATCGGCAAAACACGGCTCGCGCAAGCGGTGTCGCGGCGGTTGGTGGGCGCGTACGCTAACGGCGTCTGGTGGGTAGATCTGGCGGCTCTGTCGTCCGCGGACAAGATCGTCCCCGCGATAGCAAACGCGGCCGGCCTGCAACTGGGCGATGGTGATGCCGTCGTGCTGCTCACCCGAGCGCTCGCCCAGCGCGAGTCGTTGCTGGTTCTCGACAGCTGTGAACATGTCGTCGCCGAGGTCGCGCGAGTCGTAACGGCAATTTTGCAATCCGCTCAGACAGTGAGCGTGCTCGCGACGTCGCAGGAGACGCTAAAAGCGCCCGGTGAGTACGTGTACAGGCTCGATGCGCTCGCCATTCCGCCTGCCGGCACTCCGCTGGATCAGGCTCGTACGTATAGCGCGATGCAACTGCTCGAGTGGCGCGCGCAAGCGGCCAGCCGGCATTTCCGGCTAACCGATGCCACGGTAGCCGGCGCCATCGGACTATGCCGTCAACTCGATGGCATCGCATTGTCCATCGAGATGGCAGCGGCGCGATTACCCATGCTCGGCATCGCTGGGCTGCAGGAGCGACTCGGCGAACGCTTGCGACTGTTGCGCAGCAGCACCCGTGACGCGCCGGCCCGTTACCAGACGCTGCGTGCGACGCTCGACTGGAGCCATTCGCTGCTGACCGAAGACGAGCAGGCGGTGTTGCACCGGCTCGCGGTGTTTGCCGGCAGTTTCCGACTGGATGTGGCACAAGCGGTAGCAAGCGGCAACGACCTTGACCAATGGGCGGCGCTCGATGCACTCGCCGCTCTGGTGGACAAATCGTTGGTGCAGCTCGAAGGCAATGACCCGCCTCGCTATCGACTGCTGGAGACCACGCGCATCTACTCATCCGAACTTCTGGCGGCGGGCGGCGGGACCGAGTCCGCTCTGCTGCGTCATGGCGTAGCGATGGCGCGACTCGCGGCGCAGGCGGAGGCCGACTACTGGTCGATGGCCGATTCGCCCTGGCTCGCCCGTTATGCAGCAGATTACGACGACATGCAGGCCGCATTTGAACGCGCATGCGCACGAGGTGATGCGGAGGTCGCCGCAGCCACGAGCGAGGCGCTGCTCTGGATGGATGATCTGCGGAACGATCTGTCCACTCTGCGCACGCATGCCGAGGCAGCGCACGCCCTGTTGCCGATGGCGGGTCCGCTGGCTCGAGCACGGCTCTGGAATCGCATTGCCGGGCATAACATACTTGCGTTCACCGAGGTGCCGCGGCTAGTCGCGGCGCGGAACCGGGTGGGCTGCTGGCGAAGTCTGGACGATCCACGCCAGCTGTGCCTCGCCCTCGGGTTCCTCTCGGGTGCATGCGCGCGCGCACGCGAGTTCGACGCCGCCGACAAGGCTCTTGCGGAAGCGAAGGCCCTCGAGGACCCGGATTGGCCTCCGCGGCTGCGGTACTTTGTGGCCTATAGCGGTGGCTTCGTCAGCATCTTTCGTGCTAACGCCGATGCGTATCGGGCCAGTGGCAAGGTCACGCTGGCGCTCGCAGAAGAAGCCGGCGCGGAACGCGCAGCTGGAATGGCCCGACTCGCGTTGGCCGATGCCACATTGATGGCCGGCGACGTCGACGAAGCGGTCAGGCTCGGCCGCGAAGCGGTGGCAGTCTTGCGATCCCTGGCTCAGCCGTCCAACCTGGGGATAGCGATGGGGAACCTCGCGTCTGCGCTCATGATGAAGGGTGACGTCGCGTCGGCGCGCGCGACCGCCGCTGAGGCATTGCCGTTGCTTTGGCGCAACGAAATGGGTTCGCTTCTATTCGAGCTACTTGCGCTGCTCGCAGTGGACGCCGGAGACTTTGCAGTGGCCGCGCAGATGCTTGGCTTTGCGCAAAGTCGGTATGCCGCAACCGAGGACGTATCTCAGGCGAACGAAGCACGCATGGCGCAAATGGCCACGGCAGCGATCGATGCTGCTCTCGGCAAAGACATTCATGCGCAGCTGCGCGACGCCGGTGCGCTACTCACCGCCGAGCAGGCGCGTGCACTTCAGCACCAGATACTCTCCAACGGATGCGCGTAACAGAATGCGCAGAGACAAACGCGAAACCTCGGCCTGTCCTTGGGCGATCAATGCGTAGTGCCGCAAGGAGGCGCGGCGCGGGTGAGCGGCTCGCGTCAGTCAACGGGGTTATAGCCTGAAACGACTGGTCCGGAGCCCTCGGTCTCGTAGGACTTCATAATCCGGTCAACGCGGCGGTCGAGATTGTCGAACGCCGACAACTCGTCGAGCCGCGAACTGACCTCCGCGTCGTGAGGCAATCCCGGCAGTCCGTTCAGGCTCAGCAGGCACCGCCTTTCCATGACCGGAGCCGCAATCTGTCGGGCGAGCAGAGTCGCCGCACGCAGCATTGCCGCCGCATTGTCCGGCCTCTCCGGAGCGAGTTCGCTCGCGATCAGGGCCTCGACTCTTAGCAGCTCGGGCTCAAGCCAACGAATACCCTGAGAGATCATTTCGATGGCACGCGCGCAGGACGACTCAGCATCGCGGAGCTTACCCACGCGCCGTTGCGCATCCGCGAGATTGCCCAGATATCCGCCGACCACCATTCGGTAATCGATCGAATCAAGTGCCGCGATGCCCTGCTGCATCGTCGCGATGCCCTGCGCGAAATCTCCCTTTTGGCAAAGTGACCACCCCAGCAACGCCAATCCGTGGCCACGAAAGCCACCGAGCTTGTGCTGGTCGGCCAGCGCGATCAGGCGTCGCGCATCCCGCATCATGTGGTCCGTCGCCTCACAGAGGCCGAACACCCAGCCCCCGACATAGCAGAGCGGCATTACCATTGAATGCGGGTGCCGCGTCGCATCCGCGATCCGCAGCGCGTCGAGGCCCATCTCCAGCGCCGCCTCGACATCGCCCAGACAAAACAGCGTCAGAGACAGCAGGGATTTGGTGTGAACTTCGGTATTCTGGCCAAACATCTGCGTGGTTGCCGCGTCTCGCTCTGGCGAATAGAGGTTCAGCGAAGTCTCGAGTTGCTCCCTTGCCGTCGCCGCTTTTCCCTTCTCAAGCAAGACCATTCCAAGCATCCGGTGACCGATGACCCGCCCGGAGTCGTTCGCGTGCCTCTCGGCCAGAGACAGAAAGAGGCGGGCGAGCCGCTCCGCATCGTCTGTAAGCCCCCGGCAGTTGACATACGTGAACTGCCCGAAGACGAAAGGGAACACCAGCGGCGACGCCGCGCCTTGCGCGCAGAGCTGCAGGCCGCGCTCGCAGCATTCGGAAAGCCGCGGCGACGTCGCGCCCTGCGAGGCGAGAATCGACGCCATTAGTGAAACTTGCAGGTTGAGCTCGAACTGGCGGCGCTGCTGCGCGTCCGGCACCTTTTCGAGAAGGCCAACGCCCTTGCGCAAATGATCGATGGCCTCGACGTGCGCGGAGCGCTTGGCGGCCGCCACGCCGGCCTGGAGCCAGGCGCCGATTGCCTCGGTGAAAATCCCGGCCTCGGTAAGGTGGTGCGCCAGGACTTCGGGAATCGTCGGGCGCGCGGCATTGCGATTGCGCAGGACCTCCACGATTCGGCCGTGCATGCCGCGTCGCTCGGCATGCACCATGGACTCGTAGGCTATTTTCTGAATTAGCGCATGGCGGAATTCATAATCGAATTCCGAACCGTAGGTCCTGGTTCGAAGAATCTCGGCATTCACGAGCAATTCGAGCGACTCGGCCAGTTGTCCGGCCTTCTCCTGCAGAATCGCCAGCAAGAAATCGGGCGTGAACGAGCGCCCGATGCACGCTGCGGCCTGCACAATTCGTCTTCCTCCGGGCAGTCGATCGAGTCGTTCAGAGATCATCTCGGCGAGCAGCAGCGGCATCCCGCCAAGCCGGCGATTCCGGCCCGGCAGGTGTGTACGCTCGTCCATCAGCGAAATGACGAGCTGCTCCAAAAACAGAGGCACACCGTCGGCGGCCCTGACAGCCTGCATGATGATGTCGTCGGCGAGAACTTCAGCGCCGGGGACCGACTTGGCGAGTTCGAAACAATCCCGATCGTCCAGCTGTTCCAGACGGACAACCTCGTTGGCGTCGGGAAGTGCGGGGCCGGCGGGGAAGGTGCGCATCGTCAGCAGCAGCAGAAGGGGAGCGTCGGTCAGCGCAGCCGCAAGCTCTAGCAAGAGCTCGGCAGACGAAGGGTCTAGCCAGTGGGTATCCTCGATCCAAATTACGGTCGGCCGGCCGAGGGTCAGTCGCTGAACTACCGCGATTGCAAGGTCGTATTGCCTGCGCCTGGGGAAAGTTGACGTCCGGGCGGTGGCGTTGTCCCCGTCGGCGACGCCAAGCAGGCTCTCGAAGATCTCCGCATTCTCGGGAGCGTTCAATCCCAGCCGGTCAAGGAAGCCGAGCGCTTTTCCGAGTCGGACGTCCCGGCCGTCCGCGCTTGTCAATCCAGCCGTTGCCAAGAGAAAGTTGCCTACTGGATAGAGCGGGGTCCGTGCGAAGATTTCGTGGCAATAGAGCTGCACGACGGCGGCGTCGCTGAGCTCCGGCTGGCGACACATCTCCAGAACCAGGCGCGTCTTGCCGACCCCGGCGTCACCCACCAGCGCGACGATTTGCGAGCGTGAACCGCTCGCTACCGACCTCCAGCGCGTCAGAAGCCGCGCGAGAGCGGCCTGCCGGCCCACCATGCGAGTGGCGCCCCGCTGCAGGCGAGCCCGATTGAATTGCGCACCGGTCGCCACGCGCAGAATGCGGTAGACGGCAACTTCGCTGGAAATGCCCTTAATCCAATGCGGGCCGAGCGGGTCGCATTCGAACAGCCCTTCGACGAGCTCCAGCGCATCTTGGCTGATCACGACGGCCCCTGGAGGCGCTTCCGCCTGCAGCCGGGCGGCGAGGTTCGCCACCTGCCCGACGACATCTGGAGCACCCCCGCCAGCGCTGATCGGATCGGGCGCCATCACCACCAGCCCCGAATGAATCCCGATCCGTGCTTCAAGCCGCGGCATCGGTCGGCCATGGAGCGATGTGTCGAGATCGTGCATCCGCTGCAGGAGTTCCAGCGCCGCCCGCACGGCGCGCTCGGCGTCATGCTCATGAGCGCGCGGATAACCGAAATAGATGAGAACGCCGTCGCCTATGAACCTTGCGACGAAACCATCGTAACGTTCCATGACCGCCAGGGTCAGATCCTGGTACCGGCGCTGCAGCGACCCAAGGTCCTCGGGGTCGAGTTCCTCGGAAAGCGCCGTGTACCCGACCAGGTCGACGAATACTATGGTGAGGAATCGCCGCTCGGCGCTGTCACGGCCCGTGCTGATTTCACCTGGCGGCTGCATACGACCCACCCTGAAAAATCCGTTCGCTCGTCTCGCCGCCGGCTCGAATTGCTCGACCCATCCGCAACCCATACAAACACTTAACTGCACCGCGCAGTCAATTGTAATCTCCAATCCACGGCGTTACTATCAGGCAGCACGCAAGCAAAGACTTTGGCGACCATTCAGCGCAGCGACACGAACAGCCGCCGGAGAAGCAGGATGGAATACCTATTGTCGCTTGTCGGACGACGATTCCAAGGCGCGACGGGCCGCACCACCGCCACGGCGCCGAAGCCTGGACGTTCGGGCGCGTCGCCGAAGCGCCGCGCGGTCGTGATCTGCACGCACCTTCGTCCGGGGCGCGACAAGCGCCGATCCAGCTATTTCATGCAACCGATCACCGGCCTGCATGTCGGCTCCCTCATTGACCAGCGGCAGTTCGACGTGCGCCTGCACCACGAGGACTGGCACGGCCCCTTCGATACGACGAACTGCGCCGGCTACGACCTGGTGTTTCTCGCCGGCCTCCAGCCGGACTTCGATCGGATGCGCCAGTTATCGTATTACTTCCGCGCGGCCGGCGCGACCGTGGTTGCAGGCGGGAGCGTCTGCACTTCGTTCCCGGAATTTGCCACCCGCTTCTTCGATGCGGTCTGCGTCGGAGGCGTGGACAGCGTGCCACAAGTCGTCGCCGATTTCCTGACTGGCTCATTGCAGCCGATCTACCGGTCGCCGGCGGCGCGGATCTCCTCGTACGCGATCGACTACAACCTGTTCCCGAAGAGCGGCATCAATCCGCTGCTTCACCTTATGGAAACGTCGCGTGGTTGCAGCTTCAAGTGCAGCTTCTGCGTCATACCGGCCGAAGTCGGTGCGCACGCTCACTATGACATCAGGACGTTAGCCGCCGATCTCGAGCGCGCTCTTGCGTCGAGCCCGGCGCTGAGCTTCCGTCGTTGGTACCCGATGGTGATGCTTCATGACAACAACTTCTCTGACGATCGCGCGCATATGCTCCGGGTCGCCGAACTGTTCCGCTTGCATCCCAAGATCCGCGGGTGGAGCGCGCTGATCACGCAAAACATTCTCAACGACCGCGAGCTCGTCAGCCACCTTGCGCGGTCGAAATGCATCGGCTTGTTCGCAGGAGTGGAGTCGCTGGACGAAGCGATGCTGAGGAGATACAACAAGAAACAGAACCTGGGCCGGCGGCAGAACGTCATCGAAGACATCGCCTTTGCCGAATCGCGAGGCATCGCCATCGCCTATGGGTACCTGTTCGATCACCGCCACCAGACGGCAGCGGAGATGCAGCGGCAGATCCAGGCGATCGCGGATCACCCGTTGATGCCGATGCCGGTCTACCTGAGCGTCGTCGCACCGCTTGCCGGCACCGCAAGCTTCTGGGAGGACTTGCGCTCAGGCCAACTGGCTCCGAATCTGCGCCTTCGCGACCTCGACGGCGAGACGATCGGGCATGCGCACCTTGCCGACCGCCAGGATGCCATCGTGGCTTTCATCGAGCGCATGTTCCGGCGCCCGTGGACCGTCGTCAGGCGGCGCGCAATTCTGCTCAAAACACTGCGGCGCATTGTGCGCGCACGCACGCTCAATCCGGTCCGTTGGTACGTGATCGCGTCCGCCAATTTGCATTGCTTCATCTGGTCCAGCGCAACGCCGGCGCAGCCGCGCTCATATGTGGCTGGAACCGACACGCTCGATCCGCAATACTTCGAGCGTCCCGCCGATCTGTCCGAGGCGGACCGCGCCCGATATTTCGACCCAACCTTTCTGACCGATGCAAACGGCGGCCCAGTAGAATGGTTGAAGCCTTATGTCCCTGCGCTCGCCAAGGGTGACGTGCACCGGGTGCCTTTCCTGCCGTCGAGACCACGGAGTCGCAGTCATGACCTATGACGAAACCAGGGACAGCGAGCAACTTCGGCTCTGCGATCATTCGATAGACGATTTCGTGAACCGGTACAAAAAGATCTCGGGCAAGCCGCCGAAACGGCGCCAGACGGTCATACTTTTTCCCGGCGGCGGCGGATGCCAGCTCAAGCGCGCAACAGCGAAATTCGTCGACGGAGTGTCAACGCCGCAGACCTTCCAGTATCACCCTGTGTGGCTCACACCCGGATCATTTCTCGGCGACGCCTTGCTGCTGAAGCTGAAAAAGGTGCCGTCCGGGTCTGGCACGAACACCTACCGGGACATGGACGACCACATCATCGTTGCCGATGGCGCGGTAAATTTTTTGCAGTGCACGCCTTACGACGGATTCATCGCCTGGTGCAATAAGAAGAAGATCGACTGGTTCGTATTCGGCTGGGACTGGCGTCGCCGGTTGGACGAGACAGTCGAATTCTTCGTGCATCAATTCCTGCCGCATTTTCAGGCTCGAGTCGTAAATGAGTGCGCCGCCGATCCCCTTGAAGATTTTTCGCTCATCGGGCACAGCTTTGGCGGTATGGTGGTTAACTGGATCCTTCGCGAACACGACGACGCGGCCTTGAGCAGGGCAGTTACCGTGGCCACGCCCTTCTACGGTTACGCAGGACAGGTTCACCGCTTTTTCGAGGGCGACGCATACTTCAATGGGCCATTCAACCTGCTGAAAATGGACGTGATCCGGGTGTTTTCGTCGTTCCCCGCCTTCTACGCGCTGATGTTCCTCGATGGGAAAACGTACGACACATACAAGACCGATCTGCAAAACGACCCGCAGTATCCCCTTCTAGACTACCCCAGCATGGACTCGACGCTGCCTGCGCTACGTGCCGACCCATACAATCCGCAGACCAATGGTTCGCAAGTGCGCTACCCGCCGCCATACACCATGTCGGGGTTCGACACGGACGAACTCGACAATGGTGGCGAGGTCGTCAAGTTCCTCGCGGGCGCGTTGACCGCGGCGAAGGCCAACAAATTCTTCAACATCCAGGGCGCGCACGTGCCCGCCAATACGGTTGGGGGAACGACCTGGGCGTGGCTCCCGCCCCCGTTTGCTCCGCCGCCGATAACGGATAATCCGGTCGTCGGCGGCGACGGTACGCTGCCGGCCTGGTCTACGCGGCTCGTAAGCTTGAACCCATCGAACTGCATATTGTTGAAAGATCCCAATGCTGAACACATGTTCATCATGAATTCCACTGCCACGCTCAAAGCCCTAGCCGGGGTGCTGAATGTGTAAGGAGCTGCAATGACTGTCAAACGTCGATCCGAGGGGGTGAAGCCCGCGTCCTCCGAGGAAGCCCTTGCGTTCGTGCGGGACCTCCAGGAAAAATTTCTCAAGCCGGACCGGTCGCGCGCCGACGATCGTCTGGTGCGGACGTACCTGGCGGGAGAAGATCCCGAACGTCTCAGGAGCATCGCTAGCCGGGTCATGATCGATGTCTTAAAGGGCCCGCAGTCGGTAGAGACCACGAGCGAGGGCGCCCGGGCGGCGCCCGCACCGCGGTCTCCGCCGGACGGGAACAACAAACCCAGCAAGAGAGGCAAGGCTTCTTCGGTCCGGAAACCGCGCCCTCCGACCGGCAGTGACTGAAACGTCAGCCACGCATCCGTATCGTGGTGCGAGCAAAGTCGAGCAGATCGACGATTGGCGTGGGCTGCGACGGAAATCGACGTGTCGCCGCTGCGCCCGCAGTGGACATCGCCTCGGCCGATGCCGCCCCAGGACATGCCGTGAAGGCCGAAATCATTGCAGGGATCCCTAGCAAGCTGCTGAAGGCGGAGGTGGATGCACTGCCGGCCGAACAGCGACTTTTTGACAACGGTCGATTTCGCGTGTGCTATGCCCGCGCAGCGCAAATGCCGTGGTGCCTGCGAGAACTTGGTCGCCTGCGTGAACTCACCTTTCGAACGGCTGGAGAAGGAACGGGAAAGCCCTCCGATATCGATCGCTTTGATGCCTACTACCTGCATCTGTTTGTCTGGGACACTCAGGCCGAAGTTATTGCTGGCGCCTACCGCCTCGGACTCGCCGACCAGATCGTCGACCGTTACGGGACGCGCGGCCTGTACACCCAGTCACTTTTCAAATACGGCGACGCTTTGCTGCGCTCGCTTAACCCTGCCATAGAGCTTGGTCGTTCGTTCGTGCGCTCCGAATATCAACGGGACGGTTCGACTCTGTCGCTTCTCTGGCTCGGGATCGGACGCTTTATTGTTCTCGCACCCCGGTATGCAATGTTGTTTGGCGCCGTCAGCATCAGCGCAAGTTACGATTCTGATTCGCGGCGTCTCATGGTGGCTTTTCTGACTGCAAAGCGCATTGATGCGAACCGCGCTCGCCATGTGAAGCCCAGGCGACCGCCGCTTGAGCACATCGGGGCGATGCACCTGGATGGCGATCTTACTGATCTCAAAAGCGTCGAGGACCTGTCGCGTTTGATCTCCCGTATTGAGCCCGACCGCCGGGGGATTCCCATCCTGCTGCGGCAGTATCTGAAGTGCGGTGGCCAGCTGCTTGGATTCAGTTCGGACAAGCGATTCGGAAACACCATCGACGGCCTCATCGTTGTGGATCTGCGCAATACTCCTCGACGAACTCTGGCGCGATACATGAGCGAGTCCGGTGCCAGTGCTTTCTTAGGCCATCACGCGGCGTTGCCGTCACTGCCTAGCTGTGATTTCTACGATCGGTGTTCAGCGAACCGAATTAGTTACTGAGCGGTGTTTGACGACTGAGGCCAGCATGGGATCGTTGCTCATTGCAGTACCGACGCCAATTATCGTTGGCCGAGTCTGCGGCTGACCGGGTACGCGCGCGCGACCGGGACTCGGCGAAATTGGGACGTTTTGTCGACACCCGCGGCATTCTCGATCTCCTCGGTATTTCGGTTCGGCTGGGGGATCGCGTCGTTGCCTTGATCGAAAGCGCCTTGGCCATCGACCGGCTCGGGGAATTGTGCATCTCCGCTGGCGTTACGCAGTCGAACTACAGGGTAGGCGGACAGATCCGCCACCTGTTCGCGCGGGCCGGGATTGAGTACGAGGTCCGCGAGGCGGCCGGCAGCCGTCCGGTTGGTATGGAGGGCCCGCTAATCTTCTACTGCAATCATCCGTTCGGTATCGCCGACGCGCTGGTGGCGCTGGAATATGCGCTAGACCGGCGGCCGGACACCAAAGTGCTTGCCAACAAGGTGCTCAGTACCTTCGACATCAATGACAATCACATCATCTGGGTCGACCTCGACACCGATCGCGTCCGGGACGCCTCCAATCGACGCGCCATGCGCGAGGCACTAAGGCATCTGCGCGGCGGGGGCGCGCTGTTGATGTTCCCTGCGGGCGAATGTTCGCATCTGCACATCCGGCAGGCGCGCATCACGGATCCCGAGTGGAGCCTGCATCTGTTCCGGTTCATTGTTGCGTCGAAGGCGTCGGCGGTACCCGTCTATTTCGAGGGCAGCAATTCGTGGCGTTTCCACGCGCTGGGACTGCTCCACCCGTTGTTGCGTACGCTGATGCTCGTTCGGGAGTTCCTCGGCCTGAAAGGCCAGCGCATTCGCGCAATCGTCGGCCCCGAATTTCGGAGCGCGCAACTTGCTCCCCTCGGAAGCCCCGAGGCCGCGACGGCCCATTTGCGCCAAGTCGTCTATGCACTGGCCGATCCATGACGATCGGACGATGATGTACCAAGCGCCGGACCCATGACGAAGCCGCGACTTTATCGCGCCGCCATAACTCGAGTTGTGCTGCGGCAAGGGGCAGTAGCAGCACTTGCAGGCTTTTCTGTTGCCAAGTTGGGATGCGGGCCGCGGGTGTCGAAGTTACCATGACCGATTGACTCTATCTGCAGCGCTCTTCTCGCCTCGCAGGGAGTGCAACTGGCGTCTGGCTTGGTCAATCCCGTCGTACCGGCGCCGGATATTCGACGTTCTTCGCTGCCCGCTGCTCGAACGCATCGCGCCGTGATAACAGTCGAACCTGTCCTTGGGCCATCAATGCATAGTGCCGCAAGGCCGCCAGGCGCGCATTGGCCTCCGTGCATTCGGTCGGGCAGGTGACCCATAGACGGGGATCGATGCGTCGCATGTCGAACGACGTCGAATACGCGCGCAGCGTCTTCTGGCCGCGCTTGTTGAAGTATTCATGGAAGTACGAAAGGGCGAGCTCGCGCAGGCTGCGATAGATCGGGTCGCGATAGCGCAGATGCGCTCCATTGCTTTTGGACAGCGAGCCCCATGCACCCTTGCGCCGGAACAGCGCCAGCACATGCGGATCATCGCTGGCGTCGCAGTCGAGGTGCATCACCAGAGGCGGCTCGCCGTGCATCCACAGCGCGCACGCCGCGACAAAGGCCGCTTCGATGCAGTGCGCGCGCCGCTGCTTCAGCACCTCGCGCACCGACAGTAGCGTCTCGCCGCCGATCTCGTGGTTGATCGGGATCGAGTTGAGGAATACCTGGATGATCTGCGGCGAATCGAGGTGCGAAAGGAGTGTGAATTCCCCCCGGCTCAGCCCAAGTTGTTCGCGGCTGGCAGACCGCAGAGTGCCGTGCGACGTCATGCTGCACGATCATAGCACCGCGCCGTCGCGGGCAGGGGGCGGCGCCGGCGCCGCGGTACCGCGGTACAATCGCACTGCGTATTTTCACCCCCGCGGTGACCGCAATACATGAAGCCCGTAGCCATTTTCCGCTTCTCTCCCACCGAAGGGCCGGGCCACTTCGCCCGCTGGCTGGACGCACGCGCCATCGCCTGGCAGTTGTTCGCGCTCGATCGCGGCGACCCGGTGCCGACCGACCCGCGCGCGTTTGCCGGCATCGGGATGATGGGCGGACCGATGAGCGCCAACGACGACCTGCCGTGGAACGCCCCACTGCTCGGGTTCGTGCGCGAAGCCGCGGCCGCGGACGTCGCCGTCATCGGCCATTGCCTCGGTGGCCAGCTGCTGGCGCGCGCGCTGGGCGCCGAGGTCAAGCGCGCCGACGTGCCGGAGATCGGCTGGTTCGATGTACAGGCCACGAACCCCGAAGCGCGCGCCTGGTTTGGCGGACGCGAACGCTTCGTCACCTTCGAATGGCACTACGATGCGTTCGCGCTGCCTCCGGGCGCCGCGCGCGCGTTGACCAATGCTTCCAACACCGAACAGGCGTACGTCATTGGCAAGCACATCGGCATTCAGTGCCACATCGAAATGACTCGCGAGATGGTAGAGTCTTGGTGCGCCAGCGGAGGGGACGAACTACCGCCGCGCTCGACCGGCTCGACGCAGAGCAAGGAAGAGATCCTGCGCGACGTCGACACGCGCCTGGCGACGCTATCGCGCGTGGCGGACGATGTCTATGCGCGCTGGACGCAGGGGTTGTCGCGCTGATGACGTCGATTCATCCGCTGCCCGACCAGCTCATCAATCAGATCGCCGCGGGCGAAGTCATAGAGCGGCCGGCGGCGGCGCTGAAGGAGCTGCTCGAGAACAGCGTCGACGCGGGTGCCACCGAAATCGACGTCGACCTGGCGCGTGGCGGCGTGAAACTGATACGCGTGGCCGACAACGGCAACGGCATAAAGCGCGAGGAGCTGAACCTCGCAGTGGCCCGGCACGCAACCTCCAAGCTGACCATTGCGAGCGACCTGGAAGCCATTGCCACGCTCGGTTTCCGCGGTGAGGCGCTGGCCAGCATCGCCGCGGTCGCGCGGGTCGCGCTCACCTCGCGCGCCCGGAACAAACCGCATGCGTGGCGCATCGAAGTCGACGCCGGAGAAGTCGGCACACCGCAGCCGGCGGCGCTCGCCAGCGGGACGACGGTGACCGTGCACGAGCTGTTCTTCAACACGCCCGCGCGGCGGAAATTCCTGCGCACCGACGCCACCGAATTCGGCCATTGCGACGACGCCTTCCGACGCATAGCGCTGTCGCAACCCGACATCGCGTTCACGTTTCAGCACAACGGCAGCGTTCGCTACCGCATGCTGGCGCAAGGGCGCCGCGCGCGCGTCGACGCGCTGCTCGGTGCGACCTTCGCCTCGCAGGCCGCGCATGTCGATGAAGAGGTACCGGGCGTGGCGCTGACCGGCTGGGCGGTGCGCCCGGCGTTTGCGACCGCGGCGCGCGACGCGCAATACTTTTTCGTCAACGGCCGTTTCGTGCGCGACCGCGTGCTGGCGCACGCGCTGCGCGAGGCATACCGCGACATCCTGCATCACGAGCGCCAACCGTCGTACGCGCTCTGGCTGACGATGGACCCGCGCGCCGTCGACGTGAACGTGCATCCCACCAAGACCGAAGTGCGCTTTCGCGACAGCGGCGCGCTGCACCAGTTCGTGCGCCGCGCGGTGGAAAAAGCGCTCTCGGCAACCGCGGCCGAGCAACCGGCGGTGTCGGCCGCCGAAAAACTCGGCGTCGCCGCCGCGCGCATGCCGCCACTCATGCCCGCAGGGAGCCCGCACGGGACCTTCTCGCCATCGTCCGAACAATCGACGATCGGCTTTGGCGCGGCCGAGCCCTCGACGTTCTACGCCCGGCTGTTCGGTGGGCGGGACACGCCGGCGAGCGCCCAAGCTCTCGCACTGCCCAACGGTGACGAGCATCCGCTCGGTTTCGCGCTGGCGCAATTGCACGGCATTTACGTGCTGGCGCAGAACCGCGACGGCCTCGTCCTGGTCGACATGCACGCCGCGCACGAACGCATCCTCTACGAACGGCTCAAGAACGCGCTCGATCGCTCGATGCCGGTGCAGCCGCTGCTGGTGCCCGCGAGTTTCAATGCCAATCCGATCGACGTGGCGACCGCCGAGGAGAATGCCGAAACGCTGCACGAGCTGGGCTTCTCGCTGTCGATACTCGGTCCGGCGACGCTGGCGGTGCGCGGCGTGCCCGCGCCGTTGGCCGACGCCGACGCCGTGGCGCTCGCACGTGCGGTGCTGGCCGACGTGCGCGAATATGGCGGCAGCCAGGTACTCACCGCTCAGCGCGACGAAATGCTCTCGACGATGGCGTGTCATGGCGCGGTGCGCGCGAATCGCAGCCTCGGTGTCGCAGAAATGAACGCGCTGCTGCGCCAGATGGAGGCGACCGAGCGGGGCGGGCAGTGCAATCACGGCCGTCCGACCTGGTATCAACTCGCGCTTCCCGACCTCGACCGATTGTTCCTGCGCGGGCGGTGAGCGCGACCGTCGTCATGCTCATGGGACCGACGGCGTCGGGCAAGAGCGCCGTCGCGCTCGAGCTGGCGCGGCGCCTGCCGGTGGAAATCGTCAGCGTCGATTCGGCCCAGGTCTATCGCGGCATGGACATCGGCACCGCCAAGCCGGAACGCGCGAC
The DNA here is from genome assembly GCA_039934835.1 of Edaphobacterium sp. (SeqCode). Taxonomy (GTDB): domain Bacteria; phylum Pseudomonadota; class Gammaproteobacteria; order Burkholderiales; family Casimicrobiaceae; genus PALSA-1003. Next base: position 10,921 of record JBDTLK010000024.1, on the reverse strand, counting down.
GCGAGCCGACGTGACGCATCATCTGATCGATATCGTCGATCCGGACGCGACGTACTCGGCGGCGCGCTTTCGCACCGACGCGCTGGCCGCGATTGACGCGATTCACGCCCGCGGCCGCGCCGCCCTGCTGGTGGGCGGCACGATGCTGTACTTCAAGGCATTGCGCGAAGGCCTGTCGTTACTGCCCGGCGCCGATGCCGCGATCCGCGCGCAGCTCGACAACCGTGCCGCCGTCGAAGGCTGGCCGGCCCTGCACGCAGAACTGGCCAAGGTCGACGCGGTCACGGCGGCGCGGCTCGCGACCACCGACAGCCAGCGCATCCAGCGCGCGCTGGAGGTTTATGCGCTTGCCGGTCGGCCAATGTCCACGCTGCACGGCCCCCGTGAGGCGGGCACGCTGCCGGATGCGCTCGCCTTCGCACTCGTTCCATCGGACCGCGCCGAGCTGCACCGGCGCATCGCCGAGCGCTTCGACGCAATGCTCGATGCCGGGCTCATTGACGAGTTGCGTGCGTTGCGCGAACGTTACGCGCTGTCACGAGAAATGTCGTCAATGCGCTGCGTGGGCTATCGCCAGGCTTGGCAGTTGCTCGACGGCGACATCGATCGACCTGCGTTGCGCGAGCGCGGCATCGCGGCAACACGGCAGTTCGCCAAGCGCCAGTTGACCTGGCTGCGCTCGACCGAAGCCATGATGCTCGATCCGAGCACCGCGGACGTCGGCACGATGGCTGGCGCGATCGTTTCCGCCTTCGCCGATCGCGAACCAACTGTCTGACCACGCTTTCGCGGGGGGTACGCGCAACCGCGCCGACGCAGCCGGACGGGTAGGCAGGGAGCGCCGGGTTAGACGCCTGCATGCTGCCGTGCAATAATTCTCGGCTCACGCCCCGTTTTGGGCCATGTCGACCATGATCGCGCGCACGCTCTACGACAAACTCTGGGACAGCCATGTCGTCCGCTCCGAGGCCGACGGCACCGCGCTGCTCTATATCGACCGCCACCTGGTCCATGAGGTGACGAGCCCGCAGGCTTTCGAAGGTCTCAAGCTGGCTGGCCGCAAGCCGTGGCGCGTCGGTTCGATCGTCGCCACTGCCGATCACAACACGCCGACACAGCACTGGGACCGCGGCATCGACGATCCCACCTCGCGGGTACAGGTCGACGCGCTCGACGCGAACATGCGCGGGCTGGGGGTGAAAGCGTATTTTCCCTTTCGCGACCTGCGCCAGGGCATCGTGCACGTCATCGGGCCCGAGAATGGCGCGACGCTGCCCGGCATGACGGTAGTCTGCGGCGATTCGCATACCAGCACCCACGGCGCGTTCGCGTGCCTGGCTTTCGGTATCGGCACCAGCGAAGTCGAGCACGTACTGGCGACCCAATGCCTGCTCACCAGGCAGTCGAAGGTGATGTTGGTGCGCGTCGACGGCAAGCTGCCCTTCGGCTGCAGCGCCAAGGACATCGCGCTTGCCATCATCGGCACCATCGGCACGGCGGGCGGCACCGGCTACGCCATCGAGTTCGACGGCTCGGCGATTCGCGCGCTGTCGATGGAAGGGCGGATGACGGTCTGCAACATGACCATCGAGGCGGGCGCGCGCGCCGGCATGATCGGCGTCGACGACACGACGATCGACTATCTGAAGGGGAGGCAGTTCGCGCCGACCGGAGAAGCGTGGCAGCGCGCCGTCGCGCACTGGCGTACGCTCAGCTCCGACCCTGGCGTGAAGTTCGACCGGGTGGTCGAGATCGACGCCGCGCAGATTGCGCCGCAGGTGACCTGGGGCACGACACCGGAAATGGTCACCACCATCGAGGGCCGCGTTCCCGATCCCGACCGCGAAAAGGACCCGATCCTGCGCGAGGGCATGGAGCGCGCGCTGATCTATATGGGACTTACGCCCAACACCGCGATATCTGACATCCGCATAGATAAGGTGTTCATCGGCTCGTGCACGAATTCGCGCATCGAGGACTTGCGCGCCGCGGCGGCGGTGGTGAAGGGCCGCCACAAGGCCGACAATGTGAAGGTGGCGATGGTCGTGCCGGGCTCGGGCCTGGTGAAGGCGCAGGCCGAGCGCGAGGGCCTCGATCGGGTATTCACCGCGGCGGGGTTCGAGTGGCGGCAGCCCGGCTGCTCGATGTGCCTGGCGATGAACGACGACCGTCTCGAACCCGGCGAGCGCTGCGCGTCGACCTCGAACCGCAATTTCGAAGGCCGCCAGGGCACCGGCGGACGCACGCACCTGGTCAGTCCGGCGATGGCCGCGGCGGCAGGCGTGGCAGGTCATTTCGTCGACGTGCGTCGACTCGGCTTATGACACCGTCACGGCGCCGTCGATGAAGCCGTTTCACGTTCTCACGTCGGTGGTGGCACCGCTCGATCGCGCCAATGTCGACACCGACGCCATCATTCCCAAGCAGTTCCTCAAGTCGATCAATCGTTCGGGCTTCGGGCCGAACCTGTTCGACGCGTGGCGCTATCTGGACACCGGCGCGCCGGGCATGGACAACGCCGCGCGTCCGCTCAATCCGGATTTTGTGCTCAACCAATCGCGCTACAGGGGTGCCGAGATCCTGCTTGCGCGGCGCAATTTTGGTTGCGGCAGCTCGCGCGAACACGCGCCCTGGGCGCTGCTCGACTACGGCTTCCGCGCCGTCATCGCGCCGTCGTATGCCGACATCTTCAACAACAACTGCTACAAGAACGGCATGCTGCCGGTCGTGCTGTCGATGCACGAGGTCGATCGGCTGTTCCACGAGACCGCGGCCTTTCCTGGTTTCCGGCTCACCATCGACCTCGAGCAGCAGACCGTTGCGACGATCGACGGGGCGACGGTGTTCAGGTTCGACGTCGAACCTTTTAGAAAGCATTGTCTGTTGAACGGCCTCGATGAGATCGCCCTGACGCTCGCTCACGCCCACGCCATCCGCGCGTTCGAGTCGAAGCATCAGGCCGAACAGCCGTGGCTGTTCTGAGGCCAGGGGTCGAGCGTATAGCGTCCAGCGCCGTCCCTGCCCCCTCCGGACGCGGCGTACCCAGCAGGGGACGGCGATGAAAATCGCGATTCTCCCCGGCGACGGCATCGGTCCCGAGATCATTGCCGAAGCGCTGAAGGTGTTCGCGCGCCTGCGGCGTGACGGTGTCGACGTTGAGACCGAGACCGCGCCCATCGGCGGCGCAGGCTACGATTCCGCAGGCCAACCGTTGCCCGACACAACACTGAAGCTCGCGCAAAGCGCCGATGCGGTGCTGATGGGCGCGGTGGGCGGCCCCAAGTACGACGCGCTGCCGCGCGCGCTGCGACCGGAGCAGGGTCTGCTCGCCATTCGCAAGGCTCTGGGGCTGTTCGCCAATCTGCGTCCGGCGCTGCTGTACCCGGAACTCGCTGCGGTGTCGACGCTCAAGACCGAAGTCGTGGCCGGACTAGACCTGATGATCGTGCGCGAGCTGACCGGCGATATCTATTTCGGCAGTCCGCGCGGCCGCCGCACCAACGCCGCCGGCGCCACCGAAGGCTTCGACACCATGCTCTACAGTGAGCTGGAGATTCGCCGCATCGCCAAGGTCGGCTTCGAGATCGCGGGCAAGCGCGGCGGCAAGCTGTGTTCGGTGGACAAGGCAAACGTCCTCGACACGTCGATCCTCTGGCGCGAGATCGTGACGTCGATGGCGGCGGAGTATCCCGCGGTGCAGCTGTCGCACATGTACGTCGACAACGCCGCGATGCAGCTGGTGCGCAATCCCCGGCAGTTCGACGTGATCGTCACCGGCAACATGTTCGGCGACATTCTTTCCGACGAAGCGTCGATGCTCGCAGGCTCGATCGGCATGCTGCCGTCGGCCTCGCTCGATGCCAACGGCAAGGGACTCTACGAACCGATCCATGGCTCCGCGCCCGACATCGCCGGACACGACAAGGCCAATCCGCTGGCGACCATACTGTCGATGGCAATGATGTTTCGCTACAGTTTCGGGCGCGCGGAAGTCGCGGCGCGCATCGAGAACGCGGTGCGCCGGGTCCTCGCAACGGGCATGCGCACGGCGGATATCGCGCTGGCAGGCGAGCCCGTCGTCGGCACGCGCGCCATGGGCGACGCGGTCGTCAGCGCATTATGAAAAGCGTAGAGCGCCTCGCATATTTTCCCTCTCCCCCCGGGGCCAGGGGTGAGGACCGCCTGAGAGCGCTTGAGGGCAATCAAAGATGAGTGCCGGCCACCCCATCGTCGTCCGGCGCGCCGACGTGCGCGACGCGGAAGCCATCCAGGCCACCTTTGCCGGCCCCAAGGTCATCGCCGGGACGCTGCAACTGCCGTATCCCTCGGTCGAGACCTGGCGCAAGCGACTGGGCGAGACGGCTGCCGACGACTTCCTGCTGGTGGCATCCATCGACGGCGAAGTCATCGGCAATCTCGGACTGCATCCGGCGTCGAAGTCGCCGCGGCGCCGGCATGTAGGCACCGTCGGCATGTCGGTGCGCGACGATCGCCAGGGACGCGGCGTCGGCAGCGCACTCATGCAGGCTGCGGTCGGCCTCGCCGATGGATGGCTCAACTATCAGCGCCTCGAGCTGTGGGTCTACACCGACAACCTCGCGGCGCTGGCGCTGTACCGCAAATTCGGCTTCGTCATCGAGGGCACATGTCGCGCGCACGCGTTCCGCTCCGGCAAGTATGCCGATACGTACGCGATGGCGCGCCTGCATCCGGGATTCGCGGCGCCGCCATTGGGATAAAGGAAGAGGGATCAAAATGATGCGCGTGGGGTTCGTCGGGTGGAGGGGAATGGTCGGGTCGGTGCTGATGCAGCGCATGCTCGCCGAGAAGGATTTCGAGTTCATCGACCCGGTATTTTTCTCGACGTCGAATGCAGGCGCCAAAGGGCCGGCCATCGGCCAGACGCCGGCGCCGCTGCGCGATGCCGGCGACGTCAAGGGCTTCGCCGGGCTCGACGCCGTCGTCACCTGCCAGGGCGGCGATTGGACCAAGCCGATGTACGCCAAGCTGCGCGCGAGCGGCTGGAGCGGCTATTTCATCGACGCCGCGTCGACGCTGCGCATGGCCGAAGACGCCGTCATCATCCTCGACCCGGTCAACCGCGACGTCATCGATGCGGCGCTGGCCAGGGGCGTGAAGAACTACATTGGCGGCAACTGCACTGTCAGCCTGATGATGCTCGCCGTCGCCGGATTGCTGCAGCACGACCTGATCGAGTGGATGACCTGCATGACGTACCAGTCGGCGTCGGGTGCGGGAGCGCAGAACATGCGCGAGTTGCTGCAGCAGATGGGCGAGGCGCACCTCGCGGCGCGCGACCTGCTCGATGATCCCGCATCGTCGATCCTAGACATCGATCGCGAAGTCGCCGGTATCCTGCGCGACGAACGGTTCCCCACCGAGCACTTCGGCGTGCCGCTGGCGGGCAGCCTCATTCCGTGGATAGCCGACGACATGGGCGACGGCATGAGCAAGGAAGAATGGAAAGGCGGCGCGGAAACCAACAAGATCCTCGGCCGCGAACTAAATCCGATTCCGGTCGAATCCATCTGCGTACGCATCGGCGCGATGCGTTGCCACAGCCAGGCGCTGACCATAAAGCTCCGGCACAACCTGCCGCTCGCGGAAATCGAAACGCTGATCGCGGGCGCGCACGAGTGGGTTCGGGTGGTGCCCAACAACCGCGAAGCCAGCATGCGCGAGCTCACACCCGCGGCGGTCACCGGCAAGCTGGAAATCCCGATCGGACGCCTGCGCAAGCTGGCGATGGGCGACCAGTACCTCGGCGCGTTCACCGTCGGCGACCAACTGCTGTGGGGTGCCGCCGAGCCGCTGCGGCGCATGTTGCGCATCTTGAACGCAAGGTGACCGCAAGGGTCGGGTCGCGCTTACTTATGACGGGGCGGGCTCCGACGGCGGCGCAAGCGGTGTTTTTAGGCCGGTTTTATGCCTTTAGCACTAAGCCTGTGCGCTTCGCGACTGCCCAATGCGACGCACTTACAACACACACGGCGCGCCGGAATCGTGCGGCGGGTTCCACAACCTGTAGTGGCACGCGTCCTGCAACTCGCTATTGGTAGCGCTCGGAGCCAATGACAACCGACACGACCATCGCTGCCCGGAAGATACACTTTGCCCGGAAAAATCATGCTAATACCGAGGTTTAGCTTGCAGGCCTAACCCCATGATGTTAATTTAGCTTAGCTAATGCGCACTCACTGAGGTCGGCATGCGAGCAAAACCATTTGTCACTTGCGGCCTGTTGGCGGGCGTCCTGACACTACCCATTCCCGCACTGACGCTGGGACTCGGGAAGCTCACCGTGCAATCCGGCCTTGGCCAGCCCCTTTCGGCACAAATCGAATTGACGTCGGCGCAACGCGACGAACTCGACTCGCTGCGCGCGCGCATCGCCGACCCGTCGGTGTATCGCGACAACAACGTGACATATCCCGGCGCCTTGGCGCGCGCGCGCGTCACGCTGGAGCAAAACGGCAACAACCCGCCATACCTGCGCATCAGCACCTCGCAGGCGGTGAACGAACCCTATCTCGACATGATCGTCGAGATCAACTGGGCGACCGGCAAGGTCGTTCGCGATTACACGTTCCTGCTCGATCCTCCCGGCGACGTCCAGCCGCAGGCCGTCGCGCCGGCAGCGCCCATCGTCGCCCAGACGGCGCCGGGACGCGCGCCGCGCGGTTCTTCGCGGTCGACGGAGCCAGGCGCCGCGCCGGCAGCAGTCGACAACGGCAGCGGCTACACCGTCAAGCGTGGCGACTCGCTGTCCAAGATCGCCAAGGACTACAAGCCGGAAAACGCCAGCCTTGACCAGATGCTCGTGGCGATGTTTCGCAGCAACGAGGGCGCGTTCGACGGGCGCAACATGAATCGCTTGCGCACTGGTCAGATCCTGTCGATCCCCGCCGCCGATCAGATTGCGACAGTGACACCGGCCGACGCGACGGCGACGGTCAAGCTGCAGGCGGCCGACTGGCGCGGGTATCGCGACCGCGTTGCCGGTAGCGCGACCACCACCGATGCGACCCAGCCGCGACAATCCGCCGCTGGCAGGATCGGCACTGCGGTTGAGGACAAAGGCACCACGACGCGACCGAGCGACGCCCGTTTGAGCGTGTCGCGCGACATCGGCAAGGGCACGGGTGTAGGCTCGGCGCAGGCCGAGGACGCGGCCGCCAAGGACAAGGCACTGCGCGACGCCAACGCCCGCGTTTCTGAACTTGAGAAGACAGTGCGCGACCTGCAGCAGGCCGCGGAGCTGCGCAACAAGACGATGGCGGACTTGCAGGCCCGCGCCGGCGAAGTGACCAGGGGTAAGGCGGGCGAAGCTCCGAAGGTCGAGACCGCCAACGCCGAGCCGCCCAAGGCCGCGGTTACTCCGCCACCGGCAACGACGTTGACGCCGGTTCCGGCGCAACCGGCGATGACTCCCCCGCCGGCAGCGCCGATGCCCGCACCAGAAGCCAAGGCGCCGGAAACCAAGTCGGCCGAAGCTCCCGCGCCGGCGCCGAAGGTCGAACCGACAACGCCGCCGGTCAAGGCCGCAGTTCCGCCCAAGAAGGCGGCCGTACCTGAGCCTTCATTCATCGACGACCTGTTCGGCAATACGCCGACCTGGGCGGTCGGCGGCGGGGCACTGGTCATCCTCGCCGGCATCGCGGGCATCATTGCTGCGCGCCGGCGCAAGACCACGCGCTTCGAGGACAGCATCATCTCGGGCACCGACATCAAGACCAACACCGTGTTCGGCTCGACCGGCGGCGGCGTCGTCAACACCGGCGACAATTCGCTGGCGAGCGATTTCAGCCGCGAGGGGCTGGGCAACATCGACACCGACGAAGTCGACCCGATTGCGGAAGCCGAGGTTTATCTCGCTTACGGCCGCGATGCGCAGGCCGAGGAAATTCTCAAGGACGCGCTGAAGAAGGATGGGCAGCGCCAGGAGATCTACCTCAAGCTGCTGGAGATTCATGCCCAGCACAACAAGCCATCGGCGTTCGAAACCGTCGCCAGCGAGCTGTATTCGGTCTCGGGCGGGCAGGGCGAAGTGTGGCAGAAGGCGACTGTGCTGGGCCGGACGCTCGACCCGAACAATCCACTGTTCAGTGACGCCGGCGCCGGTGCGGGCGTCGCGGCAATGGGCGCGACGGCGGCGCACCTCGCCGAGACGCCCAGCGACACCGCCGTATTTGCAACGCCGCCTGAACCCAGGCCGCTGGCGCCTGTCGCATCGAACCTCGATTTCTCGCTCGACGAGGATATTTCGCTGTCGCCGACGTCGGGCGTCGCCAGCGGCAAGACGCCGGCTGCGATTCTCGCCGGCGCGGAGCAGGAAGTCGCCAAGTCGACCCGGCCGACGACCGATGCCGCCACGAGTATCTTCGACCACCCCTCCGCGATGGCAGCGGGCGCCGCGGCAGCCGTCGCCGGGGTCGCCGCCGGCGCTGCGGCCGCGGCCAAGGGTGCGGGCGAGCGGGCGTCGAACACGGTGCACGAGACCGTATCGTTCGAGCCGGAGTCTATCCCCAGGTTCGATCTTGATTTTCATCTGGACGAGCCGGCAGCGAAGAAGCCCGATCCGGCAGCGAAGAAGCCCGATCCGGCGCCGAAGAACGTCGCCCCCGAGCCCGCGCTGGCCATGGCAAGTGCCGGCGCGCCGGCGCCGCAGCTGGCGCGTCCCGCCGCGGCGATCGAACTCGACAAGCTCGATCTCGCCTTCGATCCGGCGCGCTCTACCTTCGAAGATCCCACGCCGTCAGTGCTCGATGGCCAGTGGCACGACGCCGCGACCAAGCTCGACCTGGCCAAGGCGTATCAGGAAATGGGCGACGTCGAAGGCGCGCGCGAAATCCTGCAGGAAGTCCTGCACGAGGGCGACGATCAGCAAAAGGCCGAGGCCAACGCGCTTATGGCCAAGCTGGCTTAGACTGCAATTCCGCAATGACAACGGCGCCCGCGGGCGCCGTTGTTTTTTGGCCAACATCTATGCGCATTGCGCTCGGAATCGAATACGACGGCGCGCTCTTCCACGGCTGGCAGTCACAGGCAGACGGCAGCGGAGTGCAGGACGCGGTCGAGCACGCGGTCGCCACGATCGCCGGTGCTCGCGCGAACATTGCGGCCGCGGGACGCACTGATTCCGGCGTGCACGCAACCATGCAGGTGGCCCACTTCGACACCGCGGCTGCACGCCCGCAATCGGCATGGGTGCGCGGTGTCAACGCCGTGTTGCCGCCGACTGTCGCGGTGCGCTGGGCAAGCGAGGTCGACGCTGAATTTCACGCCCGCTTCTCCGCCGCGGGACGGCACTACACCTACCTTGTGCTCGACCGGCCGGAACGTCCGGCGCTGCTGCAGTCGCGCGTCGGCTGGTACCATCAGCCGCTGGCGCTCGCATCGATGCGCGCCGCTGCGGAGCCGCTGCTTGGAATGCACGACTTCTCGGCGTTCCGGGCGGCAGAGTGCCAGGCCAAATCGCCGGTCAAGACACTCGACCGGCTCGACATCACGCGCGAGGGCGACATGCTCCGGTTCGATCTGCACGCGGACGCGTTCCTGCAGCACATGGTGCGCAATATAGTCGGCACGCTGGTCTACGTCGGCGGCGGCCGGCAAGCGCCTGAATGGGTCGCGCAACTGCTTGCCGGTCGCGACCGCAAGCGCGCGGCGCCGACCTTTTCCGCCGCAGGGCTCTATCTTACCGGCGTCGACTACCCGCAACGGTGGAATCTGCCAGCGACGCTGGCGCCGTTGCGGATGCCGCGAGCCTGAAGATGCAGATGCGCACACGAGTGAAGATCTGCGGCATTACGCGCGTCGACGACGCCCTCGCGGCCGCGCACGCGGGGGCCGACGCGATCGGACTGGTATTCTGGTCGGGGACGCCGCGCTGTGTCGGTTTCGAGCAGGCGCGCGGGATTGTCGATGCGCTGCCGGCTTTCGTTTCCGTTGTCGGCCTGTTTGTCGATCCGACGCGCGACGACGTGCGCGCGGTACAGGCCGCCGTGCCGCTGGACTTGCTTCAGTTTCACGGCGACGAAGCGCCGGAGTTGTGCGCTAGCTTCGCCTGCCCGTACATCAAGGCGGTGCCGGTCCGGCCAGGGGTCGATTTGCTACAATACGCCAGTCGTTATGCTGGCGCGCGCGGGTGGCTGTTCGACGCCTTCGAGCCCGGCGGACTGCCAGGCGGCACGGGCATCCGTTTCGACTGGGACAGGATTCCGAGCGGGTTGTCGCGACCGCTGATCCTATCCGGTGGGCTCAGCGCGCAAAATGTGGGCGCGGCGGTGGCAGCGGTCCACCCGTGGGCAGTGGACGTATCCAGTGGCGTGGAAGTGGTTGGCGACGACGGCAAGCCGAAGAAGGGTATCAAGAGTCCGTCGAAAATTGCCGCGTTCATTCATGAGGTTCGCAATGCAGATGGGTGATGTTCCCTACGACCTGCCCGACGCCGCCGGCCACTTCGGCCAGTACGGCGGCGTGTTCGTCGCCGAAACGCTGATCAGCGCGCTCGACGAGCTGCGCGAGCAGTACGCCCGGTTACGCAACGATCCCGAATTCGTCGCCGAATTCGAGAACGACCTGAAGCACTACGTAGGCCGACCGAGCCCCGTGTACCACGCGCGGCGCTGGTCTGAGCAGCTCGGCGGCGCGCAGATATACTTCAAGCGCGAAGACCTCAATCACACCGGCGCGCACAAGATCAACAATTGCATCGGCCAGGCGCTGCTCGCGCGGCGCCTAGGCAAGCCGCGCGTGATAGCCGAAACGGGCGCGGGCCAACATGGTGTCGCGACGGCAACCGTCGCCGCGCGCTTCGGCCTCGAATGCGTCGTGTACATGGGTTCGGAGGACATCAAGCGCCAGGCGCAGAACGTGTTCCGGATGAAGCTGCTCGGCG
>JBDTLK010000023.1:0-31484 GCA_039934835.1 Edaphobacterium sp. (SeqCode) | reverse complement strand
ATCATGCTGCGGTACGGTTACGATCGGCGGTTTGCCTCGGGGGTGATCGCGGCGTCGGGAACCCTCGCGCAGATCATCCCGCCGTCGCTGGTGCTCATCATCATGGCCGATCAGCTGGGCAAGTCCGTCGGCGACATGTACGCGGGCGCATTCATCCCGGGAATCACCCTGGCATGCCTGTACGCTTCCTACGCGATGGGTGTCTGCTTGATGAAGCCTGCTTGGGCGCCGGCCCTGCCACTCGAGGCGCGCACCATGCGCGAGCCCGACGGGTCGGGTGGAACGCGTTCGCTGCTCATACTCGTCATCGTCGCGGCGCTGTGCGCCATTGCCTTCGCGCACTGGAAATACGGTCCCGACGATCCGACCGACGAAATGCTGGTTGTGTCGACTAGCGTCGGCACCGGCGTTGCGTTCTTCGCTGCGGTGATCAACCGCGTGCTCAAGCTGGGATTGCTGTCGCGTCTGGCCGAGCGGGTGGTGTTCGTCCTCATTCCGCCGCTGGCGCTCATTTTCCTGGTGCTGGGCACCATCTTCCTGGGCGTGGCAACGCCGACCGAAGGCGGAGCCATGGGCGCTTCGGGCGCGCTATTCATGGCGCTTGCGCGCAAGCGCCTGTCGTGGAAGCTGCTTCGGCAGGCGATGGACACGACCGCCAAGCTGTCGACCTTCGTCGTCTTCATCCTGATCGGGGCGCGTGTCTTCAGTTTGACTTTCTACGGAGTCAACGGCCACGTCTGGGTCGAGCATCTGCTCAGCAGCCTGCCCGGTGGCCAACTCGGATTCCTGATCGTCGTCAACATCCTGATCTTCTTCCTTGCGTTCTTCCTGGACTTCTTCGAGTTGTCCTTCATCATCATCCCGCTCGTCGGGCCGGTCGCCGACAAGCTTGGTATCGACCTCATCTGGTTCGGGGTGCTGCTCGCCGTGAACATGCAGACCTCATTCATGCATCCGCCATTCGGCTTTGCATTGTTCTATCTGCGCAGCGTTGCGCCGGCCAAGGATTTCCTCGACAAGGTCACCGGCAAGCTGACGGCGCGGGTCACCACCGGCCAGATCTACTGGGGCGCGGTGCCGTTCGTGCTTATCCAGGTCGTCATGATCGCGCTGGTGATCACTTTCCCGCAGATGGTGATGGTCTACAAGGCGAAGGAAAGTACCGTCGATCCGAGCAAAGTGCAAATTTTGCTGCCGCCCGCGGACGCGCCTTTCGATCCGTACGCGACGCCAGGATCGCCTGCACCGGCGGCTCCGACCGAAGCCCAGGAACAGACCAAGGAAGATGACGCCGCGCAGTCGCTGGAGGACGCGTTCAAGACGCCTCCGGCAGCGCCGCCTGCGAAAAAGTAGCAGACAGTCGCGCGCCAGATGGCGAAAAAAAGCCCCGCTTACGCGGGGCTTTTTTCTTGCCTGGGATCGCGAGCATGCGTAGCTTGCTCTCAGGTCGTGCCGCTTACACCCTGCGGCCAGCAGCGCCGCCTATTTTTTGGCGGACGCTGCGGACTGCTGGCTGGCGAACGCCATGAAGCTGTCGAAATTCTGTTCGGCAACGCGGAACCAGAGGATTTCTTCGTCCCGGAATTTCAGCCAGCTCTCGTAGATTTTCTTGAATTTTTCGTTCTTGGCCGCGGTCTCCGCGTTCACTTCGACCGTCGCCTTGTAGCACGCCAGCATCAGTTCGCGCGAAAACGGTCGCAACTGCACGCCGTTGGCAACCAGACGGCGCAGCGCCGCCGGATTGAGCGCATCGTACTTGGCCATCATATCCACGTTGGCCTCGAAACACGCGGCCTCGAGGATGGCCTGATAATCCTTCGGCAGGTCGGCATAGGCTTTGGTGTTGACGAACAGATCGAGCTCGGGTCCGCCTTCCCACCAGCCAGGGTAGTAGTAGTTCTTGGCGACCTTGTAGAAGCCGAGCTTCTCGTCGTCGTAAGGACCGACCCATTCCGCAGCGTCGATCGTGCCTTTTTCCAGCGCCGGATAGATATCGCCGCCGGGAATCTGTTGCGGCACCGCGCCGAGTTTGGACAGCACCGCGCCGGCGTAACCGCCGATGCGAATCTTCAGGCCCTTGATGTCGGCAACGGTCTTGATCTCCTTACGGAACCATCCTCCCATCTGCGTGCCGGTGTTGCCAGCCGGGAAGTTGACGATGTTGTAGTCCTTGAAGAATTCGCGCATCAGCGCCATGCCGCCGCCGTGGTACATCCAGGCATTCTGCATGCGCGCGTTCATGCCGAAAGGAACGGCGCACGCGAACGCGAAGGTCGGATCCTTGCCGTAAAAATAGTACGGTGCGGTATGGCAGCACTGCACGGTCGCGTTCTGCACCGCGTCGACCACGCCGAACGCCGGCACGATTTCACCGGCGGCGAACACTTGGATCTGAAACTTGCCATTGGTCGCTGCGGCGACGCGCTCGGATATCGTTACGGCGCCACCGTAGATCGTGTCCAGGCTCTTCGGGAAGCTCGACGCCAGGCGCCACTTGACTTCCGGCTGCACGCCCTGCGCGAGTGCCGGTGCCGCGACCGCGCCTGCGGCAATGCCGGCGCCTGTCTTCTTGAGAAATGAACGACGTTTCATGAACCCTCCGATCGAAAGATGACGGCGTATCGAATCCGCATCGTCGCCGATTCGATCGCACAAGATTTGCTCTGCGCCGAGACGCGCCCTAGAACGCCCCCGGACTTGAGTCTGGCGCGATTCTAACCCATTTTCCTGCGCGAAATCACGCACTTCGGCGCGGCGATAGCCCTCGCCGGGCGACCGCGATAATGCCTAGCCGGAAAGCTTGCGAACGGCACTAAAAAGCGACCAGGACCAGCCGGCCTGGCGCTCCAGTGTTTGCGTGAAGCGGATGAGGTAGCGTGCGCTGCCGGTATCGAGTTCGATCATCCCGCCCGGGAGAAACCGCTCGTCGGGACCGATCAGGCTGCGCTGGGTGGCCATGCGGTTGTCCGTATGCGCCGGCAGGTACAGTCCGAAGAACGGCCGGTCCATGCCGGCGTGGCTGGTATCCATGGGCGCCACCCAGGTGCGCAGCAGGACCCGCACCACACGCCGGGCGATGACTTCGACGCCGCAATTCACCTCGTCGACCTGCTGGCGCTGCATGCGCCGCACGATCGCCAGCGACCAACCCTCGGCGTCACGGAAGGCTATCATTTCACCCAGCCGCGCCGGCGCGTCCCTGGCGGGTGCGACCAGCCTCGACCCCGACTCGCTCATGTCGGCGACCTTCCACTGCGAGCCGCGCACCCGGCGCGCAACCGAGTCCGGATTCGCGTCGGGATTCACCATCTGCGTGATCTCGTCGAAGCTGTGGCGCGGGCCTTGCGCGCGGGTGTCGGCCGGCAGGCGGTCGACTTCGGCGACCGCACGGGTCAGCGCCTGCAGACCGACCACGACGCGGACCTCGGCGTCCGCGACCTTGCGTGGTGCGCGCGGCGAGAATGCGAGCGCATCCGGTCCGTAGAGTGCGGCCAGGCGCATCAGCAGCAGCTTCTGCTCGCGCGCCGGCAGGTCGCCCGGCTCGTGCGTGTCGGCGTCGACATCCGGCAGAAGACGCATGCGCTCGACGACACGCGCGTAGACCGGACTCGCATCGAGGAACATCAATCTGCCGCCCGCCCGGGGCTTGTCGGCGCGCTTGAGACCCTGCGTCCCGGACAGGTCGACGTAGAAGTTGGCTCCGGCCCCCGGAGGCGGCGCCAGCACCAGCGGCGCCACCCACTCGTCGAGAATGCGCGCGACCCACTCGACCTGATCCGGCGTGAAACTGCCGCTGTCAAGGCGCATGAGCAACAGCGCCCTGATGTATTCCTGCTCGAGCGATACGTCGGGGTGAGCGAAGTTCGCGGCATTGAAAGCCAAAGATTCGCGCTGCCAGCCGCGCATCCGCGCGAATTCGTAGAGCTCGTGAAACTCGCGCCACTGCGCCGGAATCCAGTGCCCATAGCGGAACAACCGGTACTTTCCGTCGAGGCCCTTGTAGTGCGCGAGGCGGACCAGCACCTTGGGCAGAATCCCCTTCCAGCGTCGCTGATCGCCGTTGTAAGCGTTCTTCAATATCGCCTGGTACGCTGCCACAAAGGCCTTCACCAGGTCGAACACGCCATGCCACAGGCGCGTTTCGACGCCGGTGGAGCGTTGGTAGTTCTTCGCGTACTGCGCGGTCAATTGCAGGATGATAGCCTCGAAGCGCGCATCGACGCGCAGCAATGCTTCAGCCTGACTGGGGCCGATCGCGCGGCGGTTGCCGGGAAATGCGGCAACTAGGTCGAGCGCTTCGCGCTGCAGCTGCAGGCTGTCGCCCGCCGGTAACCCCGCGATCCACCGCGCTGCTGCGGGCCCATTGCGCAGCGGATCGGACAGCGAGCGCCGCCACGCCACGAGCCGGTCACGCAGTCCACGCTTGCCCATCATCGCGCCGCGCGCGGCGGCTAGTTGCCGGCGACTGTCATCGCGCCAATCAGCACCGACCCGCATTGCCGTGATCCCCTTTTGTCGACGTCCTTGCCGATGGCAACGATGTCGCGATACATCCGAGCGAGGTTGCCCGCGATGGTGATTTCTTCAACCGCATACGCGATCTCGCCGCCCTCGACCCAGTAGCCCGCGGCGCCGCGCGAATAGTCTCCGGTCACCGGATTGACGCCCTGCCCGAGGAGCTCCGTCACCAGAAGGCCGCGACCCATTCGGGCAAGCAGCCCGGGAAGGTCGTCGTCGCCGTGGTTGACGAATAGATTGTGGTTGCCGCCCGCGTTGGCCGTTGAGGCAAGGCCCAGCTTGCGCGCCGAATAGCTTCCGAGAAAGTAACCCTGCACGATGCCATCACGTACGACGTCGCGCGGCTGCGTGGCCACGCCTTCGTCGTCGAACGGTGCAGATGCCTGGCCGCGCGGCACGTGCGGCTCTTCGCGAATCGTGATCTGCGGGGCGAACACCTGCGTGCCGGAACTGTCGAGAAGAAATGAAGACTTGCGATACAGGCTGCCGCCGCTCACCGCACTGACGAAGTGGCCGAACAGGCCGGTCGCGATCGGTGCCTCGTAGACGACCGGACACTCGATTGTCGCGAGCTGGCGCGCGCCCAGCCGCCGCACCGTGCGCAGGCCCGCCTGGCGGCCAACCGCGCTCGCGGACTCCAGGTCTGCCGGCGAACGCGCCGACGAATACCAGTCGTCGCGCTGCATCGCGCCATCTTCTTCGCCGATCACGGAGCAATAAATGCCGTGGCGAGAACTCGCGTACCCGCCCGAAAAGCCATGGCTGTTGGCATAGACGAACTGCGCCTCGTGCAACGACACCGACGCGCCATCCGAATTGCTGATGCGCTTGTCCACCGCGAGCGCCGCGGCTTCGCACTCGCGACCGAGCTCGATGGCTTCCTCCACCGACAGCTGCCACGGATGATAGAGCTGCAGGTCGGCCCAGGACCGAGCCAGGCGCGCCGGGTCGGCCAATCCGGAACACACATCGTCGGCCGTGTAGCGCGCGATGGTCAGGGCCTTGGCGACGGTATCCTTGATCGCCGCCGGCGCGAAATCCGCGGTGCTCGCGTGGCCGCGCCGCTTGCCCACGTACACGGTGACGCCGATTCCCTTGTCACGGTTGTATGCGATCGTCTCGACATCGCCTTTGCGCACCGTGACACTCTGCCCGAAGGCCTGCGAAACTTCGGATTCGGCGGCGGTTGCGCCACCCGCCTTGGCTTCGCGCAGCACCAGGCCGGCGACGTCGGCCAGTGCGGCGGTGGCGAGCGGAAAACGGCTCTCGGTGACAATCATGGATGCTCGAGGGAGTCGGGCGGCAACGGCGATCGGTTATGATAGCAAACCCCTAGTCCAGTGATAGCGCCCGATGCCGCGACCTGACGAAAGACCCCGCCGGCGGGGACAGGAGGCCGCGCCTGCCGACAACGCCGACGCGGTGGCAGCAGACCGCGTCGATCCGGACGCGATGGCAAGCGGGCCGGCTCCGGTTTCCAAAACCCGTCGCAAGTTGGCGATGATCGAATTGCAGGACCTCGGCGAAGTCCTGAGCCAGTTGAGTCCGGCCAGGCTCGCCGCGCTGGCGCTGCCCGAGCGACTGGTGGACGCCATCGGCATCGCCCGACGACTCAATCGGCGCGAAGCGCGGCGCCGCCAGATGCAGTACGTCGGCCGCCTGATGCGTGACATCGACCCTGCGCCGATCGAGGCGCAACTCGCGCAATGGTCGGCCGCGCCCAATGCCGAAAAAGTCCGCATCGCCGCGGTCGAACGCTGGCGCGCGCGTCTGCTCGAAGGGCCGGTAGCGCTCGATGAGTTGTGTGCTACGGCACCGCGTGCCGACCGTTCCCGACTTTCGGCATTGGTAGCGCGATCCCACGAGGAACGTGCGCGCGGGTCGCCGCCTCACGCGTATCGCGAACTGTTTCGCGAACTCAACGCCTTGTTGTCCGCAAATGCTTGAGCAGAAGACGCCGTGACCGAGCCTGCGAGCCTGCTGATCGGACTGGTATCGATCAGCGACCGGGCGTCCGCGGGGAACTACGTCGACAAGGGGATACCCGGGCTGCAGGCGTGGTTCGGCGCGACGCTCGCCACACCGTGGCGCATGGAGTCGCGCCTGATTCCGGACGAGCAAGCGCAGATCGAGCGCACGCTCGTCGAACTCGTCGACGTCGTCGGCTGCCACCTGGTACTCACCACCGGCGGCACCGGGCCCGCGCCGCGCGACGTGACGCCGGAGGCAACGCTCGCTGTTGCCCACAAAGTGCTGCCAGGATTCGGCGAGCAGATGCGCCAGGTGAGTCTCAAGTACGTGCCCACCGCGATCCTCTCGCGGCAAGTCGGCGTGATCCGCCACGGCGCGCTGATCCTCAATCTGCCCGGACAACCCAAGGCCATCGCCGAGACACTCGATGGGATTTTTCCCGCGGTTCCATATTGCCTCGACCTGATCGGCGGTCCATACGTCGAAACGCATGCGGCGGTGTGCGCGGTGTTTCGACCAAAAAGCGCGCTGCGTCCTGCGACTTCCTGACGTTTGCTCGCATGCAAGCCGGTGACACCAACCAGCCACCGCCCTTCGAAGGGCGCAATCTCTATCGCACGCACCAAGCGTTGCAGGAGGGCATTGCCCGCGAAGGTGCGGCGTGGGCGGATGAGCGTCTCGGGCACTGGGGAGACGTGCTCGGGCGCGCCGAAACTTTGGCGCTCGCGACGCGCGCCAACCGCCACGGTCCCGAACTGAGGACGCACGATCGCTGCGGCAATCGCATCGACGAAGTGGAGTTCGATCCGGCGTGGCATGAACTGATGTCGCTCGCCATGCGCGAAGGCGAGCATGCCTCGCCATGGTCGGCGCCGGGTCCAGGCGCTCACGTCGCGCGCGCCGCCGCGTATCTCATGCATGCCGAAGTTGAAAACGGTACGCAGTGTCCGCTGACAATGACCTACGCCGCGGTGCCGGTGCTGCGTCGCCATGGCGACCAGCACGCGTGGCTCGCCGACACCTGGCTGCCGCGCCTCCTCGCGCACGACTACGACCCGCGCTCGCTCCCGGTCGCCGCGAAGACGTCGGCGCTGATCGGCATGGGCATGACCGAGCGCCAGGGCGGCTCCGACGTGCGCGCCAATACGACGCGCGCCGAGCCCGACGGCAACGGCGCGTACCGCGTGACGGGGCACAAGTGGTTTTTCTCCGCGCCGATGTGCGACGCACACCTGATTCTCGCGCAGGCGCCCGATGGCCTGTCGTGCCTGTTCCTGCCGCGCTTCCTGCCCGACGGCACCCGCAACGCAGTGCTGCTGCAGCGCCTGAAGGACAAGCTTGGCAATCGCTCCAACGCTTCCAGCGAGGTCGAATTCGCCGGGGCGCGCGCATGGCTGCTGGGCGAAGAGGGACGCGGCGTGCCGGTGATCATCGAAATGGTGCGCCACACGCGGCTCGACTGCGTCATCGGCAGTGCCGGACTCATCCGCGGCGCGGTGGCGCAGGCATTGCATCACGCCACGCATCGACGCGCCTTCGGCAGAAAGCTGCGCGAACAACCGCTGATGCAGAACGTGCTGGCCGACCTCGCGCTCGAGGACGAGGCGTCCACCATCCTCGCGCTGCGCCTCGCACGCGCCTTCGACGCCAGCGCCGGGTCAGCCGACGCCGCGCTCGCCCGGCTGGCTACGCCGGCGCTTAAGTACTGGGTCTGCAAGCGCGCGCCGACGGTCGTCGCCGAGGCGCTGGAAGTACTCGGCGGCAATGGCTACGTCGAGGAGAGCGTGCTTCCCCGGCTCTATCGCGAAGCGCCGCTGAACTCCATCTGGGAAGGGTCCGGCAACGTCATGTGTCTGGACGTGCAGCGGGCGGCGCAGCGCGAACCCGCGGCAGTCGAAGCGCTGATGGGCGAACTCGCGCCCGCGCGCGGGGCCAATGCTCGCCTGGATCGCCACGTCGAGGCGCTGAGCGGCATGCTGGCGAGCGGCGCCGGTGAAGTCGATGCACGCCGCCAGTCGACCGCGATTGCGGTGGCACTCGCGGGTGCGCTGCTGGTGCGGCACGCGCCAGGCGTCGTTGCCGACGCTTACTGCGCGTCGCGACTCGGCGACGGCGCGGCAGCCACGCTGGGCATGCTGCCGTCGAGCGTCGATTTCGCGTCCGTCATCGACCGCGCGCTACCAGCCTGACACCCGGCGGCGACTAAGCTTCGAGCAGAAGCTCGGTACGGCTGGCGGGATCCTGCTTGTAGAACCACGAGAACAGCTCGTAGATCTTCGCGTACTCGTGCAGCAACAGCGTCGGATCGGCGAAGAAGACTTCAGACAGCACGGCGAAAAATTCCGCCGGACTTTCGGCGGCGTAGGGATCGATCGCCGTATCCTCACCCTTTTCGACCCGCGCCCGAAAATGCTCGTACGCCGCGTTCATGGCCTTCTGCCACGATCGCGGCGGCATTTCGGCGGGCAACGGCGGACAACCGTTGGCTTCGCCGCTGCGCATGTCGAGCTTGTGCGCGAATTCGTGGATGACCAGGTTCATACCCGCTGTCGCCCAGTCGGCGCTGGCCTCGACGTCGGGCCACGACAATATCACCGGCCCGCCCGGCAGCGCTTCTCCGGCGAGCGGCTCGTGGCGGCGATGCACCACGCCCACCTCGTCCTCGTACTCGAGCTCCGACATGAATTCGTCCGGGTAGACGATGATGCTTTCCCAGCCATCGTAGTAACGAGTGTCGAGATGCAGGATCAGCACGCACGCCTGGACCGCGATCACCACTCGCATCAGCGGCGTGACTTCAAAAGCACGCGCGGCGACGATGCCTTTCTCCGACAGGAACACCACCACGAGATCGCGCAGGCGCGCGAGCTCGTCCTCGGTGTAGATGGCGAGAAAGGGCAACGACTCGAGCGCTTCTCGCCATAGCGGCTCCGGAATCGCGGATTGCGCAAGGATCCGCCGGCGTTTCCATTTGCGCAGCGTGTCTAGCATCGCCTCAGTCCGCGCATGGTGCGCGCATGGTCAGCGACCGTCGCTCAGCACGGGCGGATCGACGTCGGTGTCGCGCAGCGCAGCGACATCGGCATCGTAGACCAGGCGAGGTTCGCTGGAGAGCGCGCGGTCGGACTCCGCCGCGGGCAATGCCTCGACGTCGCGCAATTGCCGGGCGATCGAGCGGGTGCGCACCTCTGCATCGCCAATCGAATTGCTCGCCTGTTCGAGTTTTTTCTTGGTTGCCGCCAATGCCTCGCCGAATTTCGAGAACTCGGTCTTGACCATTCCCAGCCGCTTCCACACTTCGCTCGACCGTTGTTCGATGGCCAGGGTGCGAAATCCCATCTGCAGGCTGTTGAGCATCGCCGCGAGCGTCGTCGGTCCGGCGACGTTGACGCGGTAGTCGCGCTGGATCGCATCGGTGAGGCCCGGACGGCGCAGGACCTCTGCGTACAGCCCCTCGACCGGCAGATAGAGCAGCGCGAAGTCGGTGGTATGCGGAGGCGCGATGTACTTGGCGTGGATGTCGGCCGCCTGGTCCTTGATGCGTCGCTCGAGCGCCTTGGCGAACGACTCGACGGCGATAGGCTCGCCGCGTTCCTGCGCCTCGATCAGCTGCTGGTAGTCGGCAAGCGGAAACTTGGCGTCGATGGGCAGCAGGCAGGGCACGCCGTCGAGGTCCCGTCCGGGCAGGCGAATCGCGAATTCGACCCGCTCGTTGCCACCGGGACGGGTGATGACGTTCTTGTCGTATTGCGCGGGCGTCAGAATCTGCTCGAGCAGATTTTCGAGCTGGACCTCGCCCCACGTGCCGCGGGTCTTTATGTTGGTCAGCACTTTCTTCAGGTCGCCGACACCGGCCGCGAGCGACTGCATTTCACCGAGCCCCTTGTGTACCTGCTCCAGGCGATCGGACACCAGCTTGAACGACTCGCCGAGCCGCTGCTCCAGCGTCGCATGCAGCTTTTCGTCGACGGTCGCGCGCATCTGCTCGAGCTTCTGCGCGTTGTCACCGCGCAAAACCTCGAGGCGCTGCTCGAGTGTCACGCGAATGGTGTCGAGGCGCTGCTCGATGCTTTGCGTCAGCGTCGACAGGCGCTCGTTCTGGACGTGCGACATGGTGCCGAGCTGGTTCTGGAGATTCTGCGCGAACTGGCCGAGCGTGGTGGTCAGCTCGCCGCGTGCGGTTTGCGCGTTCAGTGTCGCCTCGCCGCGCGCCTGCGCGAGCTCCGCGCGCAGCTCGCGTTCGAGCCGCTCATTCTGCGCCCCCAGTGTCTGCAGCTGCACCGCCAGTTTCGCGCCGTCATCGGCACCGCGCGCGATTGCGGCGAGGCGAATGAAAATGGCGACCAGGACGCCGGCAAGCAACACCAGGCCAAGTGCCAATGCGGCGATGAGGTACGCGGCGTCCACGCCGCGCAGTTTACGTCGTCGCTGCGCAGAGGGCAAAGGCCGCGGGGCGGACCGCGCGGCAAGCACGTGCGAGGACGCTGTCCTTAAGCCGCTTCCCGGCTTGCTTTCTTGCGCTCGTGCTCGAGCAGGAAGCGCTTACGAATGCGAATCGACTTGGGCGTGATCTCGACGAGTTCGTCGTCGGCGATGAATTCGACTGCGTATTCCAGGGTAAGCTGGATCGGCGGGATAAGTGCGATGGCTTCGTCCTTGCCTGACGCGCGCACGTTGGTCAGCTGCTTGCCCTTGATCGGATTGACGACGAGGTCGTTGTCGCGACTGTGGATGCCTATGACCATGCCCTCGTAGAGCTTGTCGCCGGGCGAGACGAACATGCGCCCGCGCTCCTGGAGCTTCCACAAGGCATAGGCGACGGCATCGCCTGCTTCCGCGGAGATCAGTACGCCATTGCGACGCTCGGGGATGTCTCCCTTGACCACGCCGTAACCATCGAAAACGTGGCTCATCAACCCGGTGCCCCGCGTGAGGTTGAGAAACTCGCCCTGAAACCCGATGAGCCCGCGAGCTGGGATGCGGTAATCGACGCGGGTGCGTCCGCGGGCGTCGGATTCCATGTGCACCAGTTCGCCGCGCCGGGTCCCCAGCGCCTCCATCACTGCACCCTGATGCGCATCCTCGACGTCGACCGAAAGCTGCTCGAAAGGCTCGCGACTTTCGCCGTCGATCTCGCGCACCACCACGCGCGGCCGTGAAACCGCCAGCTCATAGCCTTCGCGGCGCATGTTCTCGAGCAGGATGGTCAGGTGCAATTCCCCGCGGCCGAACACGGTAAACACGTCGGTGTCGGTGGTGTCGTCGACGCGCAGCGCGACGTTGGTAAGCAGTTCCTTGGCGAGGCGCTCGCGCAAGTTTCGGCTGGTGACGTACTTGCCTTCCTTGCCGGCCAGCGGCGAGGTATTGACCTGGAACTGCATTGACAGCGTCGGCTCGTCGACCGCGATCATCGGCAGCGGCTCCGACACATCGACCGAAGTGATCGTGGTGCCGATCGACAGTTCTTCGATGCCGGTGATCAGGACGATGTCGCCAACCGACGCCGATTCGACCGGCGCACGCTCCAGCCCGGCGAAGCCCAGCACTTGACCGATCCTGGCGCGTCGCGGAACTGCATCGCCGTGGAGCACCAGGACTTCCTGACCCGGGGCGATGCTGCCACGCCGAATACGACCTACGCCGAGCCGGCCCACATAGGTGGAGTAATCCAGCGCACTGACCTGGAGTTGCAGCCCGCCCTGCGGATCGCCAACGGGCGCGGGAACGTGGTCGAGGATGGTTTCGAACAACGCGCGCATGTCGGTGCCGGGCGTTTTCGGGTCCAGCGACGCGTAACCGTGGAGCGCCGAAGCATAGACCACCGGAAAATCGAGCTGTGCCTCGGTCGCGCCGAGCTTGTCGAAGAGTTCGAAAGTCTGATTCACTACCCACGACGCACGCGCACCCGGCCGGTCGATCTTGTTCACCACGACAATCGGCTGCAGGCCCAGCGCCAGCGCCTTGCGAGTCACGAAGCGCGTCTGCGGCATCGGCCCCTCGACTGCGTCGACGAGCAGCAGCACGCCGTCGACCATCGACAGCACGCGCTCGACCTCTCCGCCAAAATCCGCATGGCCGGGCGTGTCGACGATGTTGATGTGGGTATCGCCGTACTCGATGGCGCAGTTCTTGGCGACAATAGTGATCCCGCGCTCGCGCTCGAGGTCGTTGCTGTCCATCACCCGTTCGGCGATGTGCTGGTGGGCGGCAAAGGTACCCGCCTGGACCAGCAGCTTGTCGACCAGCGTGGTCTTGCCGTGGTCGACGTGGGCAATGATGGCGATGTTGCGAAGTTTGCGAGCGGGGTTCATGGCCGATGCGATGGTGCAGTGCGCAATAGTTAACCCGCCATTGTACCCAAGTACACCCCGAGATCGCTGAATTATTTGCAAAATCCGCTGTTTACGGATATGATGCGCGGCACTCGGCGGGCCTTCCGGTCACCGTCGAGATCCCCAGACGGGAGCCAGCGACCTCGGTGTGCACAGCGTGTCGCCGGTCGATCCCGTTGCCAACATGGAAATTTCGCTGCCTGGACCGGATCTCGCCTGAGTGCGAGTAGGCCGCGCCAGGAGCCCCATCGATGAGCAGTACCCCGAGCTTTGCTGAGCTTGGCCTCAGCCCGGAAATTCTCCGTGCCGTTGCCGAAGCCGGCTATACGACGCCCACTCCGATCCAGGCGCAAGCCATACCTATCATTCTCGCCGGCAAAGACGTCATGGGCGGCGCCCAGACTGGCACCGGCAAGACTGCAGGATTTACCCTGCCGATCTTGCAAAAGCTGCTGCCGATGGCCAATGTAAGCCCGTCGCCGGCACGCCACCCCATCCGCGCCCTGATCCTGACCCCCACCCGCGAACTGGCGATCCAGGTCGAGGAATCGGTCAAGACCTACGCCAAGCACACGGGGATACGCTCCACCGTCGTTTTCGGCGGCGTCGACATCAAGCAGCAGCTGCCCATCGTGCGTGCCGGCATCGAAATCCTGGTGGCCACGCCAGGACGCTTGCTCGACCACATCGAACAGAAGTCGCTCAACCTCGGCCAGGTCGAGATCTTCGTGCTCGATGAAGCCGATCGCATGCTCGACATGGGCTTCATCCCCGACATCAAGCGCATCATGGCGCTGCTGCCGGCAACGGCCAAACGTCAGAACCTGCTGTTCTCGGCGACGTTCTCGATGGATATCAAGAAGCTTGCCGACCAGTTGCTCAATGCACCGCAGCTCATCGAAGTCGCCAAGCGCAATACTACGGCCGACACCGTGACGCAAACGGTGTACAAGGTCGCTGCAGACCAGAAGCGCGCGCTGCTCGAGCATATCGTCACGTCGCGCAACCTGTGGCAGGTGCTGTGTTTCGTGCGCACCAAGCATGGCGCGTCGCGGCTGGCGCGCCAGCTCGAGAAGGACGGCCTGAAGACGACCGCCATTCATGGCGACAAGAGCCAGGTGGCGCGCATGGAAGCGCTCGACGATTTCAAGGCGGCCAAGGTGCAGGTCATGGTCGCCACCGACGTCGCCGCGCGGGGGCTGGATATCGACGACCTGCCGCTGGTCGTGAACTACGAACTGCCGTACGTGCCGGAAGATTACATTCACCGCATCGGCCGCACCGGCCGTGCGGGCGCATCGGGTGAGGCGATTTCACTATGCGGCCCCGAAGAAGAAAAACTGCTCACCGAAATCGAACGGCTGCTCAAGCGCTCGCTCACGGTGGCGGTGGCACCGGACTTCGCCGGCAGCGTCTCCCCGGCTGCACCCGCACGGGCTCGCCGCCAAGCGCGTCCCGCCGAGGGCGCCAAGCCTGCGCGACGCGTGCCCGCCGAGACCGAAGCTCCGCGGCGGCAGCGCGATGACAGCGTTTTCGATCGCAATCCCGATCAGCCGCTGCCCGCACGCCGTCCGGACCACGCGACGGCACCGGCATTGACCTCGACCAACCAGGCGCAGCATCCCTCGCGGCGCGGGCATCCCATCCCCGCATTGCTGATGAAACGGTCGGCGCCGGTTCCTGAAAAAGTCTAGTCTCGACCGGGTGTGATCGAATCACACCCGTCGCGCGCGTTCATACCCTTTGCCGGTCGACCGATTGCGCCGCGCTGCGGACGCCGCCTGAGGTCGCACCGATCCGGATTGCTGAACTCCGCAACCATTGTCGCGCATTGCCGCATCGGCTTCGAGACCGAGTGCGCGAGCGACCTCGAGAGCGTCGCAGCTCAGGCGCGCATGCCCCTCGCCATCGACGCGCGCCGCGACCGCGCCATGGTGACGGCCGTTGGAGTAGACGACGTCCGGTGCTGGAACAGCGCCCTTGCCGCCACGCCCCCCCAGTTCGCGCGCTCGCTGTTCGCGGGCTCAGGCCCCCACGTCTTGTCCTCGCGCGATCGTATCGGTCCGCTCATCGCGCTTGTGGCGGACCTCAGGCCGCCCTTTCAATCGGTCTGGCTGGAAACCGCGGATACCAACGAAGGCAAAACCCACTCAGGCTTGTGCCGGCGCCTCGCGCCGCTCTTCGAAGCGGAACTTGCGTCCAGGAAGATGCTCGTGCGCGGCGCTGCGGATCGGCCACGCTTGCACGTCTTGTTCGAGACCGCGGAGCGCGCCTGGGTGGGCACCAGCGAGGCGCCGACCGGCAGCGCGTGGCCGATGGGTATTCCGCGCCTGACGATGCCAGGCGCTGCGCCATCACGCTCGACGCTCAAGCTCGCCGAAGCGTTCGTGACATTCCTGGACGAACAGGAGCGCGTACGCGCTTTCGTTCCCGGAATGCGTGCCGTCGACCTGGGTGCCGCTCCCGGCGGATGGACCTGGCAACTGATCCAACGCGGTCTCGCCGTCGTTGCCGTGGACAACGGCCCGTTGCAGGCGAGCATTGCCGGCGACCCGCTGGTCGAGCACCTGCGCGTTGACGGACTGACGTACCGTCCGCGGCGCGCGGTCGACTGGATGGTGTGCGATATGGTGCTGCAGCCATCGCGCATCGCCACGCTGGTGGCAGGATGGCTTGCCGACGGCGCATGCCGGCGCACCATCTTCAACCTCAAGCTGCCTATGAAAAAGCGCTACGCCGAAGTGCAGCGCTGCCAGACCATCATCGGCGAGACGCTGGACGCGAGGCGCGTGCGCCACACGCTGCGTTTTCGGCAGCTCTACCACGATCGCGAGGAAATCACCGGATACTGTGCGCGCAGCGGTTGAGCGCGCGCTCGCGTTCGTGCGCTGACGCCGCCGGTGTTACTGTCCCAGCTGCGCCAGCTGCACCTTCAGCCTTGCCAGCGTCGCCTGTAGCGCCGCCAGCCGTGCGCGTTCCTGCTCGACGACGTTAGGCGGCGCGCGCAAGACGAAGTTGTCGTTGTCGAGTTTAGCCGCGAGTTTCGTGGTCTCGGGCTCGGTTCGATCGATCTCCTTGGCCAGCCGGATGCGTTCCGCCGCCAGGTCGACTTCGATGTGCAGCATCAGCTTGAACTCGCCGACGATCTGCACCGGCGCGTCGGTGCGCGGCAGCTCGGCGACGATCTTGACGTCGGACAGCCGCGCCAGCGCGGCAACATAGGGAGCAAAGGCAGTCAATCGTGCCGCGTCACCCGCCGCGATGAGCGGCACCTTCTGCGCCGGCGAAAGCTTCATTTCGGAGCGCAAGGTACGGCACGCGTTGACCACTTCCTTGAGCGCCGCCATGTCCGCCATCGCGGCGGCGTCGACGCGGTCGAAATTGGCCACCGGAAACGGCTGTACCGAAATCGAGGAGCCGCGCTTGCCCGCAAGCGGCGCGACCGACTGCCAGAGTTCCTCGGTGATGAACGGCACGAACGGGTGCGCGAGCCGCAGCATCGCCTCGAGCTCGCGCACCAGCACCGATCGCGTTCCGCGCGCGGCGGCGGCATCGCCCGCGGCATCGGCACGCCGCAATTGCACCTTGGCGAGTTCGACGTACCAGTCGCAATACTCGTCCCACACGAATTCGTAGAGCGCCTTCGCGGCGAGATCGAAGCGATAGTTCGCGAGATTCTCGCTGATGTCGTGCTTCGCCTGCTGCAGCCGGCCCAGCAGCCAGCGATCGACAAAGCTTAGCGTTTTAGTCAGCGATTCGTCGAGGCCGGTGTCCCTGCCTTCGACATTCATCAGCACGAAGCGCGTCGCGTTCCACAGCTTGTTGCAGAAATTGCGATAGCCTTCGCAGCGATCGAGATCGAAATTCAGAGTGCGGCCGAAGGTCGCGAGACTCGCGAAGGTGAAGCGCACCGCGTCGGCGCCGAAGGCGGGAATGCCCTCCGGAAACTGCTTGCGCGCGCGTTTTTCGATCGCCTCGCGCTGCTTTTCGATCATCAAGCCCGACGTGAGTTTTTGCACCAGCGGCTGCAGCTCGGTGCCGTCGATCAGGTCGAGCGGGTCGAGCACGTTGCCTTTCGATTTCGACATCTTCTGGCCGTTCTCGTCGCGCACTATCGAATTGATGTAGACGTCCCGAAACGGAACCTTGCCAGTGAAGTAGGTCGTCGCCATGATCATGCGCAAGACCCAGAAGAAGATGATGTCAAAGCCGGTGATGAGCACCGAACTGGGCAGAAACGTCTGCAGTTCGACAGTGTCGTCGGGCCAGCCCAATGTCGAGTGGCACCACAGCTGCGACGAAAACCAGGTGTCGAGCACGTCCTCGTCCTGGCGCAACGCCGCTGCAGGCATGCCTGCCTTGAGCGCTGCCTCTTCGAGGCTGCGCGCGACGATCACGTTGCCGGCAGCGTCGTACCACGCAGGAATGCGATGTCCCCACCACAGCTGCCGCGAGATGCACCAGTCGTAGACGTTGTTGAGCCAGTTGTTGTACCAGGTCGTCCAGTGTTCGGGGACGAAGCGGATGGTTGCGCGCTCGTCGGTGCCTGCCTGCGCAACGCCGTCGCTCACGGCCTCGAGGCAGATGTCCTTGAACGACTTGCCCGGGAAATACGGATGGCTGGAAGGCGCAGGTTTGGTCATCGCCACGAACCACTGATCGGTCAGCATCGGTTCGATGACTTCGCCGGTGCGCTCGCAGCGCGGCACGACCATCTTGTGCGCTTTCTCGGCGGCGATCAGGCCCGCGGCCGCGAGTTCGGCAAGCACTGCCTTGCGTGCGACGTAGCGATCCATGCCGCGATATTTATCCGGGCCGATATCGTTTATTTTCGCGTCGAGCGTGAAGATGGTGATCGGCGTCAGATGGTGACGCAGACCGACTTCCCAGTCATTGAAGTCGTGCGCCGGCGTGATCTTGACGCAGCCCGTGCCGAAGGCCTTGTCGACGTACGCGTCGGCGATGATGGGGATGCGACGTCCGGTAAGAGGCAACTCGACTTCCTTGCCCACGAGTTGCGCGTAGCGCTCGTCATCGGGATTGACCGCGACGGCGACGTCGCCCAGCATCGTTTCCGGCCGGGTGGTAGCCACGGTGACGTAGCCGCTGCCATCGACCAGCGGATAGCGGATCTCCCAGATCGTGCCGGTCTCTTCCTCGCTTTCGACCTCGAGGTCGGAGACGGCGGTGCCGAGCTTCGGATCCCAGTTGACGAGACGCTTGCCGCGATAAATGAGGCCGTCCTCGTAGAGCCGCACGAAAGTCTCGACCACCGCGTTCGACAGCGCCGGATCCATGGTGAAGCGCTCGCGCGACCAGTCGCAGGACGCGCCGAGGCGGCGCATCTGGTTGGTGATCGTCGATCCCGATTCAGCCTTCCATGCCCAGACGCGCTCGACGAATTGTTCGCGACCGATGTCGCGCCGCGACACGCCTTCCGCCTGCAGCTTGTTCTCGACCACGATCTGGGTGGCGATGCCGGCGTGGTCGGCGCCCACCTGCCACAGCGTATTGTCGCCACGCATGCGATGGAAGCGGATCAGCACATCCATCAGCGTCTGCTGGAACGCGTGCCCCATATGCAGCGTGCCGGTCACGTTTGGCGGCGGCAACTGGATGCAGAAGGCCGGCGCGCCGGCCCGCATCGACGGCTTGAACAGGCCGGTGCTCTCCCAGTACGAATACCACCGGGTTTCGATTGCGTGCGGGTCGAAGCTCTTGGCGAGTTCCATCGGCAAAGGCGCGCTCAACAGGCGTGCGTGAACAGGCAAAAGCCTGAAATTATAGCGGCAAAGCGCGCCTTGCCACTCCCTTGTGCACGCGCTCGCGGGGCTATCATCGCTAGAAGTCGCGCCCGACCGCGCGCGCGACGGCACCGAGCTGTTGCATCAGCGTCGCAAATTCCGCGGGCGTCAGCGCTTGATCCGCGTCGCACCACGCTTCGCATGGATTGGGGTGAATTTCGATAAGCAGTCCGTCGGCGCCGGCCGCCACCGCGGCGCACGACAGGGCGGGCACCATCCACGCCTTGCCGCCGGCGTGCGACGGATCGACAATCACCGGCAAGTGCGTCTCGCGCTTGAGAACCGGAATCGCGGTGACGTCGAGCACATTGCGGTACGCCGTCTCAAAGGTGCGAATGCCCCGCTCGCAGAAAATGATGTCGTGATTGCCCCCGGCGGCGATGTACTCCGCAGCCATCAGCCACTCGGCGATCGTTGCCGACATGCCGCGCTTCAGGATGACCGGCTTGTTCACGCGTCCAACCGCCTTGAGCAGGTCGAAATTCTGCATGTTGCGGGTGCCGATCTGGATGACGTCGACGTCGTGCTCGAGAAAGGTGTCGAGCATGCGCACGTCCATCAGTTCGGTGACGATCGGCAGGCCCTGCGTATCGGCCGCCGCGCGCAGCAGCTCGAGTCCTTCGATGCCCTTCCCCTGGAAGGCGTACGGGCTCGTGCGCGGCTTGAACGCACCGCCGCGCATCAGCCGCGCACCGCCCGCCTTCGCGCCGACCGCTGCGGCGGCCATCTGTGGCGCGGTCTCGACCGAGCACGGCCCCGCGATGACCTGCACCGTCTTGCCGCCGATCGGGATGCCCGCGACGTCGATGACCGTATTCGCCTTGTGCCATTCGCGCGCCACGATCTTGTACTGCTTGACGATATGCATCGACTTTTCCACGCCAGGCATGGGATCGAACATCTCGGGATCGAGCTTGCGCTCGTCGCCGACGGCACCGATCAACGTGCGCTCGGTGCCACGCGAGATGTGCACCGCGAGACCATGCGCGCGAATCTTGTTCTCGACGGCAGCTATTTCCTCCACTCCTGCTTCGGGCTGCATTACGATGATCACGATTGCCTCCGGTAAAAAAATCGGGCGGCCACTGGGCCGCCCGAGGTTTGATGATTTTGCTGAGAAACTATTGCCGGGGGCGGCGCCGGGGAGTCATCCCGAAATAGACGTACCCGACATACCCGAGCACCGGCCGGCCTCCGCGCGGGGCGGTGGCGACGAGATGCAGCGGCGCGGCACGACGTTTCATGCGGGCAAGTCTAGCACAGGCTTGGAGGCGCACGGACACGAACCCATCAGTGGTTATCCTGCCGCCACTGGGCGATTTCGCGTTCGATCGCTTCCGCGACATAGCTGCGCACGAGTTTGCCGACCTGTTCGTTGATCGATGCGACGAGTTCGCCGCTGGCGCGGTCGACGATGGGTTGCAGATGATGGGTCAACTGGTCCTTCAGGCCGGTGTCGGTGAACAGGTCCAGTCGCTGCAACACCTGCATTGAAACCTGCTCGGCGAGCGCTTGCCAGCGTGAGTCTGACGTTTGTCTGGGCTCGGCATGCGTTTCGTTTGCCGCCAAAGGAATGGACGCTACCATGGGGACGGCCGCGACTGGCGGAGGCGCCGTCGGCGCCGGCGCCGACGGTATCAGTGTCGGTTCCAGCGGCGAGTGAAGGTTCGCAATCGATCCCGCCGGGGGTGGCGTAGCCGCCGATCCCGCAGCCTTGAAACTGACCCGTGTCGAACTTTCGCCATCGCCGGACAACGGTTCCGGCGCCTTTAAAGTAACCGGCGGCACGACCGCAAGCGTATCCGGCGCCCCGCCCGTGATGCTGTGCAGCGACGGGTCGATGGTATCCATGACCAGCCAGTCCGACGGGTCACCCTCGAAGACCGAACTGGCGCTGATCGGCTTGGCCGGCAACAGCGTGACCTTCACCGCGGCCGCTTCAACCTTTTCGGTCAGCACCGGAATCTCGACCTGAGGCACCGGCACCCGGCGCACCGACGCCACGCCGGCGATCGAATCGGTCAGCACCGGGATGTCGCTCTCCGCGCGCCGGTTCCGGCGCATGAGCTGGTCGGCCTGCTCAAGCAGTTCGCGCGCGGTGGCCATCACGACCCGGCGCCCAAATTGTGGGTACGCAGTTCGTAACCACGATCGCGATAGAAACGGAAACGCTCACGGGCGCCGGCAGCGTCATCCGGATCGATACCGACGATTTCGGCCAGTCGCTCGAAGCGCGCGAAAAACGGTGGCGGCGCGGTGTGAAGATTGATCAGGACCGCCGCGGGTCCGTGGTGTTCGAGCACGTGATCGATCCAGATCGGCGTTTCGGGCGCAAGCCGGTCGCCGGCGCGGCAGTGCGGGAGGAATCCGGTTGCGGGAAGCAGCCACAGCCGGCGATCGAGCGCATCGGTCGCAGCCGCGTCCGCGGTAAGCACGCGCACACTGCCGTGCTGCGTGAAGGCTTTGACAACGAGCTTCGCGGCGACGTCGAGACGATCGGTCACATGCGTGTAGAAATCGATCGCGGTCATGGCGTCAGCTAGCGCATCAGGAAACTGGGCTTTCCTGCGCCAGGAGCCAGGTTGTCAGGAGCGCGACGGGCCGGCCGGTTGCACCTTTTTCCTTGCCTTCCTTCCAGGCGACTCCGGCGATGTCAAGGTGCGCCCAGTCGAATTTCCTGGCGAACTTGGAAAGAAAGCACGCCGCCGTGATGCTGCCTCCGGCGCGGCTACCGACGTTGGCGAAATCGGCGAAATTACTCTTGAGGCCTTCGTGATAGTCGTCCCACAGGGGCATTTGCCAGGCGCGATCGAAGGATTCCTCGCCGGCGTTGAGCAACGCTCGCGCCAGGCTGTCATTGTTACTGAACACGCCGCTGGCGACGTGCCCCAGCGCCACGACCATGGCGCCGGTGAGCGTCGCCATATCGACGACCGCGATGGGTTCGTAACGCTCGGCGTAGGTCAGCGCATCGCACAGGATCAGCCGTCCTTCGGCATCGGTATTGAGCACTTCGATGGTCTGGCCCGACATGCTGGTAACGATGTCTCCGGGCTTGGTGGCGCGCCCGCTGGGCATGTTCTCGCAGGCCGGAACCAGTCCGATGAGATTGATTTTCGCGTTCAGTTCGGCAACCGCCCGAAACGCGCCAAACACGCTCGCGGCACCGCACATGTCGTATTTCATGTGATCCATGTCGGTGGCCGGCTTGATCGAAATGCCGCCGGTATCGAACGTGATTCCCTTGCCGACAAGGACCACCGGGGGTTGCTTCTTACCCGCTCCGTTGTAGTCGAAAATGATGAATTTGGGCGGTTGGTCGCTGCCGTTGGTAACCGACAGGAATGAGCCCATCTTGAGCTCTTCGAGCCGCGGCCGGTCCAATACCTCGCATTTGAAGCCCAGTTCCTGCGCCAGCGCCTGTCCGCGCTCGGCGAGGTAGGCGGGAGTGCAGACGTTGCCAGGAAGGTTGCCGAGATCGCGCGCCAGGTCCATCCCATGCGCGATCGCCAGTCCGCGGGCCGCAGCCGCCTCTCCTGCGGCCAGGTCGCTGCGCTGGGGCACCGAAAGGGTAAGTTTGCGCAGCGGGCGACGCACCTCGGCCGGCTGGCTTTTCATCTGGTCGAAGCGGTATACGGCTTCCATGGCGACGACCACCGCGTGCTCGACCCGCCACGCGACTTCCCGGCGCTTGACCTTCTCTTCGGTGAGGTAGACGACGGCCTCGTAGGAGCCGGTTTCATTGAGCAGTCGCACCGCCGAACGAATCGCGCTGCGGAACTCGCGCTCGCGAAAATCGCGTTCCTTGCCCAGTCCGACGAGCAGGACGCGATCGGCGAGGGTACCTTTTACATTGTGCAAAAGCAGGGTGCTGCCGAGCTTTCCTTCCATATCGCCGCGGCGGATGATTTCGCTGATATAACCGCCCGACGCGCGATCTACCAGATCGGCGGAAAGACTGGGTTTGCGATTGTCGAAAACACCCACTACAACGCATGCGCTGCGCTGCTTCTCCGGGCTACCGCTTTTTATGGTAAATTCCATCGCCGTTCCTTCGAACGAAACATTTGCCTTTGGGCGGTACCATCCGCATTATCGGCAAATCGCCCCAAAAAAGTCAAAATATTTCCGTCGTCATGGTGTTCAGGCGCAGCCTGGTGCGAGAAATGACGGTTACGGCCGTCGGCCTGTTTCTGGTCCTGCTCGGCATCCTCTTTACCAACATCGTATTGCGGCTGTTGGCGCGCGCCGCCGGAGGAACCGTCGCCCCAGAGGGCATTCTTGCCCTTTTGGGTTTCAATGCATTGTTTTATTTCAATATATTGCTCTCGGTTGCACTATTTTTCACGGTACTGCTGACGCTGACGCGCTGGTATCGCGACAGTGAAATGATCGTCTGGTTTACCTCGGGCCAGGGCCTGACCTCCTGGCTCAAGCCTATCCTCTGGTTCGCCACCCCTTTTCTGGTCGCCATCGTGGTCCTGTCGTTCTGGGTGTCGCCATGGGCCGAGCAGCGCCGGCTGGAGTACGAGCGCCAGCTCGAGTCGCGGGAAGACCTGTCGCTGCTCGCGCCCGGACTGTTCAAGGAATTCCGGTCGGCGCGACTGGTCGTGTTCATCGAAAGCGTCAACAGTTTCGACGGCACTATTCGTAACGTTTTCCTGCACTCGATCGACGGCGACAAGGACGTGACAACGGTCGCCCGTTCGGGGCGGCTCGAAGATGCCAAGAATGGCGATCGCTTTATCGTGCTGCAGGACGGCCGGCGCTACGAAGGGCAGCCTGGCAGCGCCGAATTTCGCACCGCCGAGTTCGAGAAACTGGGACGCCGTCTCGAGCCCGCCGAGATGCGTGCGCTGCCGATGTCGTTGAAGGCGATTCCATTGCCGGTCCTGGTGGTCGCCAACGGCGCACCCGAGCGTGCCGAACTGTTCTGGCGGATGTCGGTTCCGATCAGCGCGTTTCTGCTGATGCTGCTGGCGATACCAATGTCCTACGTGAACACGCGTATGGGCCGGTCCTTCAACCTGTTTGCCGCGTTGTTCATGTACATGGTCTACAGCAACTGCCTGAACATCGTGCAGAGCTTCATCGCCCAGGGACGCCTGTCGATTGTCGCAGGCCTGCTGATGACACACCTGACCGCGGCGATCGTGATAGTGCTTCTGTTCTACCGGCGCACGTCGGTGTATGGCTGGTTCCCGAGGCGCCGCACCGCGTGAAGATCCTCACGCGCTACATCGGCCGCGAGGTGTTCTTCGGCACGCTGCTGATCTTCACGGCCCTGCTTAGCCTCTTCGCCTTCTTCGACCTCATCCACGAGCTCGGCAACGTTGGCAAGGACGGCTATCCACTGAGCCGCGCGCTGCTGTTCGTCGGCCTCAGCCTGCCCGGACACTTCTACGAGCTGATGCCCACCGCCGCGCTGATCGGCACGCTGTTCGCGATTGCACAGCTGGTCGGCAACTCGGAATACACGGTCATGCGCGCGTCGGGCGCGTCACTCACGCAGATTACGCTCGCGATCGTGCGCATCGGCATACCGCTGGCGATCGCGACCTTCCTCGCCGGCGAATTTCTGGCCCCTCCCGCCGACCGCCTCGCGCAACAGGTGCGAGTGCAGGCTCGCGGCGAGGCCACCCGCGTCATCGCCCAGCAATTCAAGTCCGGCTTCTGGTTCAAGCAGGGACGACAGGAACAGTACGCGCAGGATCCGGGCGAACCCTTCGAGACCTTCGCCAATATCCGCAGCCTGCTCGCCGACAACACTCTGCTGGGAGTGCGCATCTACCAGTTCGATTCCAATTTTCGCCTGACCGCGCTGCGCGTCGCGGATTCGGGAACCTTTGTCAGCGACGGTCAGTGGCTGCTCAAGAACGTGCGCACGACCGAGTTGTCGCCCTCGGGTGCGCAGATCGCCAAGGCCGACGAATGGATCTGGAGGACCGTGCTCAAACCGTCGATCCTGACCGTGTACCAGGTGCCCCCCGAAAAGCTGGAAATGACCTCGCTCTACGACAATATCAACGTGCTCGGCAGCAATCAGCAGAAGACTTCGCGGTTCGAGATCGCGCTGTGGAACAAGGTGTTCTATCCCGCCGCCGTGCTGGTCATGATGGTGCTGGCGCTGCCCTTTGCCTATTTTCAGCGGCGCAGCGGAGGCGTCGGTTTTCGCATCTTCGCCGGCACGATTCTCGGCTTGTCGTTCTTCCTGGTCGGCCGCCTGTTCTCGTACCTGGGCGTCATCAACGACTGGCCGCCGCTGTTTTCAGCAGCCTTTCCGGTGGCGGCGTTCTTCGTGGTCGCGACGACAATGCTGTGGTGGCTGGAGCGGCGCTGACAGCACACACGCGTTGGCCGACGGCTAAAAAAACCCCGCTGACGCGGGGATTTTTTGTCGGTGTCCGCAGCAGCGGACGATCCGCGACTCTGTCTAGGGCGCCGGAAGGATGTTGACCAGCTTGCGCCGATTCGCGCCCTTGATGACGAACTGCACGTGCCCGTCGACGAGCGCGAACAGCGTGTGGTCCTTGCCGATGCCGACGTTGACGCCCGGATGCACCTGCGTTCCGCGTTGGCGGATGATGATACTGCCGGCCTGGATCGTTTCGCCGCCGTAGGTCTTGACGCCCAGACGCTTGGAATTCGAGTCGCGGCCGTTGCGCGAACTGCCGCCTGCTTTTTTGTGTGCCATTGCCGTGTGTCCTGTGCGAAGGCGAGTCAGCCGACGATGCCGTCGATCTGCAGCTCGGTGTAGCCCTGCCGATGCCCTTGGTGCTTCTGGTAATGCTTGCGCCGGCGCATCTTGAATATCCGCAGCTTTTCGCCGCGGCCATGACCGAGCACGGTCGCCTGGACAGTGGCACCGGTGACCGTGGGTTGTCCCAGGCGAACGCTGGCATCGTCACCGACCATGAGCACCTGGTCGAGGATTACTTGAGCACCCACGTCCGCCGGTATCAGCTCTACTTTGAGTTTTTCGCCGGGGGCGACTTTGTACTGCTTGCCACCGGTTTTTATGACCGCGTACATAGGAAGACTCCAGAAAGCCGCGACCGGACCCCGGCAACGGCAACAAAAGTCTGCTAGCTTAAGCTCTTAGCCGTGCAATGTCAAAGCTGCACTGGGCTGGCCCGGGGCGGGGGGCCGTGACCATCGAGTAGAATGACCAGCGGCAAGCGCGCTCAGTAATGCGCCAAGTCCGCTATCCCGCCGACGCCAGTGCAGAATGCAGGCAGGAACCCGTAACGTGACCATTCCATCGCTGCAGCCGGTCCTGCGAGAGGATATGCAGGCCGTCGATAGGGTCCTGCGCGAGGCGCTGGCGTCTGACGTCGCGCTTATTCGCCAGGTCGCCGAATACATTATCGCCAGCGGTGGCAAGCGCTTGCGCCCGACGCTGGTACTGCTCAGCGCGCACGCCTGTGGCTACCAGGGCAACCACCATCGCACGCTCGCGGCGGTGGTCGAAATGATCCATACCGCGACCCTGCTGCACGACGACGTCGTCGACGAATCGACGCTGCGCCGGGGTCACGCCACCGCCAACGCCAATTTTGGCAACGCCGCCAGTGTGCTGGTCGGCGACTTTCTCTACTCGCGGGCATTCCAGCTGATGGTCACCGTCGATCGGATGCGGGTGCTGCGCATCCTTTCCGACGCCACCAACGTCATTGCCGAAGGCGAGGTGCTGCAGCTGATGAATTCCGGCGATGCCGATGTCGACGAGCAACGCTATCTCGACGTCATCCGGCGCAAGACCGCAAAACTGTTCGAGGCATCGACGCGGCTCGGTGCCGTGCTCGGCGACGTCGCCCCGGATTTCGAAGATGCGCTGGCGCGTTATGGAATGCACCTGGGAACCGCCTTCCAACTCGTCGACGACGTGCTCGACTACACCGGCGATCAATCCGAGATCGGCAAGAATCTGGGCGACGATCTGGCAGAACGCAAGCCGACGCTGCCGCTCATCCGCGCGTTGCAAGTCGGCACGCGCGATGAGGTTGCTCTTATCCGCGGCGCGCTCGCCGCCGGTGGTCTCGCCGACTTCGAGCCGGTGCTCGGCGTCTTGCAGCGCACCGGCGCGTTGGGCTACGCACACGACTGCGCCGAGACCGAAGCGCGTCAGGCAGCTGCTTGCATCGAGTTGCTCCCGCCTTCGACTTACCGGCAAACTCTGCTAGAATTGTCGGCTTTCGCAGTGACCCGAACCGCCTGAAACTTGGCGGATTTGCGCGCACTGCGGACCTCGGGGTGTAGCTTAGCCTGGTAGAGCGCTACGTTCGGGACGTAGAGGTCGGAGGTTCAAATCCTCTCACCCCGACCAGCATTCCCGCTGGCCCCCAGTCGAGGGGTAAGACCACGAATTCGGTGCGCATTCGATCAATGTTGCACGACACTTTGTCGTTGAAACCGTGGCCTCACCCCTTGCTCATCGTAAGCAGTCATTGCCGACGTTCCGCGGCACGAGGCTTGCCCGTATAATTTGCG
Organism: Edaphobacterium sp. (SeqCode); assembly: GCA_039934835.1. Taxonomy (GTDB): domain Bacteria; phylum Pseudomonadota; class Gammaproteobacteria; order Burkholderiales; family Casimicrobiaceae; genus PALSA-1003. Next base: position 4,369 of record JBDTLK010000023.1, on the reverse strand, counting down.
CTCGTTGCAGTACCTGCCATGCGGCAACGCCTGCCGCCTCCGGAGAAACCCATGTCCTTGCCGCGCGCCCTGCTCGCCTCACTGTGTCTCGTGGTCCTTGCCCTTGCCGGTTGCAGCAAGAGCGGCGGCAACAATGGTGGCAACGGCCAGATTCGCCTTTTTAATGCTTTCCTCGAAGCGTCCGCGCTCAATGTCGTCGTTGGCTCGACGACGATCGCCCCCGCCGCGCCCTTCGAACGCCTGACGCCGTATGTCAGCGTCCCCAATGGCGTGCAGACCTTCAACGTCACCGTCGTTGGCGCGCAGTCGCCACTGGTCAACTCCAGCCTGTCGATCGGGGGCGACGCCAACTACACCTACATCGTTTTTGGCCCGACGACAGCGGTGCGGACGGTTTTTGCCGTCGATTCGGTCAGCGATCCCGGCAGCGGCTTCTACGCGGTGCGGGTCATCAACACCGCGGCCGGCGTCGGTCCGGTCGACGTGTACCTGACGCCGCCCGGCGCCGATCTCACGGTGGCGGCACCCGCGGTGTCCAATGTTGCATACGGCGCTGTGAGTTCGTACCTGTCGGTCGCCATTGGCGCAAACTTTGAAATCCGCATGACGCCCACCGGCACCAAGAACATCATCTTCGATTCGACGCCGAGGTTATTCGCCGAACACTCCGGCTCGACCATCGTCATCTACAGCAAGGGCAGCGGCACGCTCGTCAACGCCGCGCTGCTCAATGACAACGGTTCCGGCAATGGCGTGATCGTGGACAACTTGGTGGCGCAGTACAAGGTGATCAACGCGTCCTTGGTCGCGGCACCGCTCAATGTCTTCGTCGACGGCAGCCTCCAACTGTCGAACATCCCGTTCGCGGGAGTGTCGAACTATCAGCAAACGGCCACCGGTGCCCATACCATCACGGTCGAGGCGCAGGCCACTCCGGGAGCGACCCTGCTCACACTCAATCCGACGCTGTCGGCCGCATCGGACACGTCGATCGCGCTGGTCGGTCCCGCAGGATCGCTCAACGGCGTGGTGCTGGCCGATGACAACTTGCCGCCCGCCGTTGGCAGCGCTGGCGTGCGCTTCGTCAACGCGTCGGCCAGTACGCCCTCGGTCGACGTGTTCGTCAATTTCAGCAAGCAGGTCAGCGCCCTGACGCAGAATACTGCGTCGACCTATCTCAATCTGACGGCGACCGCCGTGACTGGAACCGCCTATGAATTCGACTTCAATGTCACCGGCACGACTACCGCGCTGCTCAAGCTCACCGGCGTGGTGATCGCCTCGCCTCACAAGTACACGGTCTATTTGGCCGGCCCCCCAGGCAGCTTGACTGGCATCGTGACGCAGGACAACTGAGCGTGCTTGAGTATCGATCGACGCTTGCGGCGGTGTGCGCGTTTGCGCTGCTGCTCACCGGTTGCAATACCGGCAACGGTATCGTCACCGTCGCCAATACCCAGTCGCATGTGCGCGTCGTCAACCTGATCCCAAACGCCGGCGGCCCGATCAACGTCACGGTCGACAACAATCCGTTCGCTGCGGGGCTCGTGTTCGAAACGCTGCAGCCATACCAATCGCTCGATTCAATCACCCTGAACAACCCGACGCGAACCATACGCGCCAGCGTCGCGGGCAGCGTCTCGACCCTCATCACCACCCAGACCGCGCCGATCGGCCAGGCCAGCTACACCTACGTCATGTCGGGGCCCATTACGGCGCCGACCGGCCAGCTCTACGACGACACCTTTACCGATCCGGGTGCCGGTAACTTCAACGTTCGCCTGATCAACGCTGCAGCGGGGATCGGCGCGGTCGATGTCTACCTAACCGCACCCGGCGCCGACCTCAACCAGGTGTCGCCGAGCGTCGGCGGCGTGAGCTACGGCGGGTTCAGCCTGTTCGCCACGGTGGCGTCGGGCAACCTGCAGCTGCGGGTCACGCCGGCGGGATCCAAGGGCGTGATCTTTCAGACCCCGCCGCGAAACTACGCCGAGCGCGCGGCGGTCGACGTGGTTGTCTACTCGCGCGGCAGCAGCTCGCTGGTCAACGTCCAGCTGCTCAATAACGACGCTACCGGTGACGGCACCATTCTCAACAATGAGCTGGCGCAGTTCAAGGTCGTGAATGCGTCGACCGTCGCCTCGCCGCTGAACGTGTTCTTCGACGGGGCCCTGAAACTGTCGAACATCCCGATCGCGGGCGCCACCAGCTACCAGCGGACGACCGCGACGGCGCATACGCTCGCGATCGAGGCCACGGCGACGCCGGGGGCAACGCTGCTCACCATCGCGCCGATCTTTGTTCCGGCCACCGATTCGTCGGTGATTCTCGAAGGCCCCGCTGGTGCGATGACCGCCACGATCCTCGCCGACAACAACCTGCCGCCGGGTCCCGGCAACGCGCGCGTGCGCGTCGTCAACGCCACGGCCGGCATTGCGGCCCTCGATGTATTCGTGAATTTCAGCAAGCAGATCTCCGGACTTCCGCTCAACTCCGGAGCGTATTCCCTCGAGCTCGCGGCGGCGGCGGTCGACGGCACGCCGTATCAGTTCTCGTTCAATGTCGCCGGTACGTCGCAGACCGTGCTTACCCTTCCGGCGCTATCGCTGGTGGGCACCCGGACGTACACCCTCTACATCGTCGGACCTCCGTCGGCGCTGACGGGCGCGATCACGCAGGACAGCCCCTAGCCCGGGCTCTCGCGCCACGCGGCTGCCTCGATGACGGCCATGTCACCGGATGCCCTGTCATTGTCCGCGCATACGCCGATGATGCAGCAATACCTGCGCATCAAGGCAGCGCATCCGGACAAGCTCGTGTTTTATCGCATGGGCGATTTCTATGAGCTCTTTTATGCCGACGCCGAGCGCGCGGCACCGCTGCTCGACATTACGCTGACTTCACGCGGCGCTTCCGCCGGTGCGCGCATTCCCATGGCCGGCGTGCCGTTTCACGCCGCCGAGCAATATCTGGCGAAGCTCGTTCGTCTCGGCGAGTCGATCGCGATCTGCGAGCAAATCGGCGATCCCGCGACCAGCAAGGGACCGGTCGAGCGCAGGGTTATGCGCATCGTCACTCCGGGCACCATCACCGATGCCGGCATGCTCGACGCCCGCGACGTCAGCCTGCTCGTAGCCGTGCATGTGTCGGGGCAACGCGCGGGCGCGGCATGGCTAGATCTCGCCAGTGGCGCGCTGACCGTCGCCGACGTGCCGCTGGCCGAGCTGGCAGCACTGCTGCAGCGCCTGGCACCGAGCGAATTGCTGCATGCGGAAGGCCACGTGATCGGCGCGCGCGATGCGGTGCCGGCGCGGGCGCTGCCGCCTTGGCAATTCGACGCCGAGGCCGCTGAGCGGCGCCTCTGCGAGCAGTTCGGCACGCGCGATCTCGCAGCCTTCGGAGTGGATGAAGCACCGCTGGCGATAACCGCCGCGGGCGCGTTGCTCCAATACGCTCGCTCAACCCAGCAGGCGGCGCTGGCGCATGTACGCGGGTTGCGCGTCGAGCGCGCCGGCGATTGTCTTGCGCTCGACACCGCGACACGCCGCAATCTCGAGATCACCGAGACGCTGCGCGGGGAGAGCGCGCCCACCCTGCTGTCGCTGCTCGATACCTGCGCCAGCGCGCCCGGCAGCCGCCTGCTGCGGCAATGGCTGACCAACCCGCAGCGCAGCCAGCCCGACGCGGCCGAGCGTCAGGCCGCCATCGCCGAAATCATCGCTGCGCCCGCCACTGCCGGCGCCATTGCTGCGTTGCTCAAGCGGTGCGTCGACATCGGGCGCGTCGCCGCCCGCGTCGCGCTCGCCAGTGCGCGACCGCGCGACCTGTCGGGAGTGCGCGAGACGCTGGAGCTGCTGCCGGCCATTGTCGAACTAGTGTGCGAATGCGCAGCGCCAGTGCTGGCCCGCGCGGCCGCCGGACTCGCCATCGACCCGCGCTGGCTTGCTCTACTTCAGCGTACGATCGCGCCCGAGCCGTCGGCAACGGTGCGCGACGGCGGCGTGATCGCCCCCGGCCATGACGCCGAGCTCGACGAGCTGCGCGCGATCCAGGACAACTGTGGAGCGTTTCTCGTCGGCCTGGAAGCGCGCGAGCGTGCGCGCACCGGCATCGCCAGCCTCAAGGTCGAATACAACCGCGTGCACGGCTTCTACATCGAAGTTACCAACGCGCACACCGAAAGCATTCCCGACGACTACCGCCGGCGCCAGACCCTCAAGGGCGCCGAGCGCTACATCACGCCGGAACTGAAGATCTTCGAGGACAAGGCGCTGTCCGCCCAGGAGCGCGCATTGGCGCGGGAGAAGGCGCTCTATGAAGCGCTGCTGGCCGAGCTCGCGCCGGCGATTCCGGAGCTTCAGCGCGTTGC
>JBDTLK010000022.1:0-31855 GCA_039934835.1 Edaphobacterium sp. (SeqCode) | reverse complement strand
AGCCTGAAGGCGAAGCGCATGATTCGCTCCACGCCGGCGCGGGTCATCATCGACACGTCGGTGGCTGCTTCGATCGGGTGCCCCTGGTGGACACGGCCACCGACGCCGGCGTACTCGCCTTCGGAGTTCTCGCGCACGATGACCCAGTTCAGATCATCCGGGCCGCAGCGCTTGAGCGGGCCATCAATGCCCGGCAGGATTCGGGTCGGGCGCACGTTGGCGTACTGGTCGAAGCCCTGGCAGATCTTCAGACGCAGGCCCCACAGCGTGATGTGATCGGGGATGTGCGGATCGCCCGCCGAGCCGAACAGGATAGCGTCCTTGTCGCGGATCGCGTCCAGGCCGTCCTCCGGCATCATCACGCCGTGCTCGCGGAAGTAGTCGCCACCCCAGGCGAAGTTCTCGAATTCGAACTTGAAGCCGCCGCTGGTGGCCGCGAGCGCTTCCAGCACTTGTTGTCCGGCGGGCACGACTTCCTTGCCGATGCCGTCACCGGGAATCGTCGCGATGCGATAGGTCTTCATGGATGTCTCGATGAATTGGATGAGTTGGGGCGATGAGGCGATTGTAGGTGCTGGACGCCCCTCCGCGCAGGAAGCAAATCGTAGTCGGGGTGTCCTGGACGCCTGCTTCGCAGGACGCGCCGTATGCGCGCAACAGCGGTCTCGCCACGATCTCCGGGTGGTCGACGAGGACGAGGCCGCGATCGTCTTACGAATAAATGGGGTGGCTGATGGGGTTCGAACCCACGACAACTGGAATCACAATCCAGGACTCTACCGCTGAGCTACAGCCACCATTGCAACACCGGCCCTGCACCGGCACCCGATCTGGCACGCCCGACAGGGACATTGGTAAATCTACCAGATTTGCATATCCCGGACCAGACCATTGCGCAGACTGCCCCCGATAGACACCTGCTAGAGCAAGTCCTCCATACCACCGCCGGTCTCGTTTTTTCGTCCCGCCCGTGTTCGCAGTAGACTGCGGCACATGGATACCAGACATTCCATATTCGTGGAATGACCCAGAACGCGCTTGTGACGGCGCTGGTGTTAACCGCAACTATTCTGTTGCTGTTCGCACTGGAACGGTTCGCTCCGCTGCGTGCGCGCCGCGCGGACCTTGGGCAACGTTTGTTGGTGAACGTCTGCGCGTCGGCACTCGCGATCGGTACCGCCTACCTGGTCGTCGCGCCTGCGGTTCGGGCAGCACTTCTGCAGGTCCCGGTCCAGCGCATCGGCCTGTTGCAGTGGATCGACCTTCCGCCGGCGCTGGAGTTCATTGGCGGGTTCGTATTGCTGGACCTGTTCTTTTACTACTGGCACGTGGCCAATCACAAGTCCCGGTTTCTATGGCGCTTTCACAATGTGCACCATATCGATCCCGACCTCGATGTGTCCACCGCGTTTCGATTCCACTTCGGCGAGGTCGCGCTCTCGGCCGGATTCCGGGCACTGCAGGTCGTATTGCTTGGCGTCTCGCCGGTGACGTTTGCGACCTACGAGCTGGTCTTCCAGTTAAACACCTTGTTTCAGCACAGCAACGTCCGGTTACCGCTCAGCGTCGAGTGCGTGCTCAATAAACTGCTGGTCACCCCGCGCATGCACGGCATCCATCACTCCGATGTTCGGGCAGAAAACAACTCCAATTTCTCGGTCGTCTTCTCCTGGTGGGACCGAATTCATCGCAGCTTGCGCCTGAACATTCCTCAGTCGCGGATTGTGATTGGCGTTCCGGGATACATCGAACCCGAGAACAATCGAATAGGAGCAATAATTGTTTTACCGTTCCGCGCGCAGCGCGACTATTGGCGGACGCCCGGTGGGGCGCCGGTACAGAGGAGCGAACGCGATATTCGGCTTCCGGTCCGGAACATGGCGGAATGAGTCGCGGAACGAACCGCTGCTGGCCGTACTTGCGCGATCGTCTCAGGATGCGGGCGCACGCCCGCCACCGCGCCTGCGATCGTTCACGGTCCAGTCGTAGTCGAGGAAGCGAACTTTGAAATCGGTGGGTATCGCCTCGCTTCGATAGCGATTTGCAAAGTCGATCAAGGTCGGCGCATCGTCGAGGAAGTCCTTGGTGTAGAAATCGAAGATGGCCGACAACCCTACTTCGCGGCTAACCGGATCGACGCTGACGTTGCGCCGCTCTGCCATGAAGGTGCGGGTCGCCGCATCGAGCTGCTGGTCGAGCGCGTCGGCACTGAACGCAGCGCGCGGCAGCCGCGGGCAACTCACCACCATGCAGTTGAGGGCGAAATGAACCCGTGGCTCGCCCAGCGGGCGAATCACGTCGTTCTCGAGTTTGTAAAGTGACGTCGCTTTCCCGCCGACACTGAACGTCCGAAAATAAAAAAATCCAACCTTGGTCAATCCACCCAGAGACTCGGGAATACCCGCTTGCACAACACCGTGCATCGCCAACGCATTGTAGGCATTAATGTAGAAAGCCAGCCGGGATGTCCGATCGGCGAAGCGTCGCGGCTGCGAGACTGGATCGACCGCCGCGACGAACCCGACGACCCGGTCCAGATCGACGTGATCCTGCGCCAGCGCGGCAAAATCGACACGGCCAGCGTTATCGACGTGGCGGGCAAGGACTTGTGTCCACAGTGCTTCCCATTCGCGGACGGTCATGGCGTCTGCGTCCGGCGTTGCCGCGGTGGCACAGGTCGTAACGTAGCCTAACCCGATCAAGGCGAGCGCTACGCGAAGCAATTGACGCATCGCGGGCGTCATTTGCTTCCGCCCATGCACGTTATCGCTGACCACGGACCGCTGCCCTCAAAGCGCGTTTGGACCGTCGCTTGGCGGCCTTGGGGCCCGGATCGACCTGCGGAGGAATCCGCATCGGCACTGAGCTGCTTTCGCCGGAGAGTGGATTCCAGAAACGGATACCCTGAGCGCCGTTCAACTTGACAGGTTGCAGCACGAACGCATCGCGTTTGGCGTTGTGCAGACACATCGAGACCGGACCGTTGCCGGTCGCCGCGGTGAACACGCAGGCTTCGATCCGATCCTTTTCGAGGTTGCATGCATCCATGAAGTTGTGAATGAAGAACGACAGCTTGTCGACTCGGCCACCCGCTCGCAGCAGATCGACCTTGGCTCGCCACAGCTTGCGCATAAGCCAAGCCGCGGCGCGCAACGCCAAACGCGGGCTGGTCAGCATCCCTTTCAGCAGTGCCCCTATCGCTGCGGAACCGCTCTGCCGGTCAAACTGGAGCGACGCGGTATGGGCGAGCACATCTTCGACCAGTTCCTTATCATCGAGAATGTCGTACACCCTGCCATGCGTTACCAACGTCATCGCGTACCGATTGCATTGCGCATGACCGGCGCCGATAGCATCAAAGGACAACGAGGTCCCCGCACCCCGCTCGATCTGGCGTCTGACCGACGCAATACTGATGCGCGCAGCGCGCACGCCCAGGACACCGCGGCCGGTGTCCGCCAGAAGCTGGAACGAGGCCAATCGAACAAGACTGCTGTTGCGCGCGAAAAATGCGACCACCTCCGGCAATTCATCAAAATTGCCTTCGAACACGGTGGTATTGAACATGACAGCAAGGCGCAAGCCCCGTGCCCGCTCGATGTATTCCTGGCGCAGCGCATTCAACGCGATCTCGCTGGCGTAGCCCTTGCGCTGCTGCGTCATGTCGACGTGAAAGGCGACGTCGACCAGGCCGGCGTCGACCAGATCCCGCAACAATTCGCGTTTGGCGCGAATGCCGTTGGTGAACAGCGTCGGCCGCATGCGTTTGGCGCGGATCCGGCGCACGATCGCCACCAGTTCGTCCCGCTTGCGCAGCGTGGGATCGCCGCCGGTAACCTGCACGTCGGTATGCGGCCCATAGTGATCGAAGATCATGTCGATGCGGCGGAACACCTCTTCGAGGGGAAGATCCTTCACCGCTTCGGCGTGCTCGGACAGGTAGCATGCGGTGCAGTCGAGATTGCAGCGCTGCGTTATTTCGAGCGCTACGCAGCCGATCGGCCAGCGGCGCCCCATGAACTGGCTTGGCGTCCACTGGCCCGTCGCCCGCATGCGCCCGCGCGCCGCGGCGAGTGCAGCACGATGATCAACCGGCCGCGGTGCAGGCTGTGCGCTGTGGATTTCATGCGCCGTCATGCACGGGCCGTCGCTGCGCTCGTCAGGCGTCCTCATCGTGGCAACGCCAGAGTATCTTGCATGAAGCCGCTGGCTTCGAGCCGAGCGTAGTCTTCCGGCCGATCCACGTCCCAGGAAGCAGGGAGCTCTAGCCAGTGCGCGCCTTCGTGCCGAAGCCGCAGCCGCGTCTCGGCCATCACCTGATTGCTGCCCCACGGCATCGAGTCGAAGAGCGAAGCCATCGGGCGGCCGAGTCCGATCAGCACGTATCCGCCGTCTTCCGCCGGGATGAAGACCGCGTCGTGGCCCTGCAGCAGCGCCCCGGCGGCAGCGCGCAGGTCGGACGCTGTCAGCGCCGGACAGTCCGTGCCGATAAGAATGCTGCGGCCGCGCCGGCCCAGCTCTGCAAATGCGTTAAACATGCGAGCGCCGAGGTCTGCGCCCTGTTGCGCAAACAGCGGCACGTCGAACTCGCTGGAGCAAGCGATGAATGCCGGATGTTCACAGTGCGGCGTGCACCACAGGGAAACGGGCCCGAGGTTGGCACTAAGCGCAGTGCGCAACGAGCGGCGCATCAGCGTGTGCTGCAACGCTGCGGCGCCCTCGGCGCCGAGCCGCGGAATCAGGCGCGACTTGGCCTCACCGGCTACCGGCGCACGAGCGAAAACGGCGGTGTCGATCTGCATGGCGCCGGGTTCAGCGCACGCGCGGCGCTGCGGCGTAGGCTTGTGCCAAGCGGCCCGGATCCACGCCGAGCCAATAGCCAGCACGCAGCCACCACATGAGCACGATCGTGCGCAGCACGCCACGCCGTTCCCAGCGGCGGCCGGAGGTGATGGCGCGCTCGCGCAGACACCCTGGTCGTTCAATGGACTTCAATTTGCGCGAGAGCGCAATGTCTTCCATCAGCGGTTGCTCGGGAAATCCGCCTGTCGCCTCGAACGCGCGGCGGCGCACAAATATGGCCTGGTCGCCGGTAGCAATCCCGGTGAGGCGCGAGCGCCAATTCATCGACCACGCCACAACGCGCAGCAGCGGATGCGCGGTCTCGATGGCGACGTCGAAGCGGCCCCAAGCCTGACCTTTGTCGCCACACACCTTGGCGATGAGCCGGTCGGGCGCCTCGGGCAGTCGCGTATCGGCGTGCAGGAACAGCAATACATCGCCTCGAGCGATCCTCGCGCCGGCATTCATCTGCGCCGCTCGCCCGGGTTTCGCCCGGAAGACTGTATCGACCAAGGGCGCGGCCAGTTCCACCGTGCCGTCGGTACTACCGCCATCGACGACAATGACCTCCGTGCCGCGCCGTCGCAACGGCTGGAGGGACGCCAGATGGCTGACAATGCCGTCGGCTTCGTTCAACGTGGGGACGACGATGGAAAGCGCGATCATGATATCGGCCGCTCAGTCAGCCCAGTTGCCACGCGTGGTAGTGCCGCGCCCAACGCAGCAGCCGCGCGTTTCCACACGCCGGCGGCGTACTTGTTGGCTTCGGCAAACGACGCTTCGAGCGTGAAGAACCCGCTCCAGGTCGAACGCGAAAATAAAGCGCCCAGGATAACGACGATCAGCAGTATCCACGGCCGCCCGCGCCTCATCGTGCGTTCTCGATCCGCGTTACATCGCCAGCGCGCCGCCGCAGCTGCTGCCTTGCCCGGCGGTGCAGCCGTAACAGTGATCGGCGACGCGGATCGGCTGACCCGTCAGCGTGGAAACGTCGAGTTGCGACAGATGCGTGCGCGGGCGATGGGCTTGCGCCAATGGCAGGCCGAGCATCTGGTTGAAGTCGCAGTCGTAGACAAAACCCTGCCAGTCGACACTGAGCAAGCTGCGACACATTACATGCTGCAGGTTTGCCGGCTGGTGCGCTTCGCGCAGCAAGTTCATATATTCCGCGAAGCGCCCCTGGGAGATGAGCGTGCTGCCGAAACGCTGGATCGGCATGTTGGCGAGCGTGTAGAGGCGATTGAATACGACACCATACCGCCCGCCGAGTTCGCGCTTATAGTCCATTTCGAGTCCGGGCTGGGGCGGCGGCAAGGTCGGTCCCTGCGGGTTGTAGACCAGGTCGAGCACGAGCCCGCGCGTCGCATCGCCGTAACCCAGCGCGTTCAGCCGCCGCAGGCCGCGGATGCTGGCTTCGAACACACCATTGCCGCGCTGCCGATCCACGTTGTCTTCGAGATAACAGGGCAACGAGGCGACCACCTCCACCTGTGCGCCGGCGAGGAATTCGGCCAGCCCCGCTTGCCCGGGTTCTTCAAGAATCGTGAGGTTGCAGCGGTCGATAACGCGGGCCCCGAGCGCACGGGCAGCCACAACGAGTTCCCGAAAGTTCGGATGCAGCTCCGGCGCGCCACCGGTGATGTCGAGCGTGGCGATCTCATGCTTGCCGAGAAACGCCAGCACCGCTTCGACATTGTGCCGAGACATCTCTTCGGTCCGCGTGGGACCGGCGGCAACGTGGCAGTGCGTGCATGACTGATTGCAGCGATAACCCAGATTGACCTGGAGGGTCTCCAGCCTGTTACGCCGAATTGCGGAAAAATCCGTCGCCCGCAACAGTGGAAGCATCGCATGCATGTTCGCCCCAGCTTCCCTAAAATGTCCGCGTCGTCGACGCAAGCGCCGAGCAATTCGTGGTCACACGCGGGCCAATTGCCGCGACCTTCACTTGGCGACCGTTGCCTGCGCAATACCGGCCAATGCTTGTTTCAGATTGCCTACGACCGTGCATTGCGCCGCCTCGTGACATTCCTTTCGGGCGACACCGACAGCGCGCGATGATTCTGGTGTTGATACATAAAACTACGATACTCGATATATCTCGTCCAGCGCGCACAATATCTTTTTTCTGACCAGTAACCTTTTGAGAAGCGGTAGCGAACTGTGCATTGTCGGTCTCGCATCGAGACCATTGGCAACGGCTCGGCGCCAGGCATGGGTGGGCGCGTGACCAAGGCTTGCGCTCCACAAGACGTCCGCGCAGCTGCTCGGCCCTGGCGGCCGGCTCTGCGGCGGCGTGCCCGTGTGCCGGAACCACTGATCGAAGTCAGCATCCAAATTCAGCAGCAATATCACTTACTTGGAGATTACCGATGAAAGCCGCAATCCGTTCCTCACTTGTCGTGCTGTCCCTGCTCCTGACAACGAGTGCCCTGGCCGCGGAAATCAAACCCTTCGATCAGGCGACGTTCGACGCTCTGCAAGCGGCCAACAAGCCGGTGCTGATCGACGTCTACGCGGACTGGTGCCCGACCTGCAAACAGCAGGCACCCATTGTGTCCGCGCTGATGGCGAGCCCCGAATTCAAGGATTTCACGGTGCTCAAGGTCAACTTCGACAGCCAGAAAGATCTCCTTCGCACCCTTCGCGTAGCGGGGCAAAGCACTTTTATCGTCTATCACGGCAAGCAGGAAATGGCACGCTCGACCGGGGACACCAGCAAGGATTCGATCGCGGCGACCCTGCGCAAGGCCATCTCGTGACGCCTTCACACTAGCGCCTAACGATGGAACTTGGTCCGGGGAGTTACGGCTTCGGCTTCCTCGCCGGCGTCCTTTCCATCCTGTCGCCGTGCGTGTTGCCGCTAGTGCCAATCGTCGTCGGTACAGCACTTGCGGCGCATCCGCTAGGCGCGCTCGCGCTCGCCCTTGGCCTCGCTGTGTCGTTCACCGGGGTCGGACTGTTTGTTGCCACCGTGGGATTTGCCATCGGCCTCGACGCCGAATGGTTTCGCAAGGTCGCGGCGGTGCTGCTGATCGGCTTCGGTGTGATTTTGCTCAGCGGCTCGTTGCAGCAGCGCTTCGCGGGCGCCACCGCGTCGCTTAGCTCCTACGGCGACCAGTGGCTACGCCGCCTGCGCATCGAAGGACTGGGCGGACAGTTGGTCGTCGGCCTGCTGCTGGGACTGGTCTGGGCGCCCTGTGTCGGGCCGACGCTCGGCGCCGCGGCGACCCTGGCCAGCCAAGGCAAGACGCTTGGTCAGGTGGCGCTGGTGATGACGGTTTTCGGCATCGGCGCAGCCTTGCCGATTGCGGTGATCGGCACCGCCTCGCGCGGGCTTTTCGCAAATTCCAGAGGCGCCCTGCTGCGCATCGGTCGCTACGGCAAATACCTGGTGGGCGGCCTGATGGCCCTGCTTGGGGTGGTAATTCTGGCGGGGTGGGACAGAACGCTCGAAGCCTATCTGGTTGAAGTGTCCCCGGCCTGGCTTACCGAGCTCACGACCCGATTCTGATTTGCTCGCATGCTCGTTGGTCAGCGGAGTCGTTGCCTGGCTCCATCGTCACTTCACATCCGCGTGTTCGGGTACCGCGTTCGGCTGCGAAGGTGTTTTGCTGGCAAATTCGACGGCGACGTTCTGCGCGGTTTCAGGGCGGGCTACCGATGCCACCAAGCATCAGCTACCGAGAGCGCGGAAAAAGTGGCTGAACCGCCGAGTCAGGTTGGCACGCCCGACAGGACTCGAACCTGTTACCCCCGGCTTAGAAGGCCGGTGCTCTATCCGAATGAGCTACGGGCGCTCTGAATATCGCGGACCCTACCGAAGGTCGAGGCGGAAAACCGTGGCTGCTCCGCGCTCGCCCTACTGGAACAAGGTGAAATTCTAACAGACTGGCCATTTTCGGATTAAAGGCCGTACCGCCGGTTACCGCGCGTCAACGCGGCCGGGGCACGGTTTCCCGTGTCGCCACGGCGCGCAGGAAATCGAAGTCAACGCCGTGCTCGGCTTGGGTGACACTTTCCAGGAACAACTTCAGGTAACCGCGCGCGGCGGTCGGTGGGTCCAGTCCCTGCTCGCGCGCCCGGCGTGCAAGTTGCTCGGCGTCGACCAGCAGCGACAATTCGCGCCGGCTCACGCTCAGCCGGATCCTGTCCCCCGACTCCACGAGCGCGAGCGGCCCGCCCGCGGCGGACTCCGGCGAAACATGCAGCACGATAGTGCCACCCGCAGTTCCGCTCATGCGCCCATCGGAAATGCGCACCATGTCCTTCACGCCGGCGCGCGCCAACTTGCGCGGAATCGGCAGATAGCCCGCTTCGGGCATGCCCGGCGCGCCGAGCGGCCCGATGCGCTTGAGGACGAGGATATCGTCGGCCCGCACGTCGAGCGCGTCGTCATCGATGCGCCGCGCCAGGTCCTCGATGTTTTCGAACACCACCGCGCGACCTTCGTGTTCCATCAATTTCGGATCGGCCGCGGATTGTTTGATGATGGCGCAGATTGGCGCGAGATTGCCGTGCAGTACGGCGATGCCGCCCTGCGGAAAAATCGGATTGGCCATTGGCCGCACGACTTCCTGAGCGAATGCCGGCCCTGCCCCCTCTATTTCCTCGCCCAACGTGCGTCCGGTCACGGTCAGCGCATCCAGGTGCAGCAGCGGTTTGAGTTCACGCAGCAGAGTTACCAGCCCACCGGCCTTGTGCAGATCCTCCATGTAGTAGCGCCCCGACGGCTTGAGGTCGATCAGCACCGGCGTCTCGCGCCCCATGCCATCGAGCGCATCGAGATCGATATCGATGCCGAGGCGGCCGGCCATCGCGGTCAGATGGATGATGCCGTTGGTCGAGCCGCCGATGGCCAGCAGCACGCGCAGCGCGTTCTCGAAGGCCTTGCCGGTCATGATCTGGTCGGGAGTGAGTCGCTGCGCGGCGATCTGCACCGCCAGTTTGCCCGTCTCTTCCGCGCAGCGCATCCGGTCGGCGGTTACCGCCGGCGCGGTCGCGCCACCCGGAACCATCATGCCCAGCGCTTCCACGACGCACGCCATCGTACTCGCGGTACCCATCACCGAGCACGTGCCAACACTCGCGACGAGCTGGCTGTTCACATCCGCGATCTCCTCGTCGCCGATCTCGTCGGCGCGATAGCGTGCCCAATAGCGCCGGCAATCGGTGCACGCGCCGACGCGCTCACCACGATGCGAGCCGGTGAGCATCGAGCCCGTCACCAACTGCACGGCGGGGACACCCGCGGATGCCGCGCCCATGAGCTGCGCCGGCACCGTCTTGTCGCAGCCGCCGATGAGGACCACCGCGTCCATCGGTTGCGCGCGAATCATTTCCTCGGTGTCCATCGACATGAGATTGCGCAGGTACATGCTGGTCGGATGGGCAAAGCTCTCGTGGATAGAGATGGTGGGGAATTCCATCGGCAGCCCGCCAGCGAGCATTACGCCGCGCTTGACCGCTTCGATCAGCGACGCGGCGTTCCCATGGCAGGGGTTGTAGGCGCTCGCAGTATTGGCGATGCCCACAATGCAGCGGTCGAGCGCGTCGTCGGTGTAACCGGCACCTTTGATGAAGGCCTTGCGCAGGAACAGCGAGAAGTCCGCGTCGCCGTAAGACGTCAGGGCATTGCGCATGCCGGAGGCGGGCGTGGTTCCCCCAACTGGTTTCGTGCTGCGTTTGGTCATGGTCGTCGTGGTCGATGCGACTGCGTCAAATTGCCGTCATCCCTCGCGGAAGCGGGGACCCATTTTACGGTGGAAGAATGGATTCCCGCTTGCGCGGGAATGACGAATCCTTGCTACCTGGAGTCTACGCTCGCAAGCACGCGATCCACCATAATCCCCGCTTGCCCGAGGTAGTTCGCGGGATCGCAAAGTCTCGCCAGAGCGGCGCGATCCAGGTGCTTCGTGACTTCCGCATTTTCCGCCAGCAGGTCCAGCAGCGGCTTGTTCTGCTTGATCGCCTCCCTGCAGATGTCGTAGACGAGATCGTGCGCGTGTTCCCGGCCCAAAGTGCGGCCCAGACCCATCATCACCGCCTCGGACATGACAAGGCCGTTGGTGATATCGATGTTGGAGCGCATCTTCGCGGTATCGACTTCCAGGCCTTCGAGGATGTAGCGCGTCTGCTTGAGCGCGCCCGCCATCAGGCAGAAAGCCTCAGGCAGTACGATCCACTCGATTTCCCAAGGCCCCGTCGATCGCTCGTGGTCGGCGACCATCGCTTCCATCAAGGATGCGGCGTGCTGCCGCACCACCGCCGCCGCGGCATGGATATAGAGCGACGAAATGGGATTGCGTTTCTGCGGCATGGTGCTGCTCGACCCGCGGCCGTGCGCGAACGGCTCGAACACCTCGGCGACTTCGGTCTGCATCATTAGCTTGACGTCCATCGATATCTTGCCGAGCGTCCCGCCGACCAGGCCGAGGAAGCAACCGACCTCGGCGATGCAGTCGCGCACCGTGTGCCAGGCAATGATGGGCTGTCCCAGGCCAAGCTCGACCATGAGCCCCGCCTGCGTTTCCATGGCGCCCGTTTCGATAGACGCCAGCGTGCCGCACGCTCCGCCGAATTCGCCGACCAGCACACGCGGCTTGAGCTGCTCCAGGCGCTCGCGATGGCGCTCGATCGCGGCGAGGATAGTCGCCAGCTTATAACCGAAGGTGACAGGAATCGCCTGCTGGAGGTTGCTTCGTCCGACGATCGGCGTGTCGCGATATCTCCGCGCCAATTTCGCCAGCGCCGAGGAAATGGCCTTGAGATCGACGTCGACGATGGCCAGCCCTTCGCGGATCTGCAGCACGGTCGCGGTGTCGGTGATGTCCTGGGTGGTAGCGCCCCAGTGGCAGTACTCGCCGAGCTTGTCGCGACACAGCGCGTTGATCTGCGACACGACGCCGAGGATCGGATAGCCGCTGCGCTCGGTTTGCGCGCGCAATTTTTCCATGTCGATCTTGGCGATGTCGCAGTTGCGCGCGATCTCAGCGCTGGCTTCCTTGGGAATTATGTCGAGCCGCCCCTGCACGATCGCCAGCGCCTTTTCAATCTCGACGTACTTGGCGGTTCGGTTTTCGTCCGACCAGATATGCCTCATTGCGTCGCTGCTGAAGATATTGCCGAAAATGCATGAGTCGATGACGGTCGCGGCCATGGTACGGGCTCCTGTGGCAGATGCAATCAGGTGGGGTCCGATCCTGTTTTGCCGGGCATGAACACTGCCCGTCGTCCCCGCGCCAGCGGTGATCCAACGTGCTTCGATCGCGCGACGCTGGATCACCGCTGGCGCGGGGATGACGATGTCTTGTTGCGTCACTTGATCACCGCCGTCGCATCCATCGTCAGCCAGCCTTCATGGTCCCGGGCCCAGAGATGAAAGGTCCTGCCGTCGGACTGTGGTTCGCCGCAAACGAAGAAGTGGCTGATGTCGAAAGTCGGCCGGATCACCCGGAACTCATATCGCGCGACGACGGCGCTGGGCAACTTCTCGCGCAACAAGTCCAGAAGCAACGTGGCGATCATCGGACCATGCACGACGAGGCCCGGATAGCCTTCGACCTCGGTTACGTAGCGACGATCGTAATGGATCCGGTGCCCGTTGAAGGTGAGCGCCGAATAGCGAAACAGCAGCACGTCGTCGGGAACCCACTTGCGCTCCCACGCGCATGTCGAAGCCGCGGCCTTAGGCGGCGGTGCAACGTCATCGGGCCTGGCCGCCTCGCGATAGACGATGTCGTGAAACTCGGTGAGCGCGATATTCGCCTCGTTCTGCCGGCGAATCTCGTGCCTTACCTTTACAAATACAAGTGGCCCAGTGCGACCGCTTTTTTCGGTGACGTCTTGAATTGTCGACCGCCGGCTCAGGTTGTCGCCCACGCACAGTGGCTGGTGGAACTCGAGCTGGCTGCCCGCCCACATCCGCCGTGGCAGCGGCACGGGCGGCAGAAACGCGCCGCGCTTGGCGTGACCATCGGGGCCGACCTCGGACTGCCCGTACAACGGCAGGAAATACAGCCAATGCCAGAGCGCAGGCAGCGACGTGCCGTGCGGTGGCCGCTCGTGTGGTCGATCGAAGGTCGCCGCCAGCGCCGCGTAGGGAGTCGCCGTCACGGTGTCCACCATCGTCTCGGTCTTGCCGATCCATTGCTTGAGATCCATCGCTGTCTTCTCTTCCCCTGACGCCGGCGAGCGCTCAATAGCGGGCGCGTGCGGCTCGGCTGCAATCGGCGCGACGCCGGTCGCTACGCACGATTCCGAGACCCTATTATGACCAGTCTCCGGTCGGTGATGGAAATGCAATAAATGCTACGATTGACCCACGCCGGACACTGCCGAGGGCCGGGCTCCCGAACACTTCAAGAAGCTCGCCGAGGAGCGCTCGAAGGGGCGCGTGAAGGAGAGTCGCGTCGGCAAGAAGCTGCTCGAGGAAATCTACAAGGACACCGGTTTCGATCCGGCGAAGTTGTAGCGCGACGAACCCTGTTGCGCCGGCCTGGGCCGATGATCCACTACAGGAAGATCAGGGAGGAATGACCATGGCCACACGCGTCGTGCCCGTGCAACCAGGAACGCGCCCCGAGCTCGCCACGGCCGAAGCCACGATCGCCGCGCAGCGCGGCAGCGTTTCGCTGCTCTACCAAGTGCTGCTCAACAGTCCGCCGATCGCAGACGGTTGGGAAAAAATGCTTACGGCGGTGCGCAACCGGACCCTGCTGCCAGCGGACTTGCGCGAGCTCGTCATTCTGCGCGTCGCGGTACTGAACCATGCGCCATTCGAATTCGCTGCGCACGCGCCGATCGCCATCGCGTCGGGCGTGGGCGCGACCAAAATCGAAGCGCTGCGCGAACCGGTTCCCGCAGAAGTGTTTTCCGAGCTCGAGCGCGCGGTACTCAAGCTCACAGACGCCATGACCCGCGACGTACAGGTGGACGACGCCGTGTTCGAGCCACTGCGCGCGCACTTCGACACTCAGGGCCTGGTGGAGCTCGTGGCGACCGTCGCGGCCTACAATATGGTCTCGCGCTTTCTCGAGGCGCTGCGTATCGGCCACTGAACATCCCCTTGCGGCTACGCTTCCTCGTGCCAGCGGCGGCTTTCGCCCTGAATCAGCGCCTGCGCCGCTGCCGGCCCCCAGCTGCCCGGCGCGTACTGCAGTGCCGGCTGTCGCGCCGAATTCCAGGCAGCAAGCAGCGGATCGATCCATACCCACGCCGCCTCGACCTCGTCGCGGCGCATGAACAGCGTCTGGTTGCCGCGCACCACATCGAGGATCAGCCGCTCGTAGGCGTCGGGATTGCGGACGCCGAAGGCCTCGGCAAAGCTCATGTCGAGCGGCACATGGTGCAGCCGCATGCCGCCGGGTCCAGGGTCCTTAATCATCAGCCACAGCTTCACGCCCTCATCCGGCTGCAGGCGGAGCACCAGCCGGTTGGGCATGATCGGGCCTGCGCCGACACCGAAGATGTTATGCGGTACCTGCCGGAACGAAATCACGATTTCGGACATGCGCCGCGGCAGGCACTTGCCGGTGCGCAGATAGAACGGCACACCCGCCCAGCGCCACGTCAGCACTTCCGTCTTGATGGCTACGAATGTCTCGGTCTCGCTCGCCGACGCGCCGAGATCGGCCAGGTACCCCTGGTACTGCCCGCGAACGCTCAGCGCGCCCGCGTTCGACGCATCGATCGGACGGAGAACCTTGAGGACCTTGAGTTTTTCGTCGCGGACCGCGTCGGCGTCCATCGACGCAGGGGCTTCCATGGCGACCAGGCACAGCAGTTGCAACAAGTGGTTTTGCACCATGTCGCGCAATGCGCCCGCGGTATCGTAATAACCGCCGCGCTCTTCAATCCCGATGGCTTCCGCCACTGTAATCTGAACGTGATCGACGTGATTCGAATTCCAAAGCGGTTCGAACAATGCATTGGCGAAGCGGAGCGCCAGCAGGTTCTGGACGGTTTCCTTACCGAGGTAGTGATCGATGCGATAGACGCGATGCTCCGGAAAGACGCGGGCAATCGCGTCGTTCACCCGGCGCGCGGAATCCAGATCCTTGCCGATGGGTTTTTCGACGACGACCCGCGCCGCTTCGATGTCCAATTCGAATGCTTGGATCCGTTCGCAGACGATTCCGAACAATTGCGGCGACGTAGCGAGATAGAAAACGCGGATGGCATTGGGCGCCGCATCGAGCAGCGCGCGCAGTTCGTTCCACCCGGCGTCGCTTGCCGCGTCGAGCGGCACGTACCGTAAATGGTCCAGCAGTCGTTTCAGGACTTCCTCCCGCAGCTCGCTTGCGGGAACGTGGGTTTCGATCGCGGACCGAGCTGCGCTGCGAAACTCCTCGATTGTCATCTGCTTGCGCGCCGCACCGATGATGCGCACGCTCGCGGGCAGTTGGCCGTAGAGTTCGTGGTGATACAGCGCAGGCAGAAGTTTGCGCCGCGCCAGATCACCGGTCGCGCCGAAAACGACGAGGTCGAAGGCTTCGACGGGAATGAGTCGCGATGTCATGGACCGCGTAGCATACTCGACCGGGTCGCCCTTCGGCACCGGCGTGAAAGTCGCGCGCGCCGGCATCGGCCGCTGCGCGGTCGTCAATGGTGACGCGCGCCGCTCCGTGCGAGAATCGCAGCGCGATCTCCCGAGTTTCATCAACCTGTTACAGGATCTATCGATGGCCTCCAACATGAATTCGTCGCCCGTCTGGTTCATTACCGGCTGTTCGACCGGACTGGGCCGCGCGCTGGCGCTGCGTGTGCTGCAGGATGGGCATCGCTGCGCGGTCACCGCGCGCGATACTGCGCACGTCGACGATATCGTCACCGGATTTCCGCAAAGCTCACTGGCGATCGCTCTGGATGTAACGAACACGACCCAGCGCGACGCGGCCGTCGCGCGCGCGGAAATGGCTTTCGGTCAGATCGACGTGCTGGTGAACAACGCCGGGTACGGCTACCTCGCCGCCGTCGAGGAAGGCGAGGACGAACAGATCCGCGCCATGTTCGAGGCCAACTTCTTCGGCCTGGCAGCGCTCACCCGGCGCGTGCTGCCGGGGATGCGCGCGCGCTCGCGCGGGCACATCGTCAACATCGCATCGGTCGGCGGCCTGATCGGCAATCCGGGGTCGGGATACTACTGCGCGACCAAATTCGCGGTGGTCGGGCTGTCCGAGGCGCTCGCCAAGGAAGTCTCCGGACTGGGCATTCGCGTGACTTCGGTCGAACCCGGACCGTTCCGCACCGACTGGGCGGGCAGGTCGCTGAAGCAGGTCAAGCAACCGATCGCGGCCTACGCGGCAACGTCGGGGGCGCGCCGCGCGCAAGTCTCCGCCAATAGCGGCAAGCAGGCCGGCGATCCGGATCGCGCCGCCGACGCGATCATCAAGGTGGTCGAATCGGCGGACCCTCCCCTGCATCTCCTGCTCGGCAGCAACGCCTACGGTCGCATGCGCGACAAACTTGCCGAGATGAGCAAGTCGCTCGACGACCATGCAGCGCTTACGCTCGCCGCGGACTACCCCGACAGCTGATCGTTGCGCGCTCGGCCCGGAATCCGCCGGCGCCACAGCTGAGCAACGTGCGCCTATCATGGCCACGGACGCCACCCCGTGGACGCCGATTGCCCGCCCCGCAGGCCGTTTGTCTGTGCCGCTCCGCCGGCCATCCGTGGGATACTTCCCGCAACCAATTGCGCGCCCGGCGATCAAAGCCGTCTCCAATCAGCAGCTTCGCCTCTGTCGCCATGACCCTAGTCACCGCCCGCAAACGCGCCTCAATTTGTGTTCGATTTGCCCTGCGCGCGCTGCTGTTCGCCGCGGTGACCAGCGTCCCTACGCTGGCCGCTGACGTCCAACCCGGCGCGCGCTGGATGCATGCCTATGCGCCCTACGGCGAGCCAAAATATCCGCGCGGCTTCGACCACTTCGACTACGTCAACCCGGCCGCGCCCAAAGGCGGAACGTTGCGGCTCGACAATCCGGACCGGCGCACCAGTTTCGATAAATTCAATCCGTTCACCATCAGAGGCCAGTCGCCGGCCGGCGAAACGGCGCTAATGTTCGAATCGCTGGCGGTACGCTCGGGTGACGAGCCGATGACCATGTACGGCCTGCTCGCCGAGGACATCGCCGTGGCGCCGGACAAATCGTGGGTCGCGTTTCGTCTCGACCCGAAGGCACGCTTCACCAACGGCGACCCGGTGCTCGCGGAGGATGTGAAGCATTCCTTCGACCTGCAGATCAGCAAGGCAGCTTCGCCCGCCGTGCGCACCCTGCTTGCCGGCATCAAGTCGGTGACCATTCTCGATGAGCGGACTGTCCGATTCGATCTCGCCGAACGTGCCGACGATGCTATCTTCAATGCCGGCGCCCTGCCGATCTTTTCGCGCAAGTGGGGCGTGGGTTCCGACGGAACACGCAAAGCCTTCGATGAAATCGTCACCGAATATCCGGTCACCAGCGGGCCGTACACCATCGATCGCACCGATTCGGGCCGGCGCATCGAGTTCGTGCGCAACCCGGACTACTGGGCGCGCGATCTTGGCGTGGCGCGTGGCCGATACAACTTCGACCGCATCATTTATCTCTACTACCAGGACAACGCCGTCGCCATGGAGGCGTTCAAGGCGGGCGAATTCGACTTCTCGGTGGAGTACTCGGCACGGCGGTGGGTTCGCGCGCACACCGGCACCAAGTGGGAGGACGGGCGCATCGTCAAGCAAAATTTCCCCAATGGCTTCGGCGCAGGCCTGCAATCCTATGTGCTCAATCTTCGTCGCCCGATTTTCCAGGACCGGCGAGTGCGCGAAGCGCTCAACTACACCTACGATTTCGAAGCGATCAACGTCTACAAGCAGTACAAGCGCACCAACAGCATGTTCGCCAACTCCGATTTTGCCGCGCGCGGTCTGCCGACCCCGGGCGAACTCGCGCTGCTCGAACCGTTCCGGGCCGAGCTGCCGCCGGCAGTGTTCGGCCCGGCATGGGAACCGCCGCGCAGCGATACCAGCCCCAACGCGCTGCGGGAGAATCTGAAGAAGGCGCGCGCGCTGCTGGAAGAAGCCGGGTGGAAGCTTGCGCCGGACGGCGTGTTGCGCAACGCTAAGGGCGAGCCTTTCGTCTTCGAATACCTGAGGACCGGTGAAGCACCGGGCCTGGCCGAGGCGGTATGGCAGCGCAACCTGGAAAAGCTCGGCATCCAGCTCAAGGTGCGCTTGGTCGACTTCGCGCTGTTTCGCAAGCGGCTCGAGGTTTTCGATTTCGACGTTGTCGTCATCAGGATTCCCGACTTCACGCTGCCCAGCGCCGCCGAACTGAAGTCCCTCTACGCAAGCGAGAACGCCGACGTTCAAGGATCCAACAACTATCGCGGTCTCAAGAGTCCGGCGGTCGACGCTCTGATCGGTCGGATGGACAAGGCCCGGACGATGGATGAGCTGCGCGACGCGTCGCGCGCGCTGGACCGGGTGATCATGCAAGGTTTCTATCAGGTTCCTGATTTGTATCTTGCCGCCGAGCGCGTTTCCCGCTGGGACAAGTTCGGGATTCCAGCCACCATTCCGAAGTATTACAGCATTTCGAAGCCCAGCGATTGGCTGGAGTGGGCAGTGACTGCTTGGTGGTCGAAGGACGCCGACAAACCGGTTAGCGCCCAGGCATCCTAGATTCCGCCATGCTCGCCTACATCGCCAAGCGCTTCCTGCTCATGATTCCGACCCTGCTCGGAGTGCTGACGCTCACGTTCATCGTGATCCAGTTCGTACCCGGCGGACCGGTCGAGCAATTGATCGCCGAGGCGCGCGCCGGCAACCGCGGCGGCGACACCGGGGGCGGGTTCCAGGCCCGCCGCGACCTCGACGCCAAGCAGGTCGCCGAGTTGAAGGTCCTCTACGGTTTCGACAAGCCGCCGCTCGAGCGCTATGTCTCCATGCTCGGCAGCTTCGCGCGCTTCGACCTCGGCAAGAGTTTCATGCGCAACAAGGATGTCTGGTCGCTGATCAAGGAAAAGCTGCCGGTGTCGCTGAGCCTGGGACTGTGGACGTTCCTCATTTCGTACCTGCTGTCGATCCCGCTGGGTGTGGCGAAGGCGGTCAGGCAAGGCACTCGCTTCGACACGTTCACCACCATGCTCGTGCTTGTGGGTTACGCCATCCCCGGCTTCGTGCTCGGCGTGCTGCTGATCGTGCTTTTCGCCGGCGGCAGTTTCTTCGACTGGTTCCCGTTGCGTGGCCTCACGTCCGACAACTGGATGGAGCTCTCCTGGCCCGCGCGCATTCGCGACTATCTCTGGCACCTGGTGCTGCCGCTGACCTGTTTCTCGATCGGCAGCTTCGCCATCGTGACGATGCTCACCAAGAACACGTTTCTCGAGGAAATCCGCAAGCAGTATGTGCTGGTGGCGCGCGCCAAAGGCCTGTCGGAGCGCCGCGTGCTCTACCGGCACGTCTTTCGCAATGCGCTCATCCCACTGATCACCGGCTTCCCCACGGCGTTCGTCGGCGCGTTCTTTGCCGGCTCGCTTCTGATCGAGACTTTGTTCTCGCTCGATGGCCTGGGACTGCTCAGCTACCAGTCGCTAATCCAGCGCGATTACCCGGTGGTCATGGGAACACTCTACCTGCTCACGCTGATCGGACTGATCGTCAAACTGGCAAGCGACCTGCTCTACGTCGTGGTCGATCCCCGCGTGCAATTCGCGGCGGTCGCGAAATGAGCGCCGCCGGGCCGCCCCAAGGCGCGCGCCCCTCCTGGGTTAGGCGGCGCGAAGCGCCGTTTCCGGGGGATCAATGAGCGCCGGCGCTTCGACGCTGGATGCTCCGGGCGCGGCCGTGCACGCGCGCACGCCGACATCGCTCTCGCCCAACCAGCGGGCGTGGGCACGCTTTCGCCGCAATCGGCTCGGATATGCCTCACTGCTGCTCTTCGTGATCATGCTGGCGGTAGGTCTTTTCGCCGAGGCGGTGTCCAACGACCGACCGCTGGTCGCGCGCTATCAGGGTGAATTCTTCTTCCCGGCGCTCAACAATCCTCCCGAGATCCGTTTCGGCGGCGACTTCCGGACCCCAACCGACTGGCACGATCCGCTCATCCGCGAGCAGTTCGCCAAGCCCGGCAACTGGGCGCTGTTTACGCTCAACGAATTCGGCGCCAAGACCATCGACGTGTTCGCCCACAACGCTGATCCGGCGCGCCCCGGCAACGGCCACCTTCTCGGCACCGACGAAGCGGGACGCGATATCGTGGCGCGGCTGCTCTACGGTTTTCGCATAAGCATCCTGTTCGGCCTGGCGCTGACCGTCGTCGGCACCGTGCTGGGCATTGCCGTGGGCGCGGTGCAGGGTTACTTCGGCGGGCGCGTCGACCTCGCGACACAGCGTGTCATCGAGATCTGGAGTTCGGTGCCGGAACTGTACTTGCTGATCATCATCGCCTCGCTGTTCGAACCGTCGCTGCTGCTGCTGCTGGGCGTGCTGGCGATCTTCGGCTGGATGCATCTCTCGGACTACGTGCGCGCCGAATTCCTGCGCAACCGCAACCTGGAATTTGTCAAGGCGGCGCGCGCAATGGGGCTGTCGAACTGGCAGATCATCCGCCGCCACGTGCTGCCCAATTCCATGACGCCGGTCATCACCTTCCTGCCGTTTCGCATGAGTGCGTCGATCCTGGCGCTGACCTCGCTCGATTTTCTCGGTATCGGCGTGCCGGGTCTGCCGTCGCTGGGCGAGCTCCTGCGTCAAGGCAAGGAAAATCTGGACGCGTGGTGGATCGCCATGCCGACCTTCGCCGTTCTGGTCCTGACGCTGCTGCTGCTTACGTTCATTGGCGACGCCTTGCGCGACGCCTTCGACACGCGCAAGTCATGAGCGCGCTACGACCCATGACCGACCCGCAGCCACTTCTGGACATCGCCAACCTGAGCATCAACTTCGGGCCGTCGCGGGTGGTCGACCGGGTGTCGTTCAGCGTCGCGCCGGGCGAGAAATTCGGTGTCGTCGGCGAATCGGGCTCGGGAAAATCGGTGACCGCGTTGTCGATTCTCAGGCTGGTCGAAGGCGCGAGCTACGAAGGCGAAATCCGCTTCGAAGGCGAGAATATCCTGGCGCGCAGCGAGCTGCGCATGCGCGCACTGCGCGGGAAGGACATCGCGATGATCTTCCAGGAACCGATGACCGCGCTCAACCCCCTGTACAGCGTCGGCAGCCAGATCGCGGAGGTGCTTGAAATTCACGAAGGCCTGCGTCCGAACCAGGCGCGCGCAAAGTCCGTCGAGATGCTCGCGCGCACCGGCATTCCCGACCCTGCGCGCCGCGCGCAAGCGTTCCCGCATCAACTGTCGGGGGGCCAGCGCCAGCGCGCCATGATAGCCATGGCGCTGGCGTGCAGCCCGAAGCTGCTCATCGCCGACGAGCCGACCACCGCGCTGGATGTCACCATCCAGGCGCAGATCCTGGCGCTGCTCGATGACCTGCAACGCGAGTTCGGCATGGCGATCCTGTTCATCACCCACGATTTGAACCTGGTGCGCCGCTTCACCCACCGCGTCGGCGTCATGGAACACGGCCGGCTGGTCGAGCTGGGCCTGACCGAGGAGGTGTTCGCGCGGCCGCAACACCCCTACACGGTGAAGCTCATCAACAGCCGTCCGCGCCGCGCGGTGCTGCCGCTGGCGCACGACGCGCCGGTGCTCGCGTCGATGCGCGACGTCAACGTAGATTTCGTGACGGCGCAGGGCTGGTTCGGCAAGCAGAGCTTTCGCGCGGTGCAGAACGCCACGCTGTCGCTGCAGCGCGGCGAGACGCTGGGCATCGTCGGCGAATCCGGATCGGGCAAGACCACGCTGGGCATGGCGCTGCTGGCGCTGCAGCCGATCAGCGCCGGCGAAGTCGCGCTCGAAGGCACGCGCCTTGATGACGCTGACCGGGCGACGCTGCGCGCGATGCGACGGCGCATGCAGGTCGTTTTCCAGGACCCGTTCGGCTCGCTCAGCCCGCGCATGACCATCGAGCAGATCGTCGGCGAAGGCCTCGAGCTGCACTTTCCCGAACTCTCGCCCGTAGTGCGCCGTCAGCGCATCGTCGACATGCTCGCCGAAGTCGGCCTGCGTGAGTCGCGCGGACTGCCCAATCTGCTGGGCCGTTATCCGCATGAATTCTCCGGCGGCCAGCGCCAGCGGATCGCGATCGCGCGCGCCGTGGTGTTACATCCGGAGGTACTTGTACTGGACGAACCAACCTCTGCGCTCGATGTCTCGGTCCAGCAGCAAGTGCTGCAGCTGCTCGGCGAACTGCAGCGCAAGTACCACATGAGCTACGTTTTCATCAGTCATGATCTCGCCGTCGTGCGGGCGATGGCGCATCGGGTGCTGGTCATGAAGGATGGCGCGATCATCGAGCAGGGCGATGCCGAGGCGTTGTTCGCAGCCCCGCAAGAGGCTTATACGCAGACGTTGCTGGCAGCGGCGCAGCTGGGGTGAGCCAAGACGCGTCAACCGCTGTCTGTTGCCACGGCCGCGAGCCGGCATGAGCGAAACGTCGCGCGAACGCAGCAGGGCGCCAAGAAATCCGATAGCGGATTGCCGCTCGCCAACTCTGTAGTCAACACATGAGGTCCGTTGATACAATGCCGACGTCATAGACTCGGCAAATTTGTCGGCGCACCGCAGCGTTATCGCCCAGTGCCGCGGTACGCATGGCTTCAAAATTTCACGCAGCGTCCTGCATTGTTGCAAAGACACACATTTGCACCGTTGCCTGCGCGGCAGAATATTGACGCTTGACACGCGTCGGCATACGATTCCTGACTGTACTCAGGCTCGCTGTGCGCCGAGTCGGTGTCGACCGGAACAAGGCCTGCATTAATTTGCATCGTTCACTCCTTCAGGGGTTACCTAATGAATAAGAAGTTGCGACCCGTAGTCAACATGCTTGCAGCCGTGTTGCTCACCGCCTACGCGACCGCGCCCGCCCTGGCCGACATAAAGGCGCCGGCGGCAGGCAATTTGATTGGTCCACAGGCGGTCGTATCGACCACCAATGGCATCCTGACGTTGTTGATCGAAAATGCGAGTACCAGCGACCTGGGTATGTTCAGCGTGTCCACGGGAGCGGCTCACCCAAATCCCAACCAGTTGGTTCTCTATCCCGTAGGCACGTCGTACATAACGCTGAACGACGTGACGAGTTCGATCACGTACGCCAACGTTTCCGGCGCAACGCCTGCAACTGGCTTCACCTTCCAGAACATGAGCATGGCACCGGGTTCCGGCGTGGTCTCGGTTATTGCCGGCGGCTACCGCACCGTGTGGACGCTGCCGACATGGACAGTGACGCAGGACGTGGTCATCAACGGCAGCACGCTGAGCGATACCAACGTTCGGCAGTCAGCGACCGTCTGCAATACCACAGGCGCCACGCGGCAGTACGGTCTGCGCTTCATGTGGGACTGGGACATCGCGGGCAACGATGCGTCATTTTTCCGCCAGCGCAACCCCGACACGGCGTACACGAATGTCTTCGCGACCTTCACCAACCCTGGCTTCCAGCTGTTCGAGGAAGTCAACAACCTGTCGACGCCGCTGTTCAGCGTCTTCGGAACGGTTGGCGGCGGACCTTTGACGCCGGTCCCAACGCAACCGGAACAACTGCGTTACTCGAGCTGGGGCACGGCCTACAGTGCCGCCTGGGATTTCGCCAATACCGGCAGCGGGGCCGACAGCGCAACCGAACACTACTGGGGCCTCGCCACGCCCCTGTCGCTGGCCGCGGGAGGCTGTGCCACATACACGCAATACCTGACGACGAACCTGAATGCCGCAGGTGGCGGTGGTGGCGTCGCCGTCAACATCGCGGTCCCGACGCTGTCGACGTGGGGCCTGTTGTTGCTGATCACGCTGATCGGCGGAATCTCACTCTGGAGCATCCGCCGCAGGCTGGGCTAAGCGCAAGCCGCGCCGAACAAACCCCGCCGCGTGCGGGGTTTGTTTTTTGGTGCGTAGCCCATGAAGAAGCATTTCAGCTATGAAACAAGCGATTTTCTATGCCAGGCTCATGCGCGCGCCGGCGACCGACCAGCCGCCGTCCACCGGCAGGATGGCGCCACTGACGTAGCGCGCCGCGTCCGATGCCAGAAACAGGCACGCGTCGGCAATGTCGCGTGGCGTTCCCATGCGCCGCATCGGTACCGCGCGAACTACCGCGTCTCGCGACACCTCGTCAGGAGCGAGACGCGCCATTCCCTCGGTGCCGTCGATCGGACCGGGAATCACCGAGTTGATGCGGATGCCTTGCGGACCCCACTCGATCGCCAGCGTGCGGGTCACCATGTCGACGCCCGCCTTGGCGGCACAGACGTGCACCTGCATCGCCATCGGAATGATCGACTGCGGCGCCGAAATGCTGATGACGCTCGCCCCCGGTTTGGTCAGGTGCTCGTAGGCGGCGCGCAGCACATTGAAGGTGCCCAGCAGGTCGATGTCGACGACCGATTTGAATCCGTTCGGGCTGAGGCTCGCCGCCGCGGCGGGGAAATTGCCCGCGGCACCCGATATCAGTACGTCGATCGTCCCATGTCGTTGTGTGTACTCCGCCAGCGCGTCCGCGACGGCTTGTGGCTGGCGCACATCCAGGCTGTAGCCGCTGGCGGCGCGCCCGGACTGCGACAATCGCGCCACTGCCGCGTCGACTTTGTCCTGACTGCGACTGGCAACTCCCAGCGTCGCGCCAGCCGTGGCGAAAGCTTCGGCGATGCCGAGATTGATGCCGCTGGTGCCGCCGAAGACAAACACCTTCCTGCCGCTGAAATCAAAGCTGAAGTTCACGTCGTCTCCGATTTTGGTTCGCGGGAATCATGACCATCGCGCGCGCAGATCTGGGCGCTGCGGCTGCCGCCGTGCGCTCGCATGGCGCAATCCGGCACGCTCGATGGCAAACGTGAGGTCGAAGGATTTGCACTCCATGTGGTGATTCGCAACGCAGTTAGGCGCGAGCGCGTCGGCAATGCGAGGCGCAATGGCGTCCAGCCCGACGCGCGCGCTGCCTTCGACCAGCAGCACATGTTGCGCATGTCCCGGATCGGCTGGCGCCGCCACTGGGTTCGGCAACGAAAACGCAGCGGCCGGATCGACCGCGCCCAGATGAATCGCAGTGATTCCCGCGGTCTCCAGGAAGGCTCGAGAGTCGCTTGCGCGGCGGCGCGAAGCGCAGCGTCGTCCGAAAGTTTACGCCCTGACCCAGCGACAGCAGTGTCGTGCACGGCTTTCGCTGAAAATTGCGCAAAGACGGCCGCATGCTCGATGACCACGCGGTGGGGTGGTCGACCACGTCGCGATACTCGGCGCCTGCGAGCGCGGCCAACGCTTCCAGTTCGTAGCGCTTCCTCCAGCGTGCCCTCGCCGACGTCGACCGTATGCAGGTCGGTGCCGCAAATGCCCGCTGCGCTGACGGCGACGATGACTTCACCGGGCGCGGGCGCGTCTGGGGGGTACGTCGCGCAACTCGAGGCCGAACGCCGGGGCGATTTTCTGAAGGGCTTGCATATGCGTCCTATCCCACGGGCCGCGGACTTGCCCAAGTCTATCGCATTCGCGTTCGGCAGTGCCCGCCCGCGCCGACCGCCCTGGAGCCGCGCCAGGATGGACGGAGCCTTACAACAGGCTCAGTCGTGCTCCACAAATTTTTGTTTGCGCGCATGCAGCAATGACGCACACGGGTGGCTGCGTGATTTTTCCGGCCGAGATCCATGAACATCCAAGTAGACGATTTGTCGGGCACCGCGATACAGGAACTCCTGCGCGAGCACCTGCGGAGCATGCATCTGCACTCACCGCCGGAAATATTTGCGGGTTATTTCGAGGATCCGTACAGCGAATACTGACGATGTAGCGCACAAATCATGCGCAACACGACGCGGGAATTTGACCGCGTCCGCACGCCAGGCGGCGCTGCGACTTCACCAATTGCGGACCGCTCGACTTGCGTGGTACGGTCGCGTTTCGTGTCGTTTCGACACCCCGGGGGGGTCAATGGTACGTTTGGCGAACGGCGGTTCGGGGAAGTCGCGCGTCGCGTTGGCGAGCGCGATAGCGAGGCTCGCCTTCGTGGCACTTGCCGCCGTCGCCAACTCGGCCGCGGCGAGCGTTTTCTACGCGGCCACCGTAGTCGCGGAAAGTGGCCTGGGCGGCTTCGTGAGCTTCGGCAATGGCCCCTCGGTCAACGACAAGGGCAAGGTCGCGTTCATCGGGCGCTACTCGGCCAGCACCTTTACCGACGAGGCGGTGCACCTGTGGACGCCGATCGCAGGGGTCGTCGACATTTCCCCGGGGTTCCATCCGCAAAGCCGCTCATTCGGCGAGAGCGCGCGCATCAACAACAACGATGAGGTCGCGGTGTGGACGCGCATCACCCCATCCAACAACTACGAAGTGCGCGTGTTCCGCTCGGGCACTCCTAACCAAAACTCGGTGATGATGCGCGCGGCGACCGGCGGCGGCGCCAGCAACTTCGACCTCCTCTACCAGAATCCGGCGATGAACAATACCCGGAGCCTCGAGGACCGAGCGCTCGGGCAGCCCGGCAACAAGGACGGCGTTTGCAACGCGGGAGAGACCTGCACTTCGCAGCTCGCGTTCGGTGCGTTCAACGTCAATCTTAGCCCGACGCGCTATCTTGTAACGGTCAACAAGAATCCCACCGACGCGACCGACGCCGGCACCCAGAATTCGTTCGGACTCAACACCGCGCAGTCGCGACCGATGATGGCCGACGACGGGCGCATCGTCGTGCGCGGCGTGAATGCCACCGACCCGATAAATCTTTTCAATTACGCGCTGGGCGCGCCGACCGCCATCGCGGGCAGCGCCAACGGCTTTACCGCGCTGGGCGCCGCATCCGGCATCACATCGGACGGCAAGGTCATTGCATTCGCCGGCAATCGCGGCCACGGCGACGGCATATTCCTTTCGATTCAGTTGGCTTCGGGCACGCGGCGGCTGGTGCGCATCGTCGGCGAAAACGCGACGGTTCCGAAATCTGAACTCGGGGTCGATGGCTCCGGCAACAAGCTCTACCTGCAGTCGATCGAGCTCGACAGCCGCGTCGGTGTGGTCTACACGCCCGACGTCGATGGTGTTGCCAACGGCTCGATCGTGGTGTCGTTCATCGGCACACCCAACGCTGCCAGCCGCACCAACCCCGGCACCGGCAAGCCGTTCCTCTTTTCGGCACAGAAGGGTCTGTGGACCATACGCATCGACCTCAGCGCGCCACTCTTCGAACGCGTCTGCGTGACGCGCGCGCCGGGCTCCGTCCTGCTGCCGACGCTACTTGGCGACGACATGGTCTTCGCGCCGTCGGGGGCGATTCCCGTCATCGTCGCAGGCACCAACAACATCTGCGAGACCGAGAACGATCACGCCAGCGAAACGCTGTTCTCGCGCTCGAGCCCGATTCCGGTCGTGCAGATCGGCGACACCATCAAGTCGTCGACCGGGTTGCACACGGTGTCGGCCATTTCGGTCCACGACCCGCTCGCGCAGGCCAACTACGACGGCGCGTTGGTGGCCCGCACCGCTCGCCTGGGCGACCATAGAGTCGTGTATTACGCACAGGTCGATGCCGGCGCGAAGCAGTTGATCGTCCGCGGCGATCACCTCGACAGCGATCAGGACGGACTGCTCGATCACTGGGAGACGCAGGGCATCGATCTCGAAGGCACCGGGACCATCGACCTCGACCTCCCGGGAATGGGCGCCAATCCGTTCAAGCGCGACCTCTTCCTCCAGGTCGACTGGACTGCCGATCGCCCGACTCCGTTGAACTTCGGCCGCACGCAGCGCCCCGTGTCGGGCATGGTGCGCATGCTCGCGCAGGCGTTCGCCGCGGCGCCGGCGCTTACCAATGGAATTCAGGCCGGCATCCAACTGCATGTTGACGCTGGAACCGGCAGGGATGCCGCGATGCAGTCGTTCTCCCGAAACATGGGATTGGGTCCGGTGGTCGGCGGACAGACTGTTGCGGGGCCGCCGGTCGACATTCTCTACTTCGGCCTGACCAACAGCGTGAACCTGCCGGGTGTCACCGCGGTGGACTTCGACTCGGTCCACAACACGCTGTTCTGGTCGCATCACCGCGGTGCGCGGGAATTCGCGTTCCTGCATATCGTCATGTCCGACCATTACTCTGCGTCGGCGGTGAACGGCGGCGACGACAACGTCAACCCGGTCGCCGGAACGGCGATCGCCGTCAACGACTTGTATAGCCTCGAAGACGACGGCACCGGCAACGCCGGCTCGGCTTCCATGCGCAACGAGGAGATCAAGATCACCGCCGGCACGGGCGCGGGTCAGCTGCGTCGAATCTCCCAAGTTGCGACCAACGGTGTCAGCGGGAACAAGATACTTACCATCACTCCTGCATGGACTGTAGCGCCCAACGCGACAAGCAAGTACACGCTGTTCGATGCATCCAGCGGATTTGGGCACGCACTGGAACGCTATGACGGGCCGTTCGCCAACGGAAGAAATCTTGCCGTCACACTGTCCGGCGTGATCTTCCCGGGCCCCAACAACGAGACCGCGACCCTCAAGGACCAGTTCGAAACCTTCAACCACGAGATGGGGCATTTGCTCTCGTTGATGCATGGCGGCATCAACCACAAAAACAACTATGATCCGCACTACGTCAGCGTCATGAACTATGCCTACCAGCTGTGCCCGTCGGGCGTCATGGTTCCCAACGGGGCGACGTGTCCGATCAGTTACTACTCCGGCGCGTCCGACGCGGTATCGAACAACTGGGCGCATATCGATTCGCGCTTCGCACACACATTCCAGACCATGGGTCAGGCGTTCGGGAATCTCGAGCCGTCGGTGGCGTCGTTTCCGCCACCGACGGAAGCCAACTTCTATGACCTGGTCGAAGTTTTCGGTCCGCGCGACCTGACTCCGCCGGTCACCGTGATGGCCGCGCCCACTGGCGGTGCGGGGTTCCCGCTTGGCGCCACCATTCCAGTGACCTTCAGTGCCACCGACAACGTTGCGGTGACTCGCGGCGAGGTCTACTTCGATGTCAACGGCGATGGTGTGGTCGCCGACAACGAGATTTTCGTGCCGACATTCACGCCGCCTGGATCGTTCGCGATCACACTGCCGGCGACCTCCGGGCCCAGCGGCTCGCGCACGCTGACCGTGATTGCCTACGATGCGATGGGCAATCCGGGGATCGTCAATACGATTGTGAATATCGGTAGTGTCGCCAATGTGACGGTTCCCGGCGTCGTTGGCCTGACCCAGGATGCGGCGACAACATCGATCACTGGCGCCGGCCTCGCCGTCGGCGCTGTGACGACACAGACCTCCGGAAGCGTCGCGGCGGGCTCGGTCATCTCGCAGAATCCTGCCGCGGCACAATCTCGCTCCCCGGGCACCGCGGTTGCGCTGGTCATTTCGCTGGGCGCGAACGGCGTCCTGGTGCCGAATTTCGTCGGGCTCACGGAAGGCGCTGCGCTGTCGGCGATCTCGGCCGCAGGTCTCGTTGCCGCGCCCGTAAACCATGTGCAAGTGCCCTCGGCCGCCGGCGTGATCGCCCAGTCGCCCATCGCCCGTGCCATCGTTACCAGCGGCACCACCGTGTATCTGCAGGCGTCGGTGTCGGGCGCAGGTGTCCTCGTGCCTAATGTCGTCGGATTGACACAGGCCGCGGCCACCAGCGCGATCAATGCGGCGAGCCTGGTGGTCGGCACGGTGACCTCGCAATCGTCGGCCAGCGTACCGGCAGGCAACGTGATCTCGCAAAATCCGCTCGCGGGTGCGACGGTGGCGAGTGGCAGCGCGGTGGACCTGGTGGTGTCGACCGGTCCGGCACCCGTGCTCGTGCCCAACGTCGTCGGCTTGACGCAAGGCGCGGCGACCACCGCGATCACCGGCGCGAACCTGGTGCTCGGCGCGGTGACCACGCAATCGTCGGCAACGGTTCCGGCCGGCACTGTCATTTCGCAGACGCCGCTGGCGGGCAGCTCGGTGCCGCCGGGCAGTGCGGTCAATGTCATCCTGTCGAGCGGGCCGGCACCCGGTCTCGTCTACAAGCCGCTGGAGCCATGCCGCATCATGGACACGCGCAGCGCTACGTTCGGCAGCGGCGTGCAGGGACCGATTGCCGGCAATACTCTCTACGGCATTCCCGGGTTCATCACGACCGGCCAGAACTGGGCCCAATATGGTGGCGCGGCAGCGTCGGATTGCGGCCTGACCAATCCACCAGGTGGATCGATCCACGCGGTTGCCATCGTCGCCACGATTCTCAATCCCAACTTTGACGCTTACCTCGGAATAAGCGACGTCAACAGTCTCTCCACGGTGCTGTCGAACGTGGCGTTGAACTACACCCATGGCCAGGGACTGTCGACGATGTATATCGTGCCGCAGATCGTTACCAACAACATCTACTTCGCGCTTCCCGCGGGCCTGTCGGCGCAGCTCATCTTCGATGTCGTCGGCTACCAGGTCGTCGACGACGCGACGGCGCTGCAATGCACGACGCAAGCGTCGGCGCCGGTATCGATTGCGGGGTCCGGCGGCAGCGGTAGCGCGACTTCACCCGCATGCAGTGCCAGCTATACCCTGACCGCCGGCAGTTGCGACAGTACGTCGGTGATGATGAGCGTAGCGCAGGACAAGGCGACGGGCGCCAGTACGACCTGGTTCTGCGCGGCAATCAATCGCGGCGGCACCCCGGCCAATCTGACTGCGACTGCGACTTGCTGTCGGGTTCCCGGACGGTGACGCTGTCGGGCCAGCGCCCGCTCAACAGCGAATGTCTAGCCGGTCCGATGCGAAAACGCATTGATCGTTACCTTTGCGCACTGGAATAATCGTGCGGAAGCTGGGAAACTGCGCGACCTTGCCTGAGCAGTCGCGTATTCGAAGTACGGACTTCACGCGCGCATAGCGTTGCCAGTGGCAGCGCCAAGCACTTCCCGCACCTGGAACCAACACCTTTTTCAATTGTCTTCACCGTGCCACGCGCGCTGCGGCGCGGCGAGCATTCGCTCCACGGTCAATACACTATTGGAATCTTTCGCAACCATGACTTCATTGCGACTTTTGCCGTTGCTTGGACTTGCATCCCTAGCATTGGTTGGCGGCTGCGCCACGCGCCCTGTCAATCCGCCGATCACGCAGGTCGACGCCAAGGCAGGCTACCGCTTCGAGACTCGCCAGGCGCAAGCCAAGGGCAACAACAAGGATTTTCTGGTCATCCTTGCCTTCTCGGGCGGAGGCACCCGCGCGGCCGCGTTTTCGTACGGCGTGCTCGAATATCTTGCGCAGACGAAGATCGTGGGCCCGAAAGGAAACACCATCCGGCTACTCGACCAGGTCGACGTCATCACCGGCGTATCGGGGGGCAGCTTCACCGCGCTGGCGTTCGGGCTCTACGGCGACAAGTTGTTCGACATGTATGAAAAAAGTTTCCTGAAGCGCGATGTGCAGGGCGAAATTGTCTCCCGCGCTCTCAGTCCGTCAAACTGGGGCAATCTGGCATCGGATCACTTCGGCCGGTCTGAACTTGCGTCGCACTTGTACGATGAGATTCTGTTCAAGGATGCGACCTTTGGTGACCTTGATCGCGCCGGCGGACCAATGATCCTGGCGTCGGCCACCGACATTTCGACGGGCGCCCGTTTTGTCTACAACCAGGGCTATTTCGACGTCATCTGTTCGGACCTTAACGCGGTCAAGTTGTCGCGTGCTGCAGCGTCCTCGTCGGCGGTTCCGGTCGTGCTTTCGTCGATCACCCTGAATAACTATGGCGGTACCTGCAATTTCGGCCTGCCGGCGTGGGCCAAGCCGTTCATCGATTCGCCCAATCCGCCACGGCCCGCGGCCCGCGCGATACGCTCCCTCAAGGCGACCCAGGCCTACGGTGACAGCGTCCATCGGCCGTTCCTGCATCTGGTCGATGGCGGCGTGGCGGACAACGTCGGCATGCGCGGCGTGCTCGACGCGCTGGAAATCC
>JBDTLK010000021.1:0-32248 GCA_039934835.1 Edaphobacterium sp. (SeqCode) | reverse complement strand
GTCGACGTCGTGACCTCCTCGCCGCGGCGCTTCATCATCGCGTCGAGCAGTTTCCACGAATCGTTGGGCAGCAATTCCAGCAGGCCTTCGTCGACCGCGGCAAGCGCCACCTCGGCGCCCTTGGGCGGTGCGCTGCCGTCGGGGCGTCGTACCTGGATCGTCACCTTCGCCTTGTCGCGGACCTTGTAGGCAAGTTGCTCGGGGGTGACCTTGACCGCGAGCTCATGCGCCGACCACCCGACGCGGATCTCAGCCAGTCCCATCTTGTACGCCGGCTTGGCCAGGTCGATCAGCGCCGTTGGCGCGACTCCGCCGATACGGCCGCGCACGACGAATGCGGAGACGAACACGTTGGGCGAATATTCCGGCTTGATCGGCAGCTCGATGGTCGGCGCGCCGCGCTTGACCGTGCGGACGAACGCTTCGAGCACGCCTTCGCGCTCGACCGTCACCAGCACCGTCGCTTCCTTGAACGGTGTACGCACCTGCAGGCGCGCGAGGTCGCCGGGTTCATAGCGCTTCTTCTCGGGCAGGAGGTCGATGCGATCGTTGTCGGAGCCGCCGTACCAGTCGTCATCGCCGCTGGCGACCCAGGCATCGGCGCGGGTGATGGCGATGTCGCCTTGTGCATCGGCGGCCGTGGCGCGAACGATCAGGTTGCCGGTGGCCGGCGGCTGGATTTCACAGATCAGCAGACCGCGCGCGTCAGTCGTGCCGCTGCACAATTCGCCGACGCGCTTGGTCTCGCTGCCTTGGTCGAAGGCGTAGAAGCCGCCGATGAGTCGCCGCCGGTGCGAGTAGTACGCGCGTTGGAACGCGTCGGTCTTGACTGCCACTCCGGCGACCGGTTCGCCGCGCAGATCCACCGCGACGACGGTGAACTTGAGACGGTCTTTGGAAGCCGCCCAGCCGTCCGGGCGGATGCCCAGCACGATTGATGACGGCCACAGCGCGATGCGTGACGCGGCGGTCAGCGTTTCACCGTTGGGGTCGCGATACTCCATTTCGGCGACCATGTCGCGCGCGGAATCGCTCTTGTTGACGTCTTTGACGGTGACGCGTACGCCGCCCGACGCGTCGAGCGTCAGCGGCAACTCCGATACGCCGTTGCGCGCGGTTGCGACGGGATTGTTCTCGGCAACGTCGGGCGCGGAATCGGGATCGATGAAATCGTAGTCGCCCGACATAGCAAAGGCGTCGCCGGTCTCGTCGCGGCCTTCCTTGACGTTGCCCTTGGCGAACGCGTAGTCATCGTAGTCCGGAAATGCGACGACCCGATCGGCGATCTGCGTGCGCAACTTCACCGGAAGGGCGCCGACGCCGCCGCCCGACAGATAATTCACCTGGAGGTCGACCTTGACTTCGGTCGGGTTGACCAGCGGTGCGCCGACCGCCTGGATGCGTCCGCGCATCAGCGGCACCCGGAACTGCTCGACGCGAAAGGTGCCCGCCACGCGCTTGGTTTTGTCACGCCGCTCGGCGAGCGTGTCATGGACCACGATCTGGTAGATGCCCAGTGCGGCGTCCTTGGGAATGGCCAAGCTGCCTTCACCGTGCTGTGCGTTCGGCGTGCTATCCCACTTGACCGGAATTTCGTATTCGCGGTCGCTGCCCAGGTGGACGATGGTGACCCGATTGCCCAATGCCACGCGAGGCGGCAGCGCAAAGCCTCCACTGGTCTGCTGACGCACGAACAGTTTCATCGACAACGTGTCACCGGCGCGCAGCAGCGAGCGGTCGAGGACCGCGTGGGCGACATACGGCCCTTCGTAGCTTCCCGTCGGCACGTTGAAACGCCACGGACTGATGCCTTCGCCCCACGCCGAGAACGAAAACGCCATGTCGGAGTCGGTGCGCGCGATGACGTAATAGCCGCTGTACTCGGAATGGCAGTCGAAGTCGTCGCGCGGCAATTCGCGCGCGATGCGCGCGATGCCGCTCGCGTCGGTGCGTCCCTGCCAGTGCATGTTGCCGAAACAGTCGCGAACGGTGACGCGCGCATTGCGCACCGGTGCCGCGTCGTTCAGGCGCGTCACCCAGACCAGCGACGATTCGCGGCCGAG
The DNA here is from genome assembly GCA_039934835.1 of Edaphobacterium sp. (SeqCode). GTDB lineage: Bacteria > Pseudomonadota > Gammaproteobacteria > Burkholderiales > Casimicrobiaceae > PALSA-1003. Next base: position 30,185 of record JBDTLK010000021.1, on the reverse strand, counting down.
CTTGAAGTGCACTCCGAGGTTGGTGACCACCGCGCTGGTACGGGCGTAGAACGGACGGTTCTGCGCGAGCAGTGCGGCGCCGAGTTTCGGACTGGCCAGCTCGACGACGTAGAAGCCGGGCTTCTCCAGGGGAATGCCGATGACCTCGAAGGCGCGCGCCCCCAGCAGCTTGGGCACCTCGATGGCCGTGCGCGGATCCTTGGGGCCGAAGATCGAATATGCCGCGCCGTAACGCCTGGTGATCCAGCGCTCCTTCTTGTCGTCGTATTCGCGGTCGATCTTGTCGCCGCGCTCGATGCGGCGCAGCCAGTCGAGCATCGCCAGGTCGTCGGCGGTGTTGACGCGCGCGACTTGTCCGGGGATCGGCGCCTTGGCGCCGCGGGCGGCAGCAAGTGCCGCGCCTTCCGCCTGGCTGCCCGAAAGCACCGGCTCGACATTGCGCACCGTCACCGGCAGCAGCGTCTTCTCGCCGCGCGGCAGCTTGGCCTCGAGGATGCCGAAGGTCGCGGGAAATTTCACCAGTGGCGGATACTCGTCGGTGCGCACCGTCAGCGGAAAGCTGTGCGCGTTCTCCAGCGCGCGACCGGCGTCATCCTTGAGTCCCGGCGGCAGCTCGAGCTTGAAGGTCTGCTGCTCGGGCAGCCCGGGCCCGAAATTGACGGCGTCGACGGTGTCGCCCTCCTTTTGCAGTGGCAACTGCGTCGCGTAGCGTTTGCCCGTCGCGTCGACCAGGCGGATCTTTGCAGCCTCGTTGCGCGCCACCGGCGCGGCGAACGCGAGGGAGAACGACTGGATGGGAATGCACTGTGCGTCCTTGTTGACGCGCTGGCACGAAAACGTCGCGCGAAAAGCCGGTCGCACCTTGAAGGCCAGCGCCTGCGCGGTCGAACTCACCACGCCGGTGGTCGCCGTGATGCCTTTGTCCCAGATCAGCTTGATCTCGGCGTTTGCCGGCAGGGTGCGTGTGCACGCCAGCGTTACCAGCGGCGAATCCGCAGCGTCGCGCAGGCGCAGGAATTTTTCTTCGTCGCTGCCGGTCGCGGGCAGACGGAACAGGAAATTACGCGTCGTCCCCGCGTCTGCGTCGAGCAGCAGCACGCGCAAATAGCTCGCGGCGAACGACTTGCGGTTGTCGAGAATGGTCTTGCGCTCATCGCCGCCCACCAGCCGCACGGGTATCTGCTCGTTGACGCCGGACGCGATGCAATGCGCGTGAGCGAGGATGGTCTCGGGCTTGGCCGGGGCGTCGAGGCCGAGGATGAACACCTGCCGCTCGTCGATGCGCGCGCCTTCGCCGGGCAGGCTGCTCACGACCGCCGGGCCGCCGGTCGAGAATTCGAAGCGCTGGCCTGTTTCCAGGACCTTGCCGTCGAGGGCGGTGACGCCCGCCTTGAGTGCGAAACTGCAGCGTACGCCGGCCGGCAGGTCGCGGTCGAAGTCGTAGATCCAGTTCTTCATGTCGGCCCAGCGGCCGTGGCCTTTTTCGGGGCAGCTGATGTCGAAGGGGTCGAGCTCGCGCGGATCGCCGAAGGGGACCATTGGCGTGGCGAAGCGCGCCGCAACCTGGCGCACGCCCTTGACCTCACCCTGCGGCGAGAAAAATTCGACCGGTTGTGCGGCGAGCGCGCTCGCCCATGCGGCGCACAGTGCCACCATCCAGCGGCGGGCGCGCTGCATCCTGTGCATCGTCATGCGTGTTCCCCTGTTTACTTCAAACCGGCCAGCCCAGCGTCCGCGTCGCTGTAGCCGCGTGGCCCCGCGGAAGAAGACCGCCCTGCAACCTGGGAAAGCCGTGGTTGCGTAGCATGCAGTACGACGCTCGAATGTGTCGTCGCCACGCGCGTGCTCTGGCGCGGCCAGGAAGAATTATGGCGCAATGCTGGCGCCGGTCACACCGGCGCGAGTCAACGCCGCAGAAACGCTCCCAGGCGCTGCACCCCTTCGGCCAACCGCGCTTCGCTCGCCGCGAAACACCAGCGCACGAAACCGTTGCCTTCGGGACCGAAGGCGCTACCCGGCGCGAGGCCGAGTCTGGCGTTGCGTACCAGCTGCTTGCAGAAGTCGAGACTGTCGGTGACGCCGGCGACCCTGAAGAACACGTACATCGCACCTTCCGGGGCAGCCGCTTCGATGCCGGGCAGCGTGTTGAGTGCCGTAACCAGAAAATCGCGCGAGCGACGATAGCGCGCGAGCGTATGCGCGACCGTCGGCTCGCCATCGTTGATCGCGACCACGCCGGCTCGCTGCACGAACACCGGTGAACACGAGGTGTTGTATTCGATGAGCTTGCCCAGGTCTGGCAGCAACGCATCGGGCGCCACGATCCAGCCCAGACGCCAGCCGGTCATCAGCCACGACTTGGAAAAACTGTTGGTGCTGACCAGTCGATCCTCGCTGTCCGCGCGATCGAGGAACGACGGTGCGCACGCCGTTGCCTTCGGCGTTTTAGTGTAGTGCAACCGCTCGTACACATCGTCGGCGACGATCCAGATGCCGAGCCTGCGGCAATGCTCGAGGATTGACTGCTGGCTTGCCGCATCGAGCGTCCACCCGGTGGGATTGTTCGGCGAGTTGATCAGCACTGCACGCGTACCCGGCGTCAGCGTGTCGAGCAGGTGGTCGAGGTCGAGTGTCCAGCCCCCGGATCGAAAGGTCAGCGGCGCGCGTACGACCTCGGCGCCGAGGATCTTGGGAATCTCGGTCAGGTTCGGCCATAACGGAGTGACGCACACGACGCGGTCGCCGTGATCGACCAGCGCCTCGACCGTCAGCATCAGCGCCGACATCCCAGACGCGGCCACGGCGATGTTGTCGGCCGCGATGGGCCGGTGCAATCGCGATAGGTAGCCGCCGATTGCGTCGCGCAACTCCGCAATGCCGAAATTCTGGGTGTAGAACGTTTCGCCGGCATTGAGCGATGCCACGGCGGCGTCGCGGATGTAGCCAGGAGTGACTTCGTCGGGCTCGCCGAACCAGAAAGGCAGGATGTCTGGATCGCCCATGCCCGCGTTGGCGACTTCGCGGATCTCGGAGGCGACCAGCGCGCGCACGGCGGGGCGCGCCGCGAGATCGACTCGGAGCGGTATCGCGGAATCGTTCATGGGACGATTGGCAGCAGATTGAATGCGCAACCGCCTTTATACTGGTCGCTCCGGATTGGAGCAAGGCGGGCGGCGCGATGAAACTCTACGGCATCGTCAACTGCAATACAGTGAAAACGGCGCGGGCGTGGCTGGATGCCCACGGCAAGCGCTACGAATTCGTCGATTTCAAGAAACTTCCGCCGACGCGCGGACTCCTCGAGATCTGGTGCGCGAAGTTTGGGTGGGAGAACGTGCTCAATCGTCGCGGGACCACGTGGCGATTGCTGCCGCCAGAGGTTCAGGCGCGCGTCAAGAATGAAAAAAGTGCGATCGCGTTGATGCTGGAAAAGCCCAGCGCGATCAAGCGGCCCGTGCTCGAGGATCCGGGTCCGAAGCTGCTCGGCTTCGACGAAGAGGCTTACGAAGAATTGTAGATGTAGTGTTCATTCGTTTGCAGTCACGTCAATGCCCTTGCCGTGGCAGAGTTCGGGCAGTGGAACATTCACCGCCCCCGCTGGTCCGCTCGTCGAAGCGCCCCAGCGCCTCGACTGCGTCGCAGACGCGGCCCAGGTGATCGTCGATCTGCTGGATCAGTCCCTGGTAGGCCGGCCGCACGGTCTGCCAGGCTTCGTCGCGCATGAAGTTGGCGCATTCCTCTTGTTGTCGATACGCGGCGAGCACCGGGTGCGCCGAGTCGAGCTCGCGCGCGGCGCGCCTGACCGGCAGGCACTGGGCTAGCGAGTAGCAACTGGTCGCACATGATGAACAGGACATTGCGAACTTTGCCCACGATGCGTTCGCCCGATTCGTCGACGTTCGACTTACTCGGCGGTGATGCCGGGCGCCGCTGCAAGCGCTGTTTGCGCAGCAGCAGCAAGGTGAACAGCAAACAGAAAATGCGCACGACTCCTCCGGCGACGGCAGTGTCCCGGCTGTTATACTTGGTGGGCGACTTCGCGGCCAGCTGCCTTCCCGATGCTCTCCATTCTGCCTTCCTTGCTCGCGATCATCGTTTGCGGTGGAATCGGCGCAACCGTCGCGTGGTTCGCCGTTGATGCCATGGACTGGACCGGCGTGACTGCCGCAATTGCCACCACGATTCTCGGCATGTTCATTGCAGTCGCGCTTTTCGGCGGAGGCATTGCGCTGGCGAAGGCGTCGTGTTTGCGCAAGTGAGTGTGCGCAACCGAGTCGCGGCTGCGCAGGCGCGCGGCTCCGCCGACGGGGGAAGACTCGACCGACCTGCGCTGTCCAGAATTGCGAACGTGCTCTCGCCAGTGCAGGCCGGCCGACGGGTCCTCCCCGCTCGGCGGGGTCCGTATCTACTGCGGCGCGCGAGCGAACGCTGTTTCCACGGTGGCGGGCGCCAGCGCAAAATCGGCGGCCGACCCGTTGTGCGCAACCATGTACACTGCCGCGGCGAGCAGCACACTGAACACCAAACCGACGGCCATGCCCTCGATCGCCAACTGCCCCAGTTCCCGCCATACCCGCGTGTCGACCCTGCTTCCCGCTGCCTGCATCGCCGTCTCCTTGACTGGTTGAATCACTGACCACTGTTGCCTTGCCGCACCCTGATTACGAGGGCGCGTCGCGGCTGCGCACGGTCGGGAAACTGGCGGGTCGACGAAGAATTGTGGCGAAGTGAGGGCAACGCGCGAAGCCGCGTCGACACGCGCATTGCCTGCGGTAATATGAGCCGTCATGAGCCGCCGCATCGCCATCGTGGAAGACGAGCCTGCCATCCGCGCCAACTACGCCGACGCGCTGAAGAAGCAGGGCTACGACGTTGCCGCGTACGCGGATCGCGCGACTTCGCTTGCCGCCTTTCGCACGCGCCTGCCGGACCTCGCTCTCATCGACATCGGCCTGGCCGATGACATTGACGGCGGCTTCGCCCTGTGTCGCGAACTGCGCGCTCTCTCGGCGAGCCTGCCGATCATCTTCCTGTCGGCGCGCGATTCGGACTTCGACATCGTCGTCGGCCTGCGCCTGGGCGCCGACGACTACCTGACCAAGGACGTGAGCCTGCCGCACCTCACCGCACGCATCGCCGCGCTTTTCCGGCGCGGCGACCTGCTGTCGGCGCCAACCGCGGTCGAGGACGTCATCGAGCGCGGTCCGCTGCGGCTCGACGGCAAGCGGCTGACGGCGCACTGGGCGGAAAAACGCGTGGACTTGACGCTGACCGAGTTCTGGATGGTGCACACGCTGGCCAAGTATCCGGGCCACGTGAAGGACCGCGACAGTCTGATGCGTGACGCCAACATCGTCGTCGACGACAGCACGATCACCTCGCACATCAAGCGCATCCGGCGCAAGTTCCAGGCCCAGGACGCCACGTTCGACTGCATCGCGACCGTGTACGGCATGGGTTACCGCTGGAATCCACAGGAACCGTAGAGCCTCGATGAAGCCGCGCCGCATGGCGCTCGGCATCCGCGCGCAACTGCTGCTGGTGCTGACGGTGTTCCTGGCCATTCCTTGGCTGGGCTACGAGTACGTGCGCGAGCTTGAGCGCTTCCTGCGCGACGCGCAGGAGCGCACGCTCGCCGGAACCGCGCAGGCGGTGGCAACGGCGCTCCACGAACGGCCGGGATTGTTCGACGTCAAGTCGGTGCGGGGCGAGACGCTGACGACCGAGCGCAGCGGCGACACTTCCACGGCGGTGCCGGTGCCTTCCACCGCCCCGCCACCGCTCACGGTGGCGCCGCGATCGCCCGAGATCGAACAGATCATCCAGGGACTTTCGCGCACCACCGCGCGCATCTGGGTCGTCGATCGCGACCTCAATGTGCTCGCGCGCGCCGGAACGCTCAAGGGCGCGCCCGCCGCGGGAACCGCCGATACGGCGTTGCCGTGGGTATGGCGCTGGGTCGAACGCGAACTCCTGCATCCGCTGTACTCGCTGGTGTTGACGCAGCCGACCAACGATTTTACTGAGGAGCAAGCAGGGCGGGTACTCATTCCCGCGCGCGAAATCGACGGCGCGCTCGCCGGCATCCTCACCATCGATCGTCGACCCACTCCCGATGGCCGCGCGGTCATCGTTTCGGCGGCGCACCCGATCTGGGTTGGCGACCAGGTGCGCGGCGTGGTCATCGTCGAGGAAACGACCAACGCCGTGCTGGCCGAGCGCAACCGCGCATTCGAACGGCTATTCTCGATCGTGCTCGCGGCGTTGCTCATCGGCTCGCTGGCCCTCACGCTCTACGCATCGCGCCTGGTCGCGCGCATCCGCCGCCTGCGCGACGAAGCCGAAGCTGCCATCGACGAGCAGGGACGCGCGCGAGGCGCGGTGGTGGCGTCGACCGCGGGCGACGAAATCGGCGACTTGTCGCGCAGCTTTTCAAGTGCGCTTTCGCGCCTTGCGCAGTACGCGAGCTACCAGCAGAACATGGCCAGCCGGCTGTCGCACGAATTGCGTACGCCGGTGGCGGTGGTAAAGAGTTCGCTGGAAAACCTGCAGTTGTCGGCGCTGCCCGGCGACGCGCGCGTTTACATCGATCGCGCGCAACAGGGCTTGGCGCGGCTGACGCACATCCTGACGCGAATGACCGAGGCCACAAGGCTCGAACAGAGCTTGGGCGACGCCGAGCGTGAGCGTTTCGACCTGACGGCGGTCGTCGCGGGGTGCGTCGACGGCTATCGCCTAGCCTATCCCGATCAGACCATCGTATTCGAAGCGACGGGCGCAAGCCTGTGGATCGATGGCGCGCCGGAGCTCATCGCGCAAATGCTCGACAAGCTCATTGCCAACGCCGCCGAATTCGGCGCCTCAGGCGAAACGCATGCGCCGATCGTCGTGCGCCTGCGCCGCGCGGAGGCCGCGGCCGAGATCGAAGTCGAGAACCAGGGTCCGCCGTTGCCCGAGTCGATGCCCGGCCGGCTGTTCGATTCGATGGTGTCGGTGCGTGGCGACACCGGTGGCGATGCGCCGCACCTCGGACTTGGCCTGTACATCGTGCGCCTGATCGCGGAATTTCATGGCGGCAGCGCGAGTGCGCGAAATCGAGCCGATGGTCGAGGAGTGGTCGTTTCGGTCAAGCTCGCGGCGGCGTGAGACGCAATGGTGGACCTGGACACCGGGCTTTATGGGAGAGGGCAAGGCCATCTTCAGGCGCGGCGGCGATGATCGGCGATAATAGCCGCCGTCACCAATGCCTCCTGCGATAGCAATGCCAACTTTTCTGCAGCAGCCCGCGCTCGTGGCCGCCCCCATGCCGAGCGCGTCGAACCTGTTCGTGCCTTTTGCGCGCACCTGACGCGAACCGAGTGCATGGCACCCCCGCATTTTCTCCGCATCTACATTGGCTTTTCGGCCGCCTACATGCTGTCGTACGTTTTTCGCACGGTCAACGCGGTGATCTCGCCGGAACTGACTTCCGAACTCGGGATCAGCGCGGCGTCGCTGGGCCTGCTCACCAGCGCGTATTTCCTGGCGTTCGCGGCAACGCAGGTCCCGGCCGGGATGCTACTCGATCGTTACGGACCGCGCCGCATCGAGCCGGTGCTGCTGCTCGTGGCAGCCTGCGGAGCGCTGGCATTCGCAGCCAGCGACGGCCTCACGGGACTGGCATTCTCGCGCATTCTGATCGGCGCCGGAGTGGCAGTCTGCCTCATGGCGCCGCTCAAGGCGATTTCCGCGTGGTATGCCGGCGATCGGCAGGCGTCGCTGTCCGGCTGGATGATGGTGGCGGGTGGGTCGGGTGCATTGCTGGCGACCGCACCCCTGGCAGCGGCATTGACCGTCGTTTCGTGGCGCGTGGTGTTCGTCGGGCTCGCCGTCGCGACGGTTGTCGCTGCCGCGTTGCTGTTCTTCACGGTGCCCGATGTCCCACCGCCAGCGAACGCACCCGGCTGGGCCGAGCAATGGCGCGGCGTGAAGCGCGTGTTTCGCAGTCCGCGCTTCTGGTGGCTGTGTCCGCTGGCGGCGACCGCGATGGGCTCGTTCATGGCGATCCAGGGCCTCTGGTCAGTGCCCTGGTTGATGGAAATCGACGGCTACACGCGAGCCGTCGCCGCGGCGCACCTGCTGGTGCTGGGTATCGCGATCGTCGTCGGATACTTCGGGCTCGGCCTGTTCGCGACGCGGCTCGCGCAGCGCGGCATCGGTGCGCGCCATCTGTTCGCGCTCGGATTCGCAATTTCCATCGGCGCACTGGCCTTGATCACCACGCGAGCGGTCGCGTTCACGTATCTGCCGTGGGCACTCTATGGATTCGGGTCGGCGGTCAACGTGCTGGGCTTCACGGTGCTCAGCGAGGGATTTCCGCGCGAACTGACAGCGCGCGCCAACACGGCATTGAACCTGCTGATGTTCGGCGGCAGCTTTGCGATGCAGTGGGGCATCGGCCTGTTCGTCGATGCGGCGCGGCAGAGGCTCGGTACCGATACCGCCGGCGGACTGCAACTGGCGTTCGCGACGGTACTCGGCATCAATCTCCTTGCCTACGCGTGGTTTGGCTACGGCTGGCGACGCCACGCGGTTGCGGCGGTGGCGTGAGCGACCTGCGCGAACTGCTCGACGGCGCCGCCACCCACGTCGCCGCGGGGAGGCCCGACGCCGCGCTGGCCGCGTATCGCGCCGCGCTCGATCTAGCTCCAGGTCTCGCCGAGGTGCATTACAACGTAGGCGCGCTGCTCTATGCGGAGGGCGAACTCGCCGAGGCCAGGCGCAGCTTCGCCGCCGCGGCGCAGTGCCGGCCCGAATGGATTGCGCCGCCGATGGCGCTGGGCCACGCCCACTTCCGGACCGGCAATTTCGTCGAAGCGGAATACGCGTTCGAACGTGCGCGCGCCATCGATCCGGGCTCGATCGAGGCGTTGGGCAATCTCGGCCTGGCGCTACAGCGGCGCGGTCGCGCCGATCTCGCGCATGCCTATCTCGAACGCGCGCGCGAACTGGCGCCCACCGATACGACCGCTTGGTTTGCACTGCGTACCAACTGGCTGCAGCGGGGCATGACCGACCAGGCGATCGAAGATTTCCTTCGTTTCGAGCGCGGCGCACCGCTGTCGGCCGAGCTGATTGTGACTGGGTTGATGTTTTCGCGCTTCCTTGGCGAGCGCGATCGCGAAGCGAAATACCTGCCGCTGGCGCTCGATTGGCCGTACCGGCCGGATCAGACGGACCTGGCGGCGGTGACAGTGGCGCGCGCACAATACTGCGACGTTTCGCGCGATGCGATGCGCCGGCTGTATGCAACGTACGACTACTTGCAACCGCGCGATGCGAGCGCTGCGGCCGCAAGCGCCAGCACCGATCCGGCCCCGCGGCGCGCCGATGGCCTGATTCACATCGGGTACTTGTCCGCCGATTTTCGCGCGCATGTCATGGGTCGCCTCCTGCGCGATGTGCTTGCCGCGCACGACCGCTCGCGCTTCGCCGTGCACCTGTACTCGCTCACTCCCGCGGACCAGGAGGACGCCATCAGCGCGGAGTTTCGCGCTGTCGGCTCCGGCTTCACGCAGCTGGCATCGCTTGACGACCGCGCTGCGGCGCGCGCGATCGCGGCGGGGCGGCTCGATCTGCTCGTCGACCTGATGGGACATTCGGCGCTCTCGCGTCCCGGCATCCTGCTCGGCAAGCCCGCGCCTGTGATCGTCTCGCATCTGGGTTATCACGGCTGCATTGGTCTGCGCGAGGTCGACTACAAACTTACCGACGCCTTCGCCGATTTGTCCGACGCGGGCGCCTACCAGATCGAAACGCCGCTGGTGCTCGACACCTGCGTGCTGCCGGTGCGGCGCGTCGTCCCCGCGCCGGTGCCGGTCGCGACACGCGAAAGCCTGCGCATCGCCGATTCGACAGTTGTCTTTGGCGTGTTCGTGAGTATGCTGAAGCTGTCGCCGCGTTGCCTCGACCTCTGGCGGCAGATCCTCAATCGCGTACCGCAGGCCGTATTGGCATTCTCGCCGCTGCGCGATCCCGAGCGGCCGCTGTATCTGCGCCGCCTCGCGGGGTTCGGCATACCCGCAGCTCGCGTCGTCTTTATTCCACCGGGTAACGACGACGCGCAGGGACGCACCCGCTACGCCTTGCTTGGTGCGGTGCTCGACACGCTGCCGTACACGGGAGGCGACACCACGGCGGCGGCGCTGGACATGGGGGTTCCTGTGGTCACTCGCGTCGGCGAGCGCCATGCCGAGCGTGTCAGCTACAGCCTGCTTGCGCACCTGGGCGTGACCGACACTGTCGCCGACAGCGACGAGCGTTACGTCGAGATCGCTTGCCGACTCGCCGACGACACCGCCTGGCGCGAAACTATTGCCGCGACCATCAAGGCGCGACTGCCGACTTCAGGACTTGCCGACGCGGCACGCTACACGGTGAGCCTCGAATCGGCCTATGAGCGCGCGATCGCGGCCAAAATGCCCGCGGGGCATTAGGCGCATGCACCTGCACATCCTCGGCATCTGCGGGACTTTCATGGGTGGCATCGCCGCTCTCGCGCGCCAGGCGGGAAACACCGTCACCGGCTGCGACGCCAACGTCTATCCCCCGATGAGCACGCAATTGCGCACGCTGGGCATAGACCTTACCGAAGGCTACGACGCCACGCAGCTCTCCGACGTGGCCAAGGACGCTGACGTCTTTGTGATCGGCAATGCGATTTCGCGCGGCAATCCGCTGCTCGAAGCGATCCTCGATGCCGGGAGCGCCTACACTTCGGGTCCGCAATGGCTGGCCGAGAACGTGCTGCCAGGCAAGTGGGTGCTCGCCGTCGCCGGCACGCATGGCAAGACCACGACCACCGCGCTGCTAGCATGGATTCTGGAGCATGCAGGTCTCGCGCCGGGCTTTCTCATCGGCGGAGTCGCGGTCGATTTCGAGGTGTCGGCGCGGCTGACCGACAGCGCGTTCTTCGTCATCGAGGCCGACGAATACGACACCGCGTTCTGCGACAAGCGCTCGAAGTTCGTGCACTATCGCCCGCGCACCGCGATCCTCAACAATCTCGAGCACGACCACGCCGACATTTTTCCCGATCTCGCCACGATCGAGACGCAGTTCTATCACCTGGTGCGTACGATTCCACATGCCGGACGCATCATCGTCAACGGCGGCGAGGAGAGCCTGCGCCGCGTGCTCGCGCGCGGTTGCTGGAGTGAAGTCGAGCGGTTCGGCTTCGCCGCCGTCGCCGACACCGGCGCCGATTGGACGATCGCCGTCGATGGCACCATCAAGCTCGGCGGCGCGCTGATGGGCGTGCTCGCCCCGTTCGCGTTGCTCGGCGGCCACAACCAATTGAACGCGCTTGCAGCGATTGCGGCGGCGCGGCATGTCGGTGTGCCGGTAGCGTCGAGCCTCGCCGCACTGGCGGTGTTCCGGGGCATCAAGCGCCGCCTCGAAGTACGAGGGACGGCCAACGGCGTCACCGTCTACGACGACTTCGCGCACCATCCTACCGCCATCGCCGCGACACTCGACAGCGTGCGTCGCGCCGTTGGCAGTGCGCGCATTTTCGCCGTGCTCGAGCCGCGCTCGAACACGATGAAGCTGGGCACGATGAAGGCACAGTTGCCGGCAAGCGTTGCGGCGGCCGACCACGTGTACTGTTACGCGGCAAACCTAGGCTGGGACGTGGCCGGCGCGCTGGTGTCGATGGGCGCGCGTGCTGAAGTGGTGACCGACCTGGATGTGCTCATCGACGCGATCGCGCGCGAGGCTCGCGCTGGCGACCATATCGTGATCATGAGCAACGGCGGCTTCGGCGGCATCCACGACAAGCTGCTCGCGCGGCTGTCCGGCAAGGGCTGACGCGTGCCGCCGACGATCGTTTACCTGCACGGCCTCAACAGCGCGCCGGCGTCGATCAAGGCGCGCGCTCTGGGCGCCGCGATCGCGAAATTGCCCGCGGATGGACGTCCCGAATACTTCATTCCGCAGTTGCACCACCGGCCCGCCGAGGCAGTGCGAGCGGTCGAAGGGTGGCTCGATTCGCGCAGTCGAACTGCGCTCGCCTTCATCGGCAGTTCGCTGGGCGGCTTCTACGCCACGTACTTTGCCGAGCGTCGGGAAGCGCGGGCAATACTGATCAATCCGTCGGTGCGCCCTCATGCGGATCTCGAGCGCTATCTGGGCCCGCAGCGCAATGTTTACACTGGGGAGACCTACGAGTTGACGCGAGAGCATTTCGACGAGCTGCGCAGATTCCGGATTGGAAGAATCACCCGGCCCGAGCGCTACTTTCTGCTGACGCAAAGCGGCGACGAAGTACTCGACTGGCGCGAGGCGGTCGACTATTTCGGCGGAGCCTTGCAGTTCCTGTACGGTGGCGGCGATCATGCATTCCAGGATTTCGACGCGCAGATACCGGCGATCCTGCGATTCGCGTCGGAGGTGCCGGCGTGACGACCGCGGTACGCTCGTGCGACCTCGCGGTGATCGGTGGCGGACTGGTCGGGGCGGCTATTGCATACGGACTCGCCGATAGAAAGCAGCGGGTGACGATGTTCGACGAAGGCGATGTGGCGCTGCGCGCAGCGCGCGGCAATTTTGGGCTGATATGGGTTCAGGGCAAGGGCCTGGATTGCGCTCCCTACGCGCAATGGACACGCGCGTCGGCGCGGCTGTGGCCGGAATTCGCGTCGCGCCTCGGCGAAGACAGCGGCGTGAACATCGCCTTTGCGCGCAACGGCGGCGTCCATCTGTGCCTGTCGGAGCGGGAGTTGGCGGCGCGCGCCGCTCAGGTTGCGCGGTATTCGAGCCAATCTGCAACACTAGCCGGGGCGGAGCCGTTGCGCTTCGCGATGCTCGACCGCAAAGGTGTGGAACGCTTGCTGCCCGATATCGGCCCCGGTGTCGCAGGCGCGTCATATTGCCCGGAAGACGGGCACGTCAATCCGCTGCAACTGTTGCGCGGCCTGCACTTGGGATTTGTCGCGCGTGGGGGCGAGTTGCGGACCGATCACGCGGTGCAACGCATCGCGCCGATCGCGGAAGGCTTTGCTCTGACCACGCGTAGCGGAGAAATCCACGCCCGCCGCATCGTCCTGGCCGCGGGCCTGGGCAACGCCGCGCTCGCGCCGCAGGTCGGGCTCGCGGCGCCAGTAACGGCGCAGCGCGGACAGATCATCGTGCTCGAACGCATGCCGCGCTGGCTGCCGCTGCCTACCGAAGCGCTGCGCCAAACCGACAACGGCACGGTGCTCGTTGGCGATTCGCAGGAGAACAGCGCTAGCAGCACGACCTCGTCGGGTGTGCTGGCGGCGATGGCGCGACGCGCGGTGCGCGCCTTTCCGCGGCTCGCGGACGCAAATGTCCTGCGCACCTGGGCGGCACTACGCGTGCTCTCGCCGGATGGCTTGCCGATCTACCAGCAGTCGCGCACCGCGCCCGGCGCGTTCCTCGTCAGTTGTCACAGCGGGGTCACGCTGGCGGCGATCCATGCGCTGGTGCTAGCGCCGCAGATCGCGGCGGGCGCCCTGGGCGAGCCGCAAGGGGTCTTCTCTTCCGATCGCTTCGATGGACAAGCTGCGGCCTGACGACCTGCTGCCGGCGGACGCGGCGCTGGCCACGACCTGCGATGTCGCCGTCGTCGGCGCCGGTCCCGCCGGCATGGCGGCGGCGACGCTGGCTGCGGATCTCGGCCTCGATGTGGTGCTTCTCGACGAAAACAACGAAGCCGGCGGCACGATGTATCGCGGCATCGCCAACTTACCGTCCGAGGTGCAAGCGAAGCTCATGCCCGCGCGCGCGCAACACGCGGCGCTGGAGACCGAGCTGGCGCGGTCCGGAGCACGGCACAAGGCAGGTACGGCCATCCACGGCATTGCCGCGGCGGCCAACGGCTTCGAGTTGTGCGTCTCGGTTGCCGGCGTGGCGAGCATGGCGCGCGCGCGCGCGGTCATCCTCGCCACTGGCGCGGTCGAGCGTTCGATGCCGATCGCGGGCGGCACGCTGCCTGGCGTCATCGGCGCGGGGCACGAGCATGCGCGGCTCGCGCTCGGCGGCGCCGTGCCGGAGGGTTGCATCGTCCTCGCCGGCTGCGGTCCACTGTTGTATCTGGTTGCGAATGAACTGCAAGTCGCGGGCGCCACTGTCGTGGCGGTGCTCGATATCTTGCACGCGGCGCGCTTCGTACGCGCGCTGCCGTACGCCATCGACTTCATGCGCTCGCCCTATTACGCGCGCGGTGCTGCGCTGATCAGCGACATCAACGACAGCATTCCGGTCCATCACGACGTCATCGAACTCGCCGCGCTGGGCAATGACAAAGTGGTGTCGGTGCGCTTCACGACGAACAGGCGCACTCGTACGCTCATCGCCGATCATCTGCTGCTGCACCAGGGCATGGTGCCCGACGTGCAGCTCGCCGGCGTCGCGGGTTGTGCTCTGTGCTGGGACGAACGCAGTGCCTGCTGGATGCCCACGGTCGACGCCTGGGGCGCGAGCAGCGTCGCCCGACTGTTCATCGCCGGCGACGGTGCAGCGATCGCCGGCGCGACGGCGGCGGTGCATCGTGGCCGGCTCGCCGCGCTTGCCGCCGCCACCACGCTTGGCCGCATCGACGTTGCGGCGCGCGACGCGGCCGCGCGTACACATCGCTCGGCGCTGGCGAAGTCGCTGCGCGGCCGTCGCTTTCTCGACACGCTCTATCGGCCGCCCGATCGCTTCCGCCTGGCCGAGGGCGACACCGTGGTCTGCCACTGCGAGAAGGTGACTGCCCGCCAGGTAATCGACGCGGTTCGCGCCGGTGCTGCCGGGCCCGATCAGCTCAAGGCATATCTGCGTTGCGGGATGGGCACGTGCCAAGGGCGCGACTGCGGTCTCACGGTGACCGAGCTGGTCGCACGCGAACGGCGCATGCATCCCGCCGCAGTTGGCGGCTTCCGGCCGCGCTTCCCGGTCCGCCCGCTGACGCTGGGCGCGCTGGCGGGGCTGCCGCGCACCACCGCCGAGGAACAGGCCGTGCTGCGCCTTCCCGAAGTCGACCCACCCGGCTGATCCAGGACGCGGGCGCCGCGGGACTATACTTGTCCAATGAGCAAGCCCACGCTCGCCGACAAACTGGTCGTGGCGATTTCGTCGCGGGCGCTGTTCGACTTGAGCGACAGCCATCGCATTTTCGTCGACCAGGGCGTCGACGCCTACCAGCGCTACCAGATCGAGCACGAGGACGAGATCCTCGCGCCCGGGCCGGCATATGCGCTGGCGAAGAAATTGCTGCGGCTCAATCGTCCCGACAAGCAGTATGTCGAAGTGCTGCTGCTGTCGCGCAATTCGGCCGATACCGGGCTGCGCGTGTTCAACTCGATCAAGCACTACGGGCTCGACATCACTCGCGCCGCGTTCACCAAGGGTGAGCCGACTTCGCGCTACGTGCCCGCGTTCGGCTCGCACCTGTTCCTGTCGGCCGATACCGAGGACGTGAAGCGTGCGCTCGACGATGGGTACGCCGCGGCGACGATCTTTCCCACGGTGTTTCGCAACGAAACCGATGAGCTGCGCATCGCCTTCGACGGCGACGCGGTGTTATTTTCCGACGAGGCCGAGCGCGTGTATCAGGAAGAAGGGCTGGCCGCTTTTTCCAAGAGCGAATCGGACGCTGCGCTACGACCGCTGATGGGAGGGCCGTTCAAGGAATTTCTGTCAGGCCTGCATCGCATCCAGGCGGATTTTCCCGAGGACGCGAGCCCGATTCGCACCGCGCTCGTCACTGCGCGCAGTGCCCCCGCGCACGAACGCGTGATCCGCACGCTGCGCGCGTGGAACATCCGCATCGACGAAGCGCTGTTTCTCGGCGGCCTCGAGAAGGGTGAGTTCCTGCGCGCGTTCGGCGCCGATATTTTCTTCGACGATCAGCGCACGCATGTCGAGTCTGCCGCAAAGCACGTCGCCACCGGACATGTGCCGCACGGCGTAGCCAACGAACAGATGGGGACAGCAGGCGAACTGCGCTTCGCCGCCAAAAAACCGCAGTCCGACCCGGCCTAGGACGCGAAGTTGCCTCGCGCGAACACGTGCGCAGCATGCGGCTCGCACCGCGCGACCGACCACGACTCGTAGACGGCGTGCGGCGGCGCTTTCCAGCGCAGCAGGCCGAACACCCCGTCCTCGACGATCGGGCAGGAGGTCGAGGTAAGGTCAGAAGGGAGCGGAGATGCCGCCCGCGCTCGCCAAAAGATGGCTGCGCAGCCGCGGCAGGAAATACGTCTGAAGCGCGTGACGTAACTATCTGAATTTACTTGCTGGCATCCCTCCGCGTCGGCGTTCCAGGTGTCGTGAAGGTAGTTCCAGCGGAATGATTTCGGGCAACAAAAAAGCCCGCGCAAGGCGGGCTTTTAAAACGGCTGGCGCCGTCTAGTTGGTGGTGCTTGCAGCGAGCTTCTGTTCTGACGCGGAGGCCTTGACCTTGATCGCTGCCTGCCTGGTCGGGTTGGGCGCAAGCGCCTTCGCGACGGCAGTTGCCGGCGCCTTCGAAACCGCGGGCGCGGGTGCCGCAGCCATCAGCGACGTGGGTGTCGCTGCCGCCGATGTAGCGTCGTAGTCTTCGCAGGCCACGCCGATCGCCGGAGCAAGGCCGAAGGCGGCCAATGCGGTTGCTGCCAAGATTCTCTTCATGGATACCTCCTGTAGAGACGGACCAGCAATCAATTTGCGCGCAGCCGGCGCGGTTGTCAACTATCTCCGCGCGGGTGCGGAGTCGCGCGCCGCTACTTGATGAATTCGGCGAACTTCTGCGGCAGCTGATCGACGGCGACGCTGACCACGAATCCCAGGGCAAATGCCTGCGCGTAGTCGAACAGGCTTGCTCCGAACACGGTCTTCATCGACTGGTAGCGCCAGAAGTACAGCATTCCGGCGATCAGCAGCGCCAGCCCGAAACGGGCGTTGACGAATCGATCCGCCGCTTCGCGTGCCAACGAAATCGGCGACGGCGACACCGATATCGTCACCGGCTCGCTTTTGCCAAGCATTTTGCCGATCGCGTTGGCCGTGCCGGGCGCAAACGCCTCAGCTGCGACGACGCTCGGCTTCCAGCTCTTCGCTCCGGAATACACGTGCGTGAACTGCCTGTTCTTGCGCAGTTCCTCCGCGGTCGCGGTCTTGATCTGTCCGTCGTTGAAGTCCATCGCGAGGGTCACGCCCGGTCCCCAGATCGGATCGAGGTTGGTGACCCGGAATTCGATCTCCCTCCCCGCATTGCGCTCCTCAGGCGGCGTGGCGACTTCGAGTTGCAGCGGGCGCAAGTCGCTAAGCAGATTGCGCAGCGTCTCGGGAGTGAGGTTGGCACGATGATCGAGTACGAGCTGGCGCCTGGTTGCATCGGGCAGGCTTGCTGCATCCCACAATGCACTGTCGATCTCGTTCGACAGGTTGAATGCCTTGCCAGAGAGTTCGACCAATTGCGTAAGGCAATCGAGCGGCATGTTCTCGGGAACATCGGGCGAGGCCCGGGCCTGCATCGCCAGCTGGTCGATCTGGCCTTCCCACTTCGACAGCTTGGGATGGGCTTCCAGCCGGCGCATACTTTCCTGGCTGGCATGCAGGTCGACGAGCGTGTCGTCGCGAAGGCGCACGCAGAAGGGCGCGGTCGTCTTCAGGACCATCGCCTGCCCGCGCGCGCCGCTGAACGCGGCCCACTGTTCGAACATGGCTTGCGAGTGCGTTGCGACTGCGCTCAGGTCGCCGGCGTCGACGGCGGCGGCGAGCGCATCGAGCTCGGCGTTCATCGCAGGCGGTGCGGGTTCGAAGAAGGTTGCCAGGCGCGTGCGCCATGCGGCCACCGTGCGCTGCAGCCACCTAATCTTCGCGGACGCATCGATCTTTCCGTCCGCGCCGCGCTTGAGTTTGGCGCCCTCGGCGACGACAGCTTCGACCGCGGCCAGCGAATCGTCCTTCTCCTCCTGCGCGCGCCCCATCAGCGCCGCCGCGAGCACGGCCTCGGTTTCCGCGCGCAACGCCTCGGTGCGCGCGGCCAGGATCCGTTCGTTGACCGTGCGCCGCATCGGCCAGTCGAACGGCTCCGTGAGCGACGCCGAGGCTTCATCGAGCAGTCCCAGGACCGCGGCACGCCGGTCGGGGGAAACGCCGGCGGCCTCGGCGCGGCGCCGAATCCGCTCGGCAGTGGCAACGTTGTTCGCCGTCAACTGCGCATAAAAACTCGCCAATTGCGCCTGCGTGCTGACCACGTCCGCGGCGCGCTGCATCCAGCGCCGCACGTTGACGGCCTGGGCCGCCGCGACTGGCGCGCGCTCAGCGGCATAGAGCAGTCGAACCTGATTGACGCGATAGTCGAAATCGTCGGTGTAGTAACGGATTGGCACCGCCAGCAGTCGCTGTGCTGCCCACGCGTCGAATGCCCGCAGGCGCTGCGCGAACGCCAATCCCTGAGGCGCGGGGACGAGGAATCGCGCTCCCGTTTCCGCAAAGCTCTTGCGCAGCGCAGCCCACTGCTCGCCGAGATCGTCGACCTCGATGCTGCCGCGCGGTTTGGCGGCCATGGCCTTGTCCAGCGCGGCACGCATTGTGCCGGCGCTATCCAGACGCTCTTGCGCGTCGGATCCGCGACGGTCGATGAATGAAATTTCGCGCCGCCTTTGCAGTATCTCGATGGCGGTGTCGTATTCGCGGTTGAGGCTGTCTGCCTGGCCCGCCAGGCTTTGCGGCGGCGGCGAGCGCTGCAGAGACTCGTGCGCAGACTGCCGTTCGCTCAGCGCGTGACGCAGCTGCCCGCGTATGCCGCTCTCGCCGTCGAGCAGGCTCAGCAGACCGGCGGTAAGCAGCCCGAGCACCATGCAGCCAAAGCCCCATCTCGCAGCGGCGGCAACGCGAAATTCGATGCGGACGGGCAGGCGCGCGCCGTCCTGTGTCGCAACCCGCAGCGTCGACGAATACGTCGCAGGTTGCGCCGGCAGGTGCCCGGAAATAGTCAGCAGCGCACTTTCTCCGGGCTGGATTTCGCGCTGCGCGATATTCGCGGCGAGCTGGGCGTCCGCAGCCACGCCCGAGTCGATCCTTTGCAGCGGGTCGAGCGTCAGCGAGGCGATCGTCACAGCTGCCCCGCCGACGTTGGCCACCCTGATCTGCGTCGTCGGCAGTGCGATGCTCGCGCCCTTGCGCGCAAACGGACCGCGCGGCGAAGCGACCGCGACGGTCACCGCCGCGGGACCCGCGAGCGGCGAAGCCTCCGAGGGCTTGGCGCTGTCCATGGTCGCGCAGTTAGCGGAATCCAGAAGCCGCGCGCTCGCTATTCGACGATGCGCCCGAAGAACGGGTACTGCGGGTCATGGTATCCCGGAGTGGACGGATAGCCGGGCTTGACCAGCGAATCGATCAGCCCCTCGTCGTCGTCGTCGAGCTCGGTGTCGACCGCGGCGAGATAGTCGTTCCATTGTTCCAGCGTGCGCGGTCCGCCGATGACCGAGCTCACGATCCGGTTGCGCAGCAGCCACGCAACCGCAAACTGCGTCGCAGTCAGCTTCTTCTTCTCCGCGTGCGCCTTGATCGTCTGCGCCATCGCGAGCGATTCGGCGCGGAATTCGGTTTCCATCATGCGCCGGTCCTTGCGCCCGACGCGCGACTCGGCGGGTGGCTCGCTGCCGGGCAGGTACTTGCCGGTGAGTATGCCGCGCGCAAGCGGACTGTAGGGAACGACGCCAACGCCGTAGTAGTCGCAGGCAGGCAGGACCTCCACCTCGGGCATGCGGTTCATCGCGTTGTAGTACGGCTGGCACACTACCGGTCGTGTCACGCCGAGATCGTCGCAGGTCGCCACGACTTCGGCGATGCGCCAGCCGCGGAAATTCGAAATCCCGAAGTAGCGGATCTTGCCCGCTGCGAGGAGGTCTCCAATCGCCTCTATCGACTCGGCGAGCGGCGTGTCGAGGTCGTCCTTGTGCAGGTAGTAAATGTCGATGTAATCGGTGGCGAGCCGCTTCAGGCTGTCCTCGCAGGCCTGCAGGATCCAGCGCCGCGACGAGCCGCCGTCGTGCGGTTTTTCCGTCATCACGTTGCCGACTTTGGTGGCCAGGATCCAGCGGCGGCGATTGGCCGCGATCGCGGGCCCAACGATTTTTTCCGACGCGCCCTTGGCGTAGACGTCGGCGGTATCGATGAAATTCACGCCGGCGTCGAACGCCGAGCCGATGATTCGCTGCGCTGTTGCGGCGTCGGTGCGATCGCCGAACATCATGGTCCCGAGGCAGAGCACCGAAACTTCGAGGCCGCTGTCGCCGAGGCGACGGTACGTCATGGTCATGTTGAAAATATCCTGAGTAAAACGTCCATCGTGAGGCAAAGCGCCGCGCAGTGCAATCGTCCGGAGGACGAGCGCGACGCTGCGGTATAATTCGCGCCTCTTCCTCGCAATTTTTCATCTCCGATGCATGTCTTTTTCGAGGACGACGGCGCGTTCAAGGCCGGCACCGTCCTCGTCGACAACGACACTTCGCTGCAGGTCGAGGCGGCATCCGGCAAGAGGCAGAAGATCAAGGCGGCGAACGTCCTGTTGCGCTTTGCCGATCCGTCGCCATCGGCACTGCTCGCCGAGGCGCAGGCGCTGTCGGGAATACTCGACCCGAATTTTCTATGGGAAGTCAGCGGCGAGCGCGAGTTCGGCTTTGCCGACCTGGCCGCGGATTATTTCGGCCGCGCACCTCGTCCCGCCGAAGCCGCCGCGCTGGCGCTGTGCCTGCATGCGTCGCCGATGCACTTTTACAAGAAGGGCAAGGGCCGCTACAAAGCGGCGCCCGACGAAGCGCTAAAAGCCGCATTGGCGGGAGTCGAGCGCAAGCGCCGCGAGGCCGAGGAGGTCGCCGGCTTCGCCGCCGAACTGGCCGCGAACCGCCTGCCTGCGGCGCTGCGCGGCAAGCTCCCGATGCTGCTCTACAAGCCCGACAAGCAGGCCATGGAGACTCGCGCGCTAACGCAGGCATGCGAGGCGCTGCACACCAATCCACTTGCACTGCTTGCGGCCGCGGGCGCAATTCCTTCGACCCACGACTATCACTTCAACGGCTTCCTGTTCGAGGCGTTTCCAGGGGGACACGCGTTCCCGCCGGTACCCGAGTTACCGGCCATGGCCGAGTTGCCGCTGGCGCCGGTACGCGCTTTTTCGATCGACGACGCGACCACGACCGAGATCGACGACGCGTTCTCGGTGCGCTCACTGCCCGGCGGCAACTTCGAGATCGGCATCCACATCGCCGCGCCCGCGATTTCGATCGCGCGGGGCTCGGCGCTCGATGCGATGGCGCGGACGCGCTTGTCGACCGTATACATGCCCGGGCGCAAGCTGACGATGCTGCCCGAAGAGGTGATCGCGCGCTTTTCGCTGGCCGCGGGCGTGGCTCATCCCGCGCTGTCGCTGTACGTGGAGATCGACGCCGAGGGCACGCCGGTGGCGCGTTCGACCCGCCTCGAACGCGTGCCGATCGCCGCCAATCTGCGGCTCGATGCGATCGACGAAGCGTTTGCGCAACCGGTCTCGGTAGGCGAGCCTGAACGGACCGGCGAGCTGCGCAGTCTGTGGCGGCTCGCGCAAAGACTCGAAAGCGCGCGCGGGAAGAGCGACGTCACGCGCACCGACTACAGTTTCCATGTCGATTGGGATGCGGCGCCCGACGGCCGGGTGGCCATCGTGCCGCGGCCGCGCGGCTCGCCCTTGGACAAGCTGGTTGCCGAATTGATGATCCACGTCAACGAGACGTGGGGCGCACTGCTCGCCACCGCGGACATGCCCGGCCTGTACCGCGTGCAGCAGATGGGCAAGGTCAGGATGAGCACGCGTCCCGAGCCGCACCAGGGACTCGGCGTCGCGCAATACCTCTGGTCGAGCTCGCCGCTGCGCCGCTACAGCGACCTGGTCAACCAGCGGCAGCTGCTTGCGGCCATTGCCGGGGCGCCGGCGCCGTACGCGCATGGCGACGCGGAACTGTTCGCGGCGATGACCGATTTCGAGCTGACCTATGCGCAGTACGGCGAGTTCCAGAATCGCATGGAACACTACTGGTGCCTGCGCTGGCTGCTGCAGGAGAAGGTCGAGGCGCTCGCCGCGACCGTGCTGCGCGACAATCTGGTGCGTTGCAACGACGCCCCGCTATACCTGCGCGTCGCCGACCTGCCCGTGCTGCCCGCCGATACCCGGGTAATCATCGCCATCGGCCGTATCGACCTGCTCGCGGCGACCATCGAAACTCGCTATTTAGCTCCCGCCGATGATTGAATCCGGGGCGGGCAGCGATATACTCAACGGTTATGCCAAGAGCATCGCGCACGCCTGTCGTCGACGCGCCGCCCCCTGCCGCCAAGAAACGGCCGGCGCGCCCGCGCGCCACGGTGGTCAAGACGACGCCGGCGCGCCCGCGCGCCACGGTTGTCAAGACGACCGCGGTGCCGCTGGCGATGTCGCTGCCGTTCCTGGACGTCGACGCGGCGCCGGGCCACCGCTTGCTCGCCAACGCGATCGGTTGGTCGGTGTTGCTGCACATGGTGGTGCTGGCAATTCATTTCAGCCCGGTGAAGGTTCCGAGCTTCGACCGCAACGGCCCGCCGCTGGAAATTGCGCTGGTCAACGCCAAATCGGAGTCCAGGCCCACCAAGGCCGATATCCTCGCGCAGGCGAACCTGGATGGCGGCGGCAACACCGACGCCAATCGGCGCGCCAAGACGCCGTTGCCGGCGCCGCTCAAGGACAGCGCGACCCAGGATTTATCGCTGGCCACGCAGCAGGTGGCGGCGCTGGAACAGCGCTCGCGCGAGCTCATGACAGAGCTCAAGTCCACGCCGGTGGTCGCGCCGCCATCGCCGGCGCCCAAGGACGGTGCCGATGTTCCGCCCCTGCCCAACGCCAACGAAATGATGCAGCGAACGCTCGAGACGATACGCCTCGAGGCGCAGATCGCCAAGCAGATGGACGCCTACCAGAAGCGTCCCAAGCGCCGCTTCGTCGGCGCGCGTGCCGAGGAGTACCGGTTCGCCCGCTATGTCGAGGACTGGCGCCTGAAAGTCGAAGGCATTGGCAACCGCAACTATCCGGCCGCGGCGCGCGACCAGAAGCTCTACGGCAGCCTTCTGCTGACGGTCGGCATCCGCGCCAACGGAGTGCTGGACAGCGTCGTCATCGATCGGTCATCCGGACAAAAGGTCCTCGATCTCGCCGCGCAAAAGATCGTCGAGATGGCGGCGCCGTACGCGGCGTTTCCATCCGACATCAAGCGCGATACCGACATCCTGTACATCACGCGGACCTGGACCTTTGCGCCAGGCGATTCGCTGACCAGCCAGTAGCGTATTGGGTTACGTAATGGATCGCTATGCCGTCATCGGCAATCCGGTCGCGCACAGCAAGTCGCCGCTGATCCACGCTGCATTCGCTGAGGCCACCGGCCAAGTGCTGACCTACGAGCGGCTGCTCGCGCCACTCGACGCCTTTGGCGACACCGTGGCGCGCTTCGTGGCCGACGGTGGCAAAGGGCTCAACGTCACCGTACCGTTCAAGCTGGAGGCCTTCGCGCTCGCGCGCGAGCACAGCGCGCGGGCGCGGGTCGCCGGCGCCTGCAACACGTTGGTGTGGCGCGACGACCACTGGTACGGCGACAACACCGACGGCGCGGGCCTGCTGCGCGACCTGGTGTACAACGTCGGCGCCACGATCGCCGGCCGCGACGTGCTCGTCCTCGGCGCGGGCGGCGCGGCGCGCGGCATCGTCGTGCCGCTGCTGGGCCAGGCGCCGCGGCGTCTCGTCATCGCCAATCGCACACACGCCAAGTCCATCCGGCTGGCCAGCGAGTTTGCGGCCGACGGTCCGGTCAGCGCTGTCGCACCGGCGGCGCTCGCGGGCGCGCAGTTCGACGTCGTCATCAACGCGACCAGCATCGGGCTGGGCACGAGCGTCCCGCGCGACCTGTGGCCGACGACGCTGTTCGCGCCCGACGCGCTGGCCTACGATCTCGTGTACGCGAACACGGCCACGCCGTTCCTGCAGTGGGCGTGTGAGCAGGGTGTCACGCGCAGCGCGGACGGCCTGGGCATGCTCATCGAACAGGCCGCCGAGAGCTTCGTGCTCTGGCAAGGGGTGCGCCCGGATACCGCGCCGGTGTTTCCGCTGCTGCGGCCGTAGGTGCGTACCGCGCTGCGCTGGACTGTTTGGATCATGGGCGCCGTGCTGCTGGCGTTCGTGCTGCTGCAGACGTGGTACGCCGCGCAGATCTGGTGGTGGCGCGATCACCCGCCGCGTGAAACCGCGTTCATGGCGCAGCGCCTGGGCGAATTGCGCCAGGCGAACCCGCAGGCGCGTTTGCAATACGCGTGGGTGCCCTACGAACGCATCTCGGCCAGCCTGAAGCGCGCGATGATCGCCGCCGAGGACGCTAAGTTCGTCGAGCACGAGGGCTTCGACTGGGACGGCATCCAGCACGCGATGGACAAGAACCAGCGCAAGGGACGCGTCGTCGCCGGCGGATCGACGATCACCCAGCAACTGGCCAAGAACCTGTTCCTGTCGGGCGAGCGCAGCTACTGGCGCAAGGGCGAGGAAGCGTTGATCACGCTCATGCTCGAAGCGATTCTCGACAAGCGTCGAATTTTCGAGCTTTACCTCAACGTGATCGAGTGGGGCAATGGCGTGTTCGGCGCCGAGGCCGCGGCGCGCCGCTATTTCAAGGTGTCGCCCGCGCAACTGTCGGCTGAGCAGGCGGCCCGGCTGGCCGCGATGGCTCCGAATCCGCGCCACTACGAGCGAAATCCGGAATCGCGCGGGCTTGCGCGCAAGATTGCGATCATCGTCGCGCGCATGCCCTCTGCCGAGTTTCCGTAAGTCCCCGAAAGGCCGCTGTAATGTACCCGGGAATAAACTGCGGTCCAGCCGTGTTTGCCGCTTCGTAACACGAGCTTGGCGTGGCGCCAAGCGCGTAATTCAATCTCAAGGGAGTTTCGATGCAGATTCGACATGTTGCGGCAGCGATGGCGTGCGGTTGTTTGCTGGCCGGTGGTGCGTTGGCGCAGGACGCTAAGAAAATGGGCGGCATGATGGTCAACAAGGCCGGCATGACGCTCTACACCTTCGACAAGGACGCGGGAGGCAAGAGCGCGTGCAACGGCCCGTGCGCAGCCAACTGGCCGCCGATGATGGCCGGCGCCGATGCCAAGGCGTCAGGCGAATGGACGATCATCGCGCGCGACGACGGTGCCAAACAGTGGGCGTACAAGGGCAAGCCGGTATACGCCTGGTCGAAGGACGCGAAGCCGGGCGACATGACCGGCGACAATTTCAACAACGTCTGGCACGTTGTCAAGGATTGAACCGATAGTCGAACGCAGATCGAAGCGCCGGAGTCGACCGCGACTCCGGCGCAACGTCGCCTAGCGATGTCTGAGACTCTGCCCGATCCGGACCTGCTGGCGGCGCTGCCGCGATTGCGCCGCTATGCGCGGGTGCTTACCGGCGACCTCGATCGCGCCGACGACCTGGTACAGGACACTCTGGCGCGGGCGTGGGAAAAGCGTCGCCTGTGGCAAGCCGGGAGCGATTTGCGCGCATGGCTGTTCACGATCATGCATAACGTCCACGCCAACCAGCATTCGGTGCGCCGACGCGAGCAGGCCGAGAGTTCGCTCGACGCCGACCATGGGCCCGTCGCCGGCTGGGAAATTCCGGTGCGCGCGGCCCACGACGATCGCGTCGAATTGGCTGAGGTGCTGATGCTGATCGCGCGCCTGCCGAACGACCAGCGCGAAGTGCTCGTGCTGGCCGCCGTCGAGGAGATGCGCTACGATGAGATCGCGCGCGTGCAGGGCGTGCCGATCGGCACGGTCATGTCGCGCCTGAATCGCGCGCGCGAAAAACTGCGCCGAATGTCCGGGGACCGGCCGGCGCCGCTCAAGGTGGTGCGATGAGTTCCGCGTTGCCGCTGACCGACGACGACCTGAACGCGTACGCCGACGGCCAGGTGACGCCCGAGCGCGCGCATGCGATTGCGGCCGAGCTCGAGCGCGAACCGGCGCTGGCGGCGCGGGTGGCCGAGATCCGACGGGTGAATACCCTGTTGCGCGACGCGCTCGATCCATGGCTTGCTGAAGCGCTGCCGCGGGAACTGGTCGACGCCGCGAGGACGCCGCGCCAGCGACGTAGTGGCTCTCGCTGGGCCGCATGGTCGACGCTGGCGGCGGCCGCCTCGCTGGTGGTGGGAGTCGACCTCGGCTGGTTGTTGCGCGGCGAGCTGCTGACGGAAGCCGGCACGCCGGTGACGTTCCAGCGCCAGGCGGCGATCACCCACGCGTTGTACGCGTCGGACGCCAACCGTCCGGTGGAGATCTGGGCCAACGAAGAAGAGCGGCTGGTGCGCTGGCTGTCGAAGCGGCTGAACTTTCAGCTGCACGCCCCCAATCTCAACGGCGTCGGCTTCGCGCTCGTCGGCGGACGGCTGGTCGCGGGCAACGAAAAACCCGGTGCGCTGTTCATGTACGAGAACGCCGACAAGCAACGCATATCGCTGCTTGTGCGCAAGGACGGCGAGCCTTCGCGCGGGACCGCGTTCCGCTACGCGCAGGAAGATGGCGTGAGCGTCTTCTACTGGATCGACGACGTGTGCGGTTACGCGTTGTCAGGCAATATCGACAAGGCACAACTGCTCTCGATCGCGCGCGTGGCGTACGGTCAGATCGCGGCGAGCGAAGCCGCGCCGGCCGGCAAGCCCTGACCGCCCGCCGGTCGTGATGCGCGCTGCCGGCCGGCCGCCAGCATCGCGACAGAGCGCGTTGGTCTGGCCACTCGGCGCGTCTAGAGCGCCACGGTGCCCCGCGGCGTGCGCACCAGCGCGGCCAGGCGCGGCGTGGCGTTGAAGGTGACCTGCAAGGTCTCGCTCAGGCCGAGCGCCGCCAGCGCCGCGCGCATCTGTGCCGGTTCCGGATGCGCCGCGGCCAGCGTGGCGATGCGCAGGCGCGAGTCGGGTAGCGCGTCCGCGGGGTGCAGGTCGCCGGACCATTCGATGAGGGTCGGGAGGACGCCGGCGCCCGGTAGGTGACCATCGTCGGGGATGGTGATGCGCCAGCGGAAGGCCCCGCGCTCGAGCGCGTGCGCCGGACCCGGGTCGATCGCTGCGGCGCTGCGCGCCGCGTCGACATCGCGGGTGCGCGCCGCCCAGTGCAGCAGGCGCGGCGAAGCCCGCAGCGTGGCCTGCAGCGCGGGACGGTCGAGCTCGAACCAGCGCGGCCGCGCCGGCGCGCTCGCCTCGGGATCGATCGCGATCACTTCGAGATAGGTGCGCGCGCCCAGCGCCAGCAGGCTGTTGTGCGTGCCCATCGTGGCGTGCTTGCCGCCGGGCAGGGGACGCACGCCAAGCTTGCCTTCGATGTAGTCCTCGCCCTGTTCTAGCGTCGCGGCGGCGACAATAAGGTGGTCGAGCGCCGCCGTCATCATCAGGCCGCGGCCTCCGACTCGTCGCGGTCGAAGTCGAGTTCCACGCGCGCGCCGTTGGGGTCGTTGAAGAACACCTGCCACGTGCCCGAGCTGACCTGGCGACGGCAGCTGTAATCCATGGCGCGTGCCTTGAGCGTAGCCAGCGTCGCCGGCAGATCGCGGCCGGTGAAGGCCATGTGATCGATGACTCCGGCCCGAAGTTCGCTCTTCGGGCGTCCGCCGACGACGTGCAGGATCGGCGTGTCGCCGGCATAGAGCCACGCGCCCGGAAAATCGAAGTCCGGACGTGGACCGGCGTGAAGGCCGAGCAGGTCGTCGTAGAAGCGCACTGTCCGGTCGACGTCGTCGGTGAGGACGGTGAAATGGTTCATGCTGGTCGCTGGCATCATTTCCTCCCGAAGCCGAACATGCGCTGCAGACGCACCTGCTCGACGACGAAGTCGGCGAGCAGCCCGGTTGCATCCGGGAGACGCGGATCATTGTACGACAATGCTGCGTCACCTCCGCTCCACGCATGACCCAGGTCGGGCACGCGAATCAGGCGCACGATCACGCGCTCGCCGTCGCGATAGTCGATGCGGATGAATGAACGTCCATCGGCGAGCTGCACCGTGGTTTCGGCGTCCGGGCTCGGCAATTCCGCCGGCGGCCGATCGGAGGCGTTGAGGCGGTCATTGAACACCAGGTATTGCCGGACCAGTTGCACGACGTTGATGTCAGCGACGACTTCGTCGCGCCCGCCGCGGATCGCCAGCAGAGGCAGCATCGGTGTCTTCGCTGCAGCGCTGCCGCGCGCGGCTGCGGCGGTGCGCTCGTAGGGAGTGTCGGCACCGCGAATCATCACGTCGAGCGCAGTCAGCGCGCTCGACGCGGCGCCGCTGGCGAGGCCTGAGTGCACAACGATGCCCGCGAACAGCCCCCGATGCCGGATGCCGAGCGTTGCCGCGAGCGCGCCGCCTGCCGACATGCCGACGGCGAATACCCGACGCGGATGCGCGCGATACGTGCGCCGCACTGCGTTGATCTGTGCCGCGACGATCGCCGCTTCGCCGTCGCCGGCACTGGTGCGCGGATCGAACCAGTTCCAGCAGCGCCACGGATTGGCCTTGTCGGTCTGTCGCGGCAGCAGCACCAGCCATCCGTGATGATCAGCCATCGCGGCGATGCGCGTGCCGGCCGCGAAATCCTCGGGCGTCTGCTTGCATCCGTGCAACAGCACGACCAGTGGCCGGCGCTTCCAGCGTGAGTAGCCGCTCGGGACATACAACAGATAGTCGCGCGACGGCCATACCCAGAGCGACGCGCCGAGCCAGCCGCGCCACGACAGCTTGCTGCCGGTGACGAAGCGGCCGGGTTGCGCTGGCTTGGGCGGGAAGAGGCGCTCGAAGTAGTCGCGGACGCGCGTCCAGAGCTGTTCGATCATGCGCAGCCCCGTGGCGGTCGGATGAATGCGCGGCCGGCGCATGGCGCCACGCCTGGCCGATGCAAAGCGGTACGCATCAGCGTGACGGGCCGCCCCGAGCGCGAATACCGGAGCGCGCAGCGCGAAGCTACTCCCATTGGCATTTCGGCCTAGATCAGAACGATGTCGTACTGTTCCTGAGTGTAGATCGATTCGACCTGCAGCGAGATCGGCTTGCCGATGAAATCTCCGAGTTGCGCCAAGCTCTGCGACTCCTCGTCGAGGAAGTGATCGATCACCGACTGCGAGGCGAGGATGCGGAAGCCGCTGGCGCTGAACTGCTTGGACTCGCGCACGATCTCGCGCAGGATTTCGTAGCAGATGGTCTGTGCGGTCTTGATTTCGCCGCGGCCCGAGCAGGTGACGCACGCTTCGCAGAGCACGTGCGCGAGGCTCTCGCGCGTGCGCTTGCGGGTCATCTCGACCAATCCGAGCTGGGTGAAGCCGTTGACCGTCAGCCGAGTGCGGTCGCGCTCGAGCATTTTGTTCAGTTCGGCGAGCACCGCGTTGCGGTGATCGGTGTTCTCCATGTCGATGAAGTCGATGATGATGATGCCACCGAGGTTGCGCAGGCGCAGTTGCCGCGCGATCACCTGCGCCGCTTCCAGATTGGTCTTGAATATGGTTTCGTCGAAGCTGCGTCCGCCGACGAAGCCGCCGGTGTTGACGTCGATGGTGGTCATCGCCTCGGTCTGGTCGATGATCAGGTAGCCGCCCGACTTGAGGTCGACGCGTCGTCCCAATGCCTTCTGGATCTCGTCCTCGACGCCGTTGAGGTCGAACAGCGGCCGCTCGCCGACGTAGTGCACGATCCGGTCCAAGATGCCCTGCGTGTACTGCCCGGCGAAGTCCTGCATCTTCTGGAAGGTCTCGCGCGAATCGACCTGAATGCGCGAGGTTTCTTCGGTCACCATGTCGCGCAGAACGCGCTGCGCAAGATTGAGGTCCTGATACACCAGCGTTGGTGCGGGCACCGATCCCGACTTACCGGTCAGGTCCTGCCAGAGCCGGGTCAGATAATCGATGTCGTTCTGCATTTCGCGTTCCGACGCGGTCTCGGCCATGGTGCGGATGATGAAGCCGCCGGTGAGCCCCTCGGGCAACAGCTGCTGCAGCTTGTCACGCAGGCTCTCGCGCTCGGCCTCGTCCTCGATGCGCTGCGAAATACCGATGTGCGAATCTTGCGGCAGGTACACGAGCAGGCGGCCGGCGAGGCTGATCTGTGTCGACAGGCGCGCGCCCTTGGTGCCGATCGGGTCCTTGATGACCTGC
>JBDTLK010000020.1:0-36971 GCA_039934835.1 Edaphobacterium sp. (SeqCode) | reverse complement strand
TCGGTGCCCAGCGCGTTGGCGCGCGCGTCGACGACGCCGACACCCCAGATCGAGTTGCGCAACGGCACGTTGTTGAAAATATACGTCGTTGGGCCGAGGTACGCGCGGATCGCGGTGCCGGTGCCGTCGCGCAGCGTGGTCGGACCGAACAGCGGCACGAAGAAGTACGGACCCTGCGGGAATCCCCACTTGCCGAAGGTGATGCCGAAGTCCTGCGTGTGCCGCTCGATACCCATCATCGAGGCGAGGTCGAAGATGCCGCCCAGGCCGAACGTGGAATTGAGCAGCACGCGGCCGAAGTCGTCGCCGGCACGGTCGCCGTTGCCTTCGAGCACGTTGTTGATGCCGACGAACAGATCCTCGATATTGCCGAAGAAATTCGAAATCCCGTTGCGAACAGGTTCGGGCGTGACCTTGACATAGGCCTCCGCGATCGGCTTGACGAAGTTGCCGTCGACGACGTCGTTGACCTGCAGCATCGCCCTATTGAATGGCTCGAAAGGATCGACGCGCGATTGGGTGGTCGCGCAGCCGGAGAGGAACACCGTCGCGAAGGCGAGAGCGACGACTCGGCGCTGGCACGCGACAACTGCTGGCTTCATGGCTTGCTCCCGCCACCGGCTGGATCGGCGGCCTTGTCGAACAGGAACTGGCTGATCAGTTTCTCAATGATCAGCGCCGACTGCGTCTTGGTGATGCGCTCGCCGTCCTTGAGGATCACCGTGTCGCCGCCGGCGTCGAGCCCAATGTAGACCTCGCCGAGCAGTCCGGAGGTGTTGATCGACGCGATGGTATCGCGACTGAACGTGTACTGGTTGTCGACACGCATGGTCACCAGCGCTTCATAGGTCTTCGGGTTGAGACGCACGTTCTCCACGCGCCCCACCAGCACCCCGGCGACCTTGACCGGCGCGCGCAGCTTGAGCCCGCCGATGTTGTCGAAATTCGCCTCGATTCTGTACCCCTGCGTGCGATCCAGCGTCAGCAGGTTGCCGACCTTGAGCGCCAGGAACACGATCGCGCCGAAGCCGATGGCGACGAAAATGCCGACCCAGAGATCGATCGCCGAGCGGCTCATACGTTGCCCGCGCGAAACATGAACACGGTCATGACGAAATCCAGCGCAAGAATGGCGAGTGACGACATCACGACCGTGCGCGTGGTCGCGGTTGAAACGCCCTCGGCGGTCGGCTTGGCGTCGTAGCCCTCGAACACCGCGATCAGTGACACCGCGATGCCGAACACGACGCTCTTGATGATACCGTCGACGATATCGGGCCAGAAATCCACCGCTGCCCGCATTTGCCCCCAGAATGCGCCGGCGTCGATGCCGATGAGGCGCACGCCGACCAGATAGCCGCCGAAAATGCCGAACGCAGAAAACAGCGCGGCGAGCAACGGCATCGAAATCACGCCGCCCCAAAACCGCGGCGCGATGACGCGCGCCAGCGGATCGATCGCCATCATTTCCATTGCCGCGAGCTGCTCGGTGGTCTTCATCAGGCCGATCTCGGCGGTGATCGCCGAACCAGCGCGGCTGGCGAACAGCAGGCCGGCAATGACGGGACCGAGCTCGCGCACCAGCGACAGCGCGACGAGGATGCCGAGCTGCTCGTCGGCGCCATAGCGCCTGAGCGTCTCGTAGCCTTGCAGCGAGAGCACCATGCCGACGAACAGGCCGGACAGGAGAATGATCACCAGCGACAGGACGCCCGAGAAGTAAATTTCGCGCATGGTCAGCCGGAAGCGGCGGAAAGCCTGCGGCGAATGCCAGACGATCGCCACCAGGAAACGGCTGGCGAAGCCGAGGCGGCTGATGCTGCCGGTCACGGCGCCGCCGAGCCGGCGCAGGACGTGCGCGACTCCGTTCAAAACCTCAGTGGACATCAGCGAGCAGCTCCTGGCGATACGGCGGCGCGGGATAGTGGAAAGGCACTGGCCCGTCCGTCTCGCCGTCGACGAACTGGCGTACGAAGGCGTCCTTGGACTCGCGCACCTCGGCCGGCGTGCCTTGCGCGATGATCCGGCCCTCGGACACGAAGTAGAGGTAGTCGACGATCTTCAGCGATTCGTAAACATCGTGCGTGACTACCACCGAGGTCGTGCCGAGCGCGTCGTTGAGCGTGCGAATAAGCTGGCCGACGACGCCCAGCGAAATCGGGTCGAGCCCCGCGAACGGTTCGTCGTACATCACCAGCATGGGGTCGAGCGCGATGGCTCGGGCGAGCGCGACCCGGCGCGCCATGCCGCCGGAGAGCTCCGCCGGCATCAGCTTAGCCGCGCCGCGCAAGCCTACCGCCTGCAGTTTCATCAGCACCAGGTCGCGGATGATTTCCTCGGCCAGTCCAGTGTGTTCGCGCATCGGAAAGGCGATGTTCTCGAACACGTTGATGTCGGTGAACAGCGCGCCGAACTGGAACAGCATCCCGCACCTGCGGCGCAGCGCGTAGAGCGCGTCCGCGTCCAGGTCGGGCACCGACTGGCCGGCGACGAGGACTTTGCCCGACTGCGGCTTCAACTGGCCGCCGATCAGCCGCAGGATCGTGGTCTTGCCGCAACCGCTGCCGCCCATGATCGCGACGATCTTGCCCCGCGGCACCTGCATGCTGATTCCGCGCAGCACCGGCCGACTATCGTAGGCGAAGCAAACGTTGTCGAGCTCGATCGCGGCCGCGTCCAGATCGAGGTGGCAGTTTTCGGTCAGCGAAGTGGGGGAACTGGCGGTTGGGGCGGCCGACATCGGCGGGATTTTTTCTGACGTGCAGGGAGGGCGATTGTAACGGGTTCACCGTGGCAGGACAACGCAAAACCGGCGACATAGCGCAGTGTTCAACCGCGATGCAGGCGTCGCTCCGCCAACGCGAGGTTCGCCGGTCTGCCCAGCAGGACGACGACATCACCGACCTCGAATCGGTCGGTGGGCTGCGGCACGACGGAGCGTGCTCCGTGCCGGCGCACGCCTGTAATTTCCACGATCGAACCGAGGTCGACTTCGGCGATTGACTTGCCGACCGCCTTGGAACGCTCGCGCAGAAGCACCGTGTGCAAGCGCGATTGCAAGTTGTCCGCGGCGTCAGCGGCGTCGGTTGAGCCGTGGAAAAAGCCGCGAAAAAGGCTGTAGCGCTCTTCGCGAATCGCGCGAATGCGGTCGAGCACCCGGTTCAGCGGCACGCCGAGCAGCAGCAGCGAGTGCGACGCCAGCATCAGGCTGCCTTCGAGCACCTCGGGCACCACTTCGGCGGCGCCTGCCTTGAGCAGCCGGTCGAGCTCGCTGTCGTCGAGCGTGCGCACGATCACCGGAACCTCGGGTCGTTCCTGGCGCACGTGATGCAGGATCTTCAGCGCGACCGCCGTATCGGCGAAGGTGATCGCGACCGCGCGCGCCTTGGCGAGGCCCGCGGCGACCAGCGCCTCGCGCCGGCCGGCGTCGCCGTAGACTACGCTGCCGTCGTCGCCCGATTCGCGCACGCGCTCGGGGTCGTCGTCGAGTGCGAGGTAGGTGATGTCCTCGGCTGCCAGCAGCCGCGCCAGATTCTGCCCGCTGCGTCCGTAGCCGCAAATGATGACGTGTTCCTGGCGCGTCATCGTGCGGGCCGCGATCTGCGTCACCTGCGCCGCGCGCGCCAGCCAGTCGTTGGCGGTGAGCCGGCGCACCAGCGGATCCGCGAATTGAATGATAAACGGCGCGGCGAGCATCGACAGCACCATCGCCGCCAGCACCAGTTGCGCCAGCGTCGGGCTCACCACGTCGAGATCGGTTGCCATCGCTAGCATCACGATGGCGAATTCGCCTGCCTGCCCGAGGTAGAGGCCGGTGCGCAGCGCCGTACCGAGCGGCGCGCGAAACAACCGCGCCAGCACGACGATGAGCAGCACCTTCGCCAGCACCGGTCCGATCAGGAACATGAGCACCCAGCCGATGTTCGCGCCGACCACCGCCAGATCGAGGTACATGCCCACGGTCACGAAGAACAGGCCCACGAACACGTCGCGAAACGGCTTGATGTCCTCCTCGACCTGATAGCGGTACTCGGTTTCGGCAATGAGCATGCCGGCGAGGAACGCGCCAAGCGCATACGACAGACCGACGTAGTGGGTGATCGCCGCCATGCCCAGCGTCGCGAGGAGCACGTTGAGCATGAACAGCTCCGGCGAGCGCAGGCGCGCGATGAGCGTGAACCACGCGCGCGTCGGCCTCTGGCCGAAGAACAGGATCACGCCCAGCGCCACCGCGGCCTTGCCGCCGGCGATCGCCAGCGACATCCACAGGTCATCGCCGCCACCGGCCAGCGTCGGCGTCGCAATCAGGAACGCAACCACCGCCAGATCCTGGAATAGCAGGATCGCCATGACGTCGCGGCCGTGCGCGGAGCCGAGCTCGTTGCGCTCGGCGAGCAGCTTGGACACGATCGCGGTCGAGCTCATCGCCAGCGCGCCGCCGAGCGTGAAGCCGGCGAGCCAGCCGTAGTGCAGCAGGTGCAGACCCACCATCGCGAAGATGGTCGTGATCGCGACTTGCGCGAGACCCAGCCCGAACACCGAGCCGCTCATCGCCTTGAGTTGCGGCAGGCTGAACTCGAGTCCGATCGAGAACATGAGGAACACGATGCCGAACTCGGCGAGGTCGCGCACCCCGACGTTGTCGGGCACCCACGCCAACGCGTGCGGGCCCACCACGGCGCCGACGATCAGGTAGCCGAGGATGGGCGGCAGGCGCAACAGCCGACAGACGATGACCACCACGACCGCTGCCGCGAGCAACAACAGGATGATGACCAGCGTGTGCGGCATCGAACGAATGTAGCACAGGCTCCCGGGCTGCTGCCCGGGGCGTCAGCCTTTGTATGTGGGGTGGCAGGGTATACTTTGGTTATGGCTATTGGCGCTGCGGAAACCGTGTCGACAATGCGTGGCATCGACCCGCAACGGGCGCTTGCGCTGGGCCGCGAAGTGCTCGCCACCGAGGCCGCCGCGATCCGCTCGCTCGAAGGCCGGCTGGGCGGCACCTTCCTTGCTGCGGCGCGCGTCCTCTACGGCTGCCGCGGGCGTGTCGTCGTCACCGGCATCGGCAAATCGGGGCACATCGCGCGCAAGCTCGCGGCGACACTGGCCTCGACCGGCACGCCGGCGTTCTTCGTGCATGCTGCTGAAGCCAGCCATGGCGACCTCGGCATGATCACCGCCGAGGACGTGGTGCTGCTGTTGTCCAATTCAGGCGAGACCGATGAGCTGGTGTCGCTGGTCCCGCACCTGAAACGGCAGGGCGCGCAGCTGATTGCATTGACCGGCAACGACGAGTCCTCGCTCGCGCAGGCGGCCGACGTTCATCTCGATGCCAGCGTCGATGCCGAAGCCTGTCCACTCGGGCTCGCCCCCACTGCGAGCACGACCGCGGCGCTGGCGCTGGGCGACGCGCTGGCGCTGACGCTGCTCGACGCGCGTGGCTTTTCGGTCGAGGATTTCGCGCGCGCGCATCCCGGTGGCGCGCTCGGACGGCGCTTGCTGACGCACGTGCGCGACGTGATGCGCACCGGCGCATCGATTCCCGCCGTGCCGCTGAGCGCGACGCTGGCGGACGCCGTCGTCGAGATGAGTGGCAAGGGCATGGGCATGACCGCGGTGCTCGATGGCGACGTGCGCGTCGCTGGCATCTTCACCGACGGCGACCTGCGCCGCTCGTTGGCGCGCGTCACCGACTTCGCGACTGCGCGCGTCGACGCACTGATGACGCTGACTCCGCGCAGCATCGGCCCCGATGCGCTGGCGATCGATTGCGTCGAGCTGATGGAGACAGCGCCGAAGGTCAGCCAGTTGCTGGTCGTCGACGGCGGCGGCAGGCTGGTCGGCGCGCTGCATGTGCACGATCTGTTCCGCGCCAAGGTCGTATGACGCCGGAGGACCTGCACACTCGTGTTGGCCGCCTGCGGCTGCTGACCTGCGACGTCGACGGAGTACTGACCGACGGCAAGATCTACTGCTCCGGCGACGGCGGCGAATTCAAGGCATTTTCCGCGCTCGACGGACTGGGGATGAAAATGCTCGAGCAGTCCGGGATCGCTGTCGCGTGGATCACTGGCAGCTCTGCTCCGGCGGTCACCGCGCGCGCAAGAATGCTCGGCGTCACGCGCGTGGTGCTGGGCGCGGAGCACAAACTCGCGCCATGGGAGAGTTTGCGCCAGGAACTCGGCGTCGCGCCCGAGGATTGCGCGCACATCGGCGACGACCTGCCGGATCTGCCGTTGCTGCGGCGCTGCGGGCTGGCGCTGACGGTGCCGCATGCGCCCGAGCTGGTCAAGCGCCACGCGCACTACGTCACGCGGGCCGAAGGCGGCGCCGGTGCGGTCCGCGAAGCATGCGAATTGATTCTCGCCGCGCGCGGCGAACTCGAAACGATGCTGCAGGCATACATCCAGTGACCGTCAGGCAACGCCTTCTGGACCGGCTCATAGCCTGGTCGCCGCTGCTGCTGCTCGGCAGCTTCGCCGCGCTGACGTACTGGCTGAATGCGCAGATACTGGTGGGCGCTCCGAAATTCGACGGGTCGGGGCGGCACGATCCGGACCTGTTCATCGAGAACTTCCATGCCGTGGGCCTCGACGAAAAAGGCCGCGTGCACCAGGCGCTCACCGCCGGCCGTGCGCAGCACTTCCCCGACGACGACACGACACACTTCGACACCCCGCTGATCACCTTCAACGATCCGGGCAAGCCTAAGCTGACGGTGAGCGCGGACCACGCCATCGTGACCGGCGATCGCGAGAATGCGTATTTTTCGGGCAACGTGAAGGGCGTGCGCGCGGCGAGCGCGACCGACCCCGGCGATGGTCCGGTGGTGCTGACCAGCGAGTACCTGCACGTCATCCCGAAGGAGGATCGGGTGGTCACCGACAAGGCTGTGACGATCACCGACCCACGTGGGATAATCAGCGCCGTCGGAATGGAATTCGACAATCGCAGCAAGAAAGTCAAGTTCGTCTCGCGCGTCAGTGGTCAACTACAGCCGAAGAAATAACACCGTGCGTCGTCCCTCCCCGCAGTCCGCCGCGCGCCGACTCGCGCCCGCAGTCACACCCTCGAGAGCGCGAATCGTGTTTTGCGCCGCGTTGCTCGCCCCGTTGCTGGCAGCCGCGCCGGCACAGGCCGAGCGCGCCGACCGCGACAAGCCGATCTTCTATCAGGGCGATACCGGCGGCGCCAATCTCGGCAGCAAGGACGGCGAACTGGCCGGCAGCGTGGTGATCACGCAGGGCACGCTGACCATCCACGCCGACCGCATCACCTTCCGCCAGAACGCCGACAATTCCCTGTCCGCGACCGCGTACGGCAATCCGGTGACGTTCCGCGAAAAGCGCGACGGGATGGACGAGTATTACGAGGGATTCGCACAGCGCATCGTCTACGATGGCGCCAAGCGCTTCCTCGAGTTGTTCGATCGTGCGCTGCTCAAGAAAAGTAACGACGAGATCCGCAGCAACTACATTACCTACGACGTGGGCGCCGACGTGTTCAAGGCGGAGGGTCGTCCCGACACGCGACCCGCGACCGCCGGCGAAACGCCCCTGGGCTCGAGGGTACGCGGCGTGTTCCAGCCGCAGGCAAAGGAAGAGAAGGCCGCCAAGGACCCGAAGGCTGCGAAAGACGGCAAGGCTGCGCCTGCGCCGAAGGCGAATCCGCCGCTGCCCCTGAAGAGTGACGACGCGCTTTCGCTGCAGCCAACGAAATGACCGTTGCAACGCCGCGATGAGCACGTTGTCGGTCGAGGCAGTCAACAAGCGCTATAAATCGCGAATCGTAGTACACGACGTGTCGCTCACAGTCGCCAGCGGCGAGGTGATCGGCCTGCTGGGACCCAACGGCGCCGGCAAGACCACCTGTTTCTACATGATCGTCGGGCTGGTCGCCACCGACGGCGGCGCCATCGAACTCGACGGCCGTGACCTGACGCGCATGCCGATCCATTCCCGCGCGCGGCTCGGGCTGTCGTACCTGCCGCAGGAAGCGTCAATATTCCGGAAGCTGACAGTGGCGGAGAACGTCCAGGCCATCCTCGAATTGCAGGGTCTCGACACCGACGACATCGCCAACCGGCTCGACGCTCTGCTCGAAGACCTGTCGATCGCGCACCTGCGCGATGCGTCGGCGGTCAGCCTGTCCGGTGGCGAGCGGCGCCGGGTCGAGATCGCCCGCGCGCTGGCCACCCGCCCGCGCTTCATCCTGCTCGACGAGCCTTTCGCCGGAATCGACCCGATCGCCGTCCTCGACATCCAGAAAATCATCGGATTCCTCAAGGACCGCGGAATCGGTGTCATGATCACCGATCATAACGTCCGCGAAACGTTGGGCATCTGCGACCGGGCCTATATCATCAACGAGGGGCGGGTGCTGGCATCGGGAACGCCCGACGAAATTGTTTATAATGAAAATGTAAGAAAGGTTTATCTGGGAGAGCATTTCCGGCTCTGACGAGATGCGCAGAGCCTCGATACCATGAAACCCACGCTACAGCTTAAGCTCAGCCAGCATCTGACGCTGACGCCGCAGCTGCAGCAGTCGATCCGGCTGCTGCAGCTGTCGACGCTTGAGCTGAATGCCGAAGTCGAGCGACTGCTGCAGGAAAACCCGCTGCTCGAGAAAGCCGACGAGGACGAGGGGTCGATGCCGCCGCAGGAGTTCGCGCCCACCATGGTCACGGTGTCGAACTCGGAGGCACAGAACGACGGCGCCGATACTCCGCCACCCGCCGACTTTGACATCATGGCCAATGCCGGCGGCGACGGCGACTGGGGCCGGTCGTCGGGATCGGATGACGATGACGACGAGCATTTTTCGCCGCAGCAAGTCGCCACGTGCTCGCTGCGCGATCACCTCAACACCCAGCTCACGCTACTCAACCTGCCGCTGCGGGACAGGCAGATCGCCTGCGCGATGGTCGACGCCCTCGACGATGACGGGTATCTCACAACCTCGCTCGAGGAGCTGCTGGAGGTCTTTCCCGAGGAACTCGGGCTCGACGGCGACGACCTGGCGATCGGCCTGCGCCACCTGCAGAATCTCGAACCCGCCGGCGTAGGCGCACGCGACGCCGCCGAATGCCTCGCACTGCAGCTGAAGACGCTGCCCGCGTCAACCCCGTTTCGCGCCGAGGCGCTCAAGTTGGTGGAGCATCACCTGCCGTTGCTGGCCGCACGCGACTTCGCCAAGCTCAAGCGCCTCCTGCACACCGACGACGACGGCATGCGCGGCGTGCGCCAGCTGATCACCAGCCTCAACCCGCGCCCAGGCGCGGAATTCGCGCAGACCGAAGCCAACTACGTCGTCCCCGACGTCGTCGTCAAGAAAATCCGCGGCCGCTGGATCGCGGCGCTCAACGAAGCGGCGATGCCGAAGCTGCGCCTGAATCGCATCTACGCCGACATCCTGACGCGCAATCGCGAGTCGTCGAACCAGCAGCTCTCCGCGCAGCTGCAGGAAGCGAAGTGGCTGATTCGCAACGTCCAGCAGCGCTTCGAGACCATCCTGCGCGTATCGCAGGCGATCGTCGACCGGCAGCGCCATTTCTTCGACCACGGCGACGTCGCGATGCGGCCGATGGTCCTGCGCGAAATCGCCGAGATCCTCAATCTGCACGAATCGACGATTTCGCGCGTCACCACCCAAAAGTACATGCTGACCGCGCGCGGGACGTATGAATTGAAATATTTTTTCGGTAGCCACGTCGCGACCGATACCGGCGGCGCGGCTTCGGCCACGGCGATTCGCGCGCTGATCAAGCAGCTGATCAGCGCCGAGGACAACAAGACGCCGCTGACCGACAGCCGCATCGCCGAACTGCTCGGCGGGCAGGGCATCGTTGTCGCGCGCCGCACCATCGCCAAGTACCGCGAAGCGCTGCAGATTCCGCCGGTCAATCTGCGCAAGGCCATGTGACATTTAACGAAGGAGATCTGGATGAATCTGAATCTGAGCGGCCATCATCTCGTGATCACCCCCGCGATCCGCAGCTACCTCACCGCCAAGCTGGAACGCGTGACCCGGCATTTCGATCATGTGATCGACGTCAACGTGGTGCTCTCGGTGGACAAGCTCCAGCAACAAATCACCGCCAACCTGCATATTCGCGGCAAGGACATTCACGCCGAGTGCGTCGACGCCGACATGTACGCCGCGATCGACGCCCTCGCCGACAAGCTCGACAGGCAGGTCCTGCGGCACAAGGAAAAGGCGAACGGCAGCCGGCATGAGCCAGCGGCCATGAAACGCGCGGCGACCGATGCCCCGCCGACCAGAGCGCGCTGAAGTCGATTCGCGCCTATTTACCCAATCCCGCGCTCCTGATGAATCGCATCGCCGCACTGCTGTCAGCGTCGAACATCCTCCTCGACGCTGACGCCACCACCAAGAAACGCCTGTTCGAGCAGATCGCCGAAATGTTCGAACGTCACGGACAGCTCTCGAAAACGGTCGTGTTCGACAGCCTGTCGGCGCGTGAACGGCTCGGTTCCACCGGACTGGGCCAGGGCGTTGCCATTCCGCACGGGCGGATCAAGGGACTCGCCGACGCAGTGGGTGCGTTCGTGCGACCCCAGCAGCCCATCCCCTTCGATGCGCCTGACGGCAGGCCGGTCGCGCAGGCGTTCGTCCTGCTGGTTCCCGAGAAAGCTACCGAGGAGCATCTGCAACTGCTGTCACAACTCGCGCAGATGTTCAGCGACAAAGCATTTCGCGACCGCCTCGCCGCGTCCACCGACGCCGAAAGCCTGCACGCACTGTTCACGGACTGGACGCCGAACGCGCAATGACCGACGGCGGTGCCCTGCGGCAGGTCAGCGTCGAGCGGCTGTTCGAGGACAACCATGACCGGCTGGGATTAACCTGGCTCGCCGGCCGCCAGGGCGGCAGCCGCGTGCTGAGCGGCGAAGCCGCCCTCAAGCCGACCATCGGCCAGGTCGGCCACATGAACTTCATCCACCCGTTCCGCGTCCAGCTCCTCGGCGCGGCGGAAGCGAGCTACCTACGCGCGCTGCCCGAGGACTCGCTGCTGGCGTCGATCGAGCGACTGTTCACCACCGAGCTGGTGGCGATCGTGGTGGCCAACGGCGAGGCCGTGCCGACGCATTTGCTCGACGAGTGCAATAAGCACCACATTGCGCTCGTCACCTCGCCGCAACCTTCGCCGCACGTGGTCGACGTCGTGCGCATCTACCTGTCACGGGTGCTGGCCGAATCGACGACGCTGCACGGCGTCTTTCTCGACGTGCTGGAAATGGGCGTGCTGATCACCGGCGCTTCCGCGATCGGCAAGAGCGAGCTCGCGCTCGAACTCATCTCGCGCGGCAATGGCCTGGTTGCCGACGACATCGTCGAACTCTATCGCATCTCCCCGGACACGCTCGAAGGCCGTTGCCCGGCGGTGCTCAAGGACTTCCTCGAGGTGCGCGGGATCGGCGTACTCAACATCCGCACCATTTTCGGCGAGACGGCGGTGCGCCCGCGCAAGCTGCTCAAGCTGATGGTGCACCTCGAAGACCACGGCAACGAGCAGTTCTCCGAGCTCGACCGCCTGCAGGTCAGCGCGACTTTCCAGGAAATCCTGGGCGTGCCCATCCGCAAGGTCACCATTCCGGTCGCGGCGGGCCGCAATCTCGCGGTCCTGGT
Source organism: Edaphobacterium sp. (SeqCode) (assembly GCA_039934835.1). Taxonomy (GTDB): domain Bacteria; phylum Pseudomonadota; class Gammaproteobacteria; order Burkholderiales; family Casimicrobiaceae; genus PALSA-1003. Next base: position 25,316 of record JBDTLK010000020.1, on the reverse strand, counting down.
GGAGGCCGCGGTGCGCAATTTCGTCCTCAATCAGCGCGGCATCGACAGTACCAAGGAGTTCATCGAGCGCCAGCAAAAGCTGATGGAGGACGGGGGCTGAGCGCGATTGCCATGGACCTGCTGCTCATCGCCGGTGTCTCCGGCTCCGGAAAGAGTGTCGCGCTGGCGGCGCTCGAGGACAGCGGCTATTACGCGGTCTCGACGCTGCCCCTGACCCAGCTTGCGGGGCTCCTGGCGCATCTGAAAGCGTCAGCGCAGCAGCGCGTCGCCATCGCTCTGGACGTGCGTACCACGCCGCGGCTCGACGGCATCGCCGACGCCATCCGCGCGGCGCGCGAGGACGGATGGACGGTGCGCGTACTGTATCTCGATGCGAAGACCGAAACGCTGGTCAAGCGCTTTTCCGAGACGCGCCGCCGCCATCCGTTCTCCGACGACACGCGCACGCTTAAGGAAGCCATCGAGTTCGAGCGCACGCTGCTCACCGAAGTGCGCACGCTCGGCTACAACTTCGATACCAGCGAATTATCCGCGGCGGCTCTGCGGGCATGGATCAAGGATTTCATCAGCGTCGATCCGTCGCGGCTGACGCTGCTGTTCCAGTCCTTCGGCTTCAAGCATGGCGTGCCGCTCGACTCTGACCTCGTGTTCGACGTGCGCTGCCTGCCGAATCCGCACTACGAACCGGCGCTCACCGCAAAGACTGGTCACGATCCCGAGGTGGTCGCGTATCTCGAAAGCCATCCCGAGACCAAGCGCATGTACGGCGACATCTATCGTTTCGTCGCCGGGTGGCTTCCGGACTATGCGCGCGACAACCGCAACTACCTCACCGTTGCCATCGGCTGCACCGGTGGCCAGCATCGCTCTGTGTACCTGGTCGACCGTCTCGCGCACGCCTTCGCCGGCCGCTATCAGGTACTCACGCGGCATCGCGAGCTGCACTGATTCGCGCGGCGCGTTGCGCTAGAATGCGGCGGTGAGCAAGCCGCGCATCGTCACCCTCGCCTTCACCGGCGCATCGGGCATGCCGTACGGGTTGCGCACGCTCGAATGCCTGTTGGCCGCGCGCACCGAGGTCTACCTGCTGTACTCACCGGCGGCGCAGATCGTCGCGCGACAGGAACTCGACCTGACCTTTCCAACGCAACCTGCAGCGGCGGCCGCGTTTTTCTCCGAGCGCTATCGTGCCGCGCCTGGACAGCTCACCGTGTTCGGCCGCGAGGATTGGCTTTCTCCGGTGGCCTCCGGCTCCAACCCCGCCGACGCGATGGCGATCTGCCCTTGCAGCATGGGCACCGTCGGGTCGCTCGCAGCTGGACTTGCCGACAACCTTATCGAGCGCGCGGCCGACGTGATGCTCAAGGAGCGAAGGCCGCTGCTGCTGGTGCCGCGCGAAACGCCGCTTTCGGCGATTCATCTCGAAAACATGCTCAAACTCGCCCGTGCCGGCGCGGTCATTCTCCCGCCGGCGCCCGGCTTCTACGGTCACCCGCAGTCGATCGACGACCTGGTCGACTTCGTGGTCGCGCGCATTCTCGATCAGCTTGGCGTGGAGCATGAACTCGGTCCGCGCTGGGGCAGCCGGCGCAGCACGATCCACTCGATCGAGCGCACCTGACGCGACCGCCCGATGCTGCCCTTCCTGCGTGGCGCGACCGCCAGAGCGCCGACGACGCTGCCGCTGTTTCCGCTCAAGACGGTGCTCTTTCCCGGAGGCATGCTGCCGCTCAAGGTGTTCGAGCAGCGCTACATCGAAATGACCAAGTCCTGCCTCAAGGACGAAAAGCCTTTCGGCGTGTGCCTGCTCAACCGAGGCGAGGAAGTCGCCCGGCCCGATGCGATCGGCGAGTTCGCCGGCATCGGCACCATGGCGCGCATCACCCAGTGCGACGTACCGCAACTGGGCATCCTGCACTTGAAGACCGAGGGCGGCACCCGGTTCCAGGTGCAGTCGCACAGCGTCAATCACGACGGACTGGTCGTCGGACAGGTCACCGCGATCGCGCCGGAGCCGACGTTGCCGTTGCCGGAGGCATACCAGCCGCTTGCCGCACTGCTGGAGCTGCTGGTCGAGCGCGTGGGACGCGAGCATTTCGCGGGCGAGACCGCGACCGGCGATGCGTCATGGGTCGGTTACCGTCTCGCCGAATTGCTCCCGCTGCCGCTGGCCATCAAGCAGAGCATGCTCGAGATCAACGACAGCGAGGTGCGGCTGAAGGTGCTGGCGCAGTTTTTGAAGGACCAGGAAATTCTGTAGCCGCGAGTGCAGCCGAGCCGGCGCATCGCGCTGATATAATTTGCGCTCGAAGCGACGCACCTCGGGACCGTCATCATGGCCGGCCACAGCAAGTGGGCGAACATCAAGCACAAGAAAGCCGCCACCGACGCCAAGCGCGGCAAGATCTTCACGCGCCTGATTCGCGAGATCACGGTTGCGGCCAAGCTCGGCGGCGCCGATCCTTCGGGCAATCCGCGGCTGCGTCTGGCGGTCGACAAGGCGCTCGATAACAACATGCCTAAGGACACCATCGAGCGTGCCGCCAAGCGCGGCGCCGGCGAGCTCGAAGGCATCAACTACGAGGAGGCGCGCTACGAGGGCTACGGCATCAATGGCGCCGCCGTGATCGTCGATTGCCTCACCGACAACCGCGTGCGCACCGTCGCCGAAGTACGCCACGCGTTCGCCAAGCACGGCGGCAATCTTGGCACCGATGGCTCAGTGGCGTTCCTGTTCAGGTTTTGCGGGCAGCTGGTGTTCGCGCCGGGCACCAACGGCGACAAGCTGCTCGAGGCGGCGCTCGATGCCGGCGCCGATGACGTGGTCGACAACGACGACGGTTCGACCGAGGTGCTCACCGCGCCCAACGATTTCGTGGCGATCAAGGTTGCGCTGGCCAAGGCCGGCCTCAAGCCCGAGTTCGCGGAAGTCACGATGAAGCCGTCGACCGAAGTCAGCTTCACCGGCGACGACGCGGCGCGCATGCAGAAGCTGCTCGACGTGCTCGAATCCCTCGACGACGTGCAGGAGGTCTACACCAACGCGCTGATCGAGGAGGCGTGACCACGCGCCGTATCCTCGGCATCGATCCCGGGCTGCGGGTGACCGGATTCGGACTGGTAGTCGTCGTCGGGACGCGCCTACAGTACATTACCAGTGGTTGCATTCGCAATCCCTCCGGCACGCTGCCCGACCGGCTGAAGATCATTCTGCGCGATCTCGGCAGCGTCATCGCCGCGCATCAACCTACCGAAGTCGCCGTCGAAAAAGTGTTCGTCAACATCAATCCGCAGTCGACGCTGCTGCTGGGCCAGGCACGCGGCGCGGCGATTTCCGCGGCCGTGCTTGCCGACCTGCCGGTCGTCGAGTACACCGCGCTGCAGGTCAAGCAGGCTGTCGTCGGCAACGGCAAGGCCGCCAAGGCGCAGGTCCAGGAAATGGTCATGCGCCTGCTCGCGCTGCCCGCCGCGCCGTCGAGCGACGCCGCCGATGCGCTCGCCTGCGCGATCTGTCACGCGCACGGCAGCGCGGGCTATGGCGCGGGGTATCGCATGCGCCGCGGGAGGATGGTCATTTGACGCGCGGCCGCTCGCTGCCCGGCCGCGCCACCGCGCGTGCCATAATGGGCACCTCGACACCGGGGCCCCGCTCATGATCGGCCGCCTGCATGGCACACTCGTCGAAAAGATTCCGCCGCAGATACTGCTCGACGTGCAGGGTGTCGCCTACGAAGTCGACGTGCCGATGAGTACGTTCTACAACCTGCCTAACCTCGGCGACAAGATCACGCTGTTCACGCATCTCGTCGTTCGCGAAGATGCGCACCTGCTGTTCGGCTTCGGCAGTGAGCACGAGCGTCGGGCTTTTCGGCAGTTGATCAAGATCAGCGGCGTCGGCGCGCGCACTGCGTTGTCGGTGCTCTCCGGCCTGTCGGTCGCCGAACTCGCGCAGGCGGTGACCATGCAGAACTCGGGCCGGCTGACCAAGATTCCCGGCATCGGGAAAAAGACCGCGGAGCGGTTGTTGCTCGAACTCAAGGACAAGCTCGGGGCCGACGTCACGTCCAATGTCGGCGTAAATCGCGCCGCGCCGGTCACCTCCGACGTGCTCCACGCGCTGCTCTCGCTCGGCTACAGCGACAAGGAGGCTGTGCATGCCGTCAAGCAACTGCCGGAAGGGGTCGCCGTCACCGACGGCATCAAGCAGGCGTTGAAGCTGCTCGCCAAAGCCTGAGGCAACACTGCCGAACATGATCGAAACCGACCGCCTGATCGCCGCCGTGCTCGCCGGCCCGCAAGAGGAGGTCGTCGACCGCTCGTTGCGCCCGCGCGCGCTCGAGGAGTACATCGGCCAGGAGAAGATCCGCGGCCAATTCTCCATCTTCATCGAGGCGGCCAGGAAGCGCAAGGAGTCCCTCGACCATGTGCTCCTGTTCGGGCCGCCGGGGCTCGGCAAGACCACCTTGTCGCACATCATCGCGCACGAGCTCGGCGTGAACCTGCGGCAGACGTCGGGTCCGGTGCTTGAGCGCGCGGGCGACCTCGCGGCGCTGCTCACCAACCTCGAGCCCAACGACGTGCTCTTCATCGACGAGATTCATCGCCTCTCGCCGGTGGTGGAGGAAATCCTCTACCCCGCGCTCGAGGACTTTCAGATCGACATTATGATCGGCGAGGGTCCCGCCGCGCGCAGCGTCAAGCTCGACCTGCCGCCGTTCACCCTCATCGGCGCGACCACGCGCGCCGGCATGCTCACCAACCCGCTGCGCGATCGCTTCGGCATCGTGGCGCGGCTGGAGTTCTACACCACCGAGGAGCTCACGCGCATCGTCACGCGCTCGGCGAAGCTGCTCGAGATCACCACCGAGCCGGACGGCGCAGTGGAGATTGCGCGCCGCTCGCGCGGTACGCCGCGCATCGCCAACCGCCTGCTGCGCCGGGTACGCGACTTCGCCGAAGTGCGTGCCTCGGGCACCATCACCCGCGCCGTCGCCGACGACGCCCTGCAGATGCTCGACGTCGACGCGTCCGGCCTCGACGTCATGGACCGCAAGCTGCTGCGCTGCGTGCTCGACAAATTCGCCGGTGGGCCGGTGGGCGTCGATAACCTGGCCTCGGCGATCGGCGAAGAGCGCGACACCATCGAGGACGTGATCGAGCCGTACCTGATCCAGCAAGGATTCCTGCAGCGCACGCAGCGCGGGCGCGTCGCCACCGCGCTCTCGTATCGCCACTTCGGCATCGCTCCGCCGGAAGCGCCCGGCGAGCTGTTCAGCCAATGACGGCGTCTGCGCGGCAACCCTTTCGCTGGCCCGTCCGCGTTTACTACGAAGACACCGATGCCGCCGGCATCGTCTATTACGCCAACTACCTCAAGTACCTCGAGCGCGCGCGCACCGAATGGCTCGCCGCCATGGGCTTCGGGCTGGCCGAGCTGGAAATGCAACACGCCGCTGTTTTTGTGGTCCATAGGGTCGAGATCGACTACCGGCGCCCTGCCCGGCTCGGCGACGCGCTGACGGTGACCGTCGCACCTGTCGACGTCGGCAGGAGCCGGCTGGTCGTGGTGCAGAATGTTCAACAGGATGCCCGAGGGGAAGGTTTAGTGCTGACAACTGCACGGGTAACGCTGGCCTTCGTGGCCAGAAACACATGGCGCCCGACGCGCGTGCCCGCATCGTTGCTGTCGTGCATGGAGAGTCGCGCGTGAATCTGCATCCCGATCTGTCGTTCGTGGCCATGATCACCCACGCCAGCTTCGTGGTGCAGGCGGTGATGGCGTTGCTGCTGCTGCTCTCGGTCTGGTCCTGGTGGCAAATCTTTCTCAAGATGTTCGCGCTGCGCCGCGCCGCTGCGAGCACCGATGAATTCGAGGACGAGTTCTGGAAAGGCGGCGACCTGAACGCGCTCTACCAGCGCGCGGCGCAGGCGCGCGACGGCGGCGCGCTCGAGCGCATCTTTTCGGCGGGTTTTCGCGAGTACGCCAAGCACCGCAAGCAGGGCTCGTCGTCGGCCGCAACCATGGACAGCGCGCGGCGCGCGATGCGCGCAACGTACCAGCGCGAGATCGACGCCCTCGAAGCCAATCTCGCGGGACTGGCGACCGTTGGCTCGGTGAGCCCGTACATCGGGCTGTTCGGCACGGTGTGGGGAATCATGAACGCGTTTCGCGGACTGTCGAACGTGAGCCAGGCGACGTTGGCGCAGGTGGCGCCCGGCATTGCCGAAGCATTGATCGCCACCGCCATCGGCCTCTTTGCCGCGATCCCGGCGGTGGTCGCGTACAACCGCTACACGCATGATGTCGATCGCCTTGCCACGCGACTCGAATCCTTCATCGAGGAATTCTCGAACATCCTGCAACGGCAGGGCTGAAGCGCATGCGCCGTCCCCGCAAATCGATCAACCAGATCAACGTCGTTCCCTACATCGACGTGATGCTGGTGCTGCTGGTGATCTTCATGATTACCGCGCCACTGGTGAGTCCCGGCCAGATCGAACTGCCGAGCGTGGGCAGCAAGCTGAGTTCGCCGGTCGCGCCGATGACCATCGAGATCGGCAAGGACAGCACGCTGCGGCTCAGGGAAGGCGCTGCCGCGCCGGTGCGCGTTTCCCGCGACGAGCTCATCGCGCGAATCAAGGAACGGCAGGCGAAGAACGCGGATCAAGCTGTGGTCATCAGCGCCGATCGCTCGCTGCGCTACGAAGAGGTGATGGGCGTGCTCGACATGCTGCAGCAGAACGGCATCCGCAAGGTGGGGCTGCTGGCGAAACCGCAGGCGTAGGTCGCGATGGTGCCGCATCGTCCAACGTCGAAGTGGTCGATCGGTCGCACGATCGCCGCTATTCTCGCGATCACCGTCAATCTCGGGTTCATCGCCTTCCTGGTGTTCAGCGTAACCTGGCAAAACCGCGCGCCCGAGCCGGTCAGCGTGGAGCTCTACGCACCGCAGTTGAAAGTCGCCGAGAAAGTGGCGCCGCCGAAGCCCGCGCCCGAACCGCCCAAGCCAGAGCCGGAAGCGCTGAAGCCTCCGCCTGAGCCCGTCAAGCCGACGCCGGAGCCACCCAAACCATTGCCCAAGGTCGAACCGCCGCCCGGGCCGACCCCTGCAGAAATCGCGCTCAAGACACAGCAGGCGAAAGCCGAGCGCGCAAAACAAGAGAAGGACAAGCGTGAGGCCGACAAGCGCGAGGCCGACAAACGCGAGGCTGACAAACGCGAGGCTGACAAACGCGACCTCGAGAAAAAGAAACTGGAAGAAAAGCGCGTGGCGGAAACGCGCGAACGCCAGGCGCGGGAGGAGGTTGCGCTCAAGGCGCAGGCCGAACGCGAGGCGGTGGCGGCGGCCAAGGCGGCCACCGCCGCGCAGACCCGCGCCGACGACGACTACCGCCGAAAAATCCAAGCCAAGATCAAGGGGAACGTGGTGGTGCCGCCCGACATCAGTGGCAATCCGGAAGCGATCTTCGACGTCGTCCAGTTGCCGACGGGCGAGATCATCGATACGCAGTTGCGCAAGTCGAGCGGCGTGCGCGCCTACGATGAAGCGGTGCAGCGCGCGATCATCAAGGCGTCACCGCTGCCCAGGCCCGATCCGCCGGCGCTGTTCCAGCGCGGTCTCACTTTGAAGTTTCGACCGGCGGACTAGCGGCGTGGCCGGTGCAGCGCGCTCGCGCAGCGGCCGCTATGAAAGAGCATCGCGACCCGTTACGTCGCGTGTCGGCCGCGGCCGAGATTCGTCTTGCCGTCGATCCCCACGCTGCGCGCGGGGCCCCTCGCCGGGTAGCTCGCTCTTGCAGCGGCCTCCGTGAACGTGCATCGCGAACGCGTTGCGTTGCCGTGTCGGCCGCAGCGCCGACTCGCTCTGCCGTCGATCCCCACGCTGCGCGCGGGGCCCCTCGCCGGGTAGCTCGCGTCGCTACTCGTCCCGCGCCTTCTTTTCCACGATCTGAATCGTCGCCCAGCTCCATTCGGGACGTTGCTCGACCAGATGGCGCAGCGAAACCGTGTACACCGAGTGCGCGGTGGTGAGCAGGATGTTGCGTCCTTCCTGGTATTCCGACGTCGGGATGATCACCGTCTTCATTGCCAGCGGCTTGTCGGGGCGCGATGGCGGCGGCAGGTACAACCCTTCGAAGCGGTCGCCCATCGTCGACATGTCGAGACCGTCGACCACATAACCCATCTCCTCGCTGGCGCGGCGCTTCGCAGCCAGCGTCACCGCGACCATGCGTTCGGCGATGAGGTTGACGCCCGCCTCGACTTCTTCGTTGGATACCTTGTTGAGCCGGCGCACCACGCCGAGCAGCCAGCCGTCGATGTCCGACTGGCGCACCGCGACCAGCGCGCCCAGTGTCAGGCTCTGGCCAATGCCGCCGGTAGCGGCAATGCGCAAACCGGCAACGCTGCGATCCTTGACCTCCCACATCGGATCGCTCCACGACGACAAGCTGGCCGCCAATGAATCATCCTCGGCCGGCGCCTTGCGCTTGCCGCGCGGTGCGCCGGCCACCGGAAACACTTCGATGTGCTCGGTGCCCGCATCGGCAGCAGCGTCGCCGGAATTCTTCGCCGCCAGATCCTGGCAGATGCGCGACAGGCCGATGCGCACGCGCGCCGATATCGCTACCGTCACGCGCGGATCGCGACGCAGCTCGGGCAGCAGCGACGGCGACAGCGTCGGCTGGATCTTGCGCAGCACCGACAGGCGCTGCTGGTTGATCACGGCCACCGGTCCCTGGTCGGTCATCTCGGCGTCGCGCAGGGAATTGATCGCGCGCTCCATGCCCTCGGACAGCGGCGTGGTGTCGAGATAGCGCAACATCGATCCGCGATCATTGCCGGTGCGGCGGACGATGCCCTCGCGGCCGGCGAGATCGACGAAGAAGCCGTCCATCTGCTTCGGAATCTGTTCCAGCGACAGCCGCCGGCTCCACGCGCGCAGCTGCGAGCTGGCCCAGTCGATTTCCGTGGGCGAGAGATTGCCGCTGTTGAGTTGATGCACGAGCAGCACGTACAGATATTCCTGCTCCACCGACCACGGCTGCGCCGCCGAACCCGCGGCCGGCAACGCCATCGCCTGCCGGTCGCAGCCCATCTCGCACGAGCGCAGATAGGTTTGGTGAAGCTCTATCCACTTGGCGGGGATCCAGCGTTCGTACTTGAACACCCGCAGCTTCGCGTCGGTGCCATGAAAGTGGACCAGACGCACGAACAGCAACGGCAAGGCGGAACGCCAGCGCGCGTTGTCGGCTTGACCCACGGCGCCCTGCAGCGCCTGCTGGTAGGCGAGCATAAAAGCCTGGCTCATTTCCCAGAGCGCCTGCCAGATGCGTTCCGCGAGCTTCGGCGACGCCTCGGCGTTCTCGATGTACTGCTTGATCAGTTGACGGCGATCGGCACCGAGCGCCGCATCGACGAATTGAATGGCGGCGATTCGGTTCAGGTCTATCTCGTGCTGTGTCTTGCGCACGGCGTCGAGCGCGCGAATGACGTGTTGCTGCCGGCCGATCACGTCGAGCGCCGGCAACTGGCGCAACCACACCGCTGCAGACTTGGCGTTCTGCAGCGGATCCGCGGATTCCTTGGCCTGTGGTGTCAGAAACCCAAACATCGCTTTCATTGGTGCCGCCAGTAGCCCGATGGCGCGTCGTGCGCCGCTGTGTCAATACATGTACGTTGCCGCACGCGGCGGCGGATGCGCGGAATTGCGCAGACGCATTCCGGCCCCGAGTTATAGCTGATAACGGCCCGTTGCGCAAAACCCTGATTGCTTGGCGTGCTCGCCATCTCTTGTACAATCAGCGCAGCACCACCGTCCCTTTCAACCATGTGAGCTTGTACTTGATGTCGATGACAACTAGTTTCCGATCGAATTCCAAATGGGTGCTTGGCGCTGCGCTTTGCGGATCGATCTGCGCCACCCCCGTGCTTGCCCAAAGCCCCGCTCCGGGCCCTGTAACCCCTTCTAGCAAAACGGATGCCAAAGTGACACAACTCCAGAAGATCGATGTGAAAACGGGTACCGGTGCAGAGGCAACCAAGGGCCAGGTGGTATTTGTTCACTACACGGGTTGGCTGTACGACCCTGCTGCTACAGGTCAGAAAGGCGCGAAATTCGACTCCTCCCGCGATCGCGGGCAGCCGTTCAATTTTCCCCTCGGCGGCGGGCAAGTCATCCGCGGCTGGGACGAAGGCGTCGCCGGCATGAAGGTCGGCGGCCAGCGCACGCTGATCATTCCCCCCGACATGGGCTACGGCAGTCGTGGCGCAGGCGGCGTCATTCCGCCCAATGCCACGCTGATCTTCGACGTCGAGCTGCTGGAAGTCAAAGGCTGACGCGGAGTCCCGCCCTCCCCCTGCACGGGGAGGGGCCTTGGCTACCAGTAGGTTTCAAGCGTCACATGCCCCGGCTCGCGCCGACGGTGCCGGCGCATCCCTCGACTCGCCAGCACTACCTGCGTGTCGCGCACCATGTCTGGATTGCCACACAGCATGGCGTGCGCGTTGTCGGCCGTCAGCGGCACTCCGGCGCGCGTCTCCAGGCTGCCGTCATCGATCGCCGCGGGAATGCGCCCGCGCAGCGCGCCGCGGTGCGGCTCGCGGCTGACGATCGGAATGAAAGTGAAGCGTCCCGGCTGTGTCGCTTCAAGCGCCGCGATGGTGTCGGCGTAGGACAAGTCCGTCGCTAATCGCACCGCGTGCACGAGCACGATCCTTTCGAATTTGTCCCACGGCTCGGCGGTACGCAGGATCGACAGGAATGGCCCGAGTCCGGTGCCGGTGGCAAAGCACCACAGCGCCGCAGCGGACGGAACTTCGCCGACGCTGAAGAAGCCGTTGGCGCGATTGAGCAGCCAGATCGCCGCGCCGGACTCGAGCGCCGCCAGGCGCGGCGAAAGCGGCCCCCCGGGCACCACGTTGAAATAGAATTCGTGCGGCGCGCTCTGCGGCGGATTGACGAACGAATACGGTCGGCCGAGCATCGGCTCCTTGGCGCCGGGCGGCGCGGGAAGGGCAAGTCGGGCGAACTGCCCGGCGACGAAGCCGAGTTCGGGTGCCGCCACCCGCAACGAGACCAGCCGGTCGTTCCAGCAACGGCTGTCGACCACCGTGCCCTCGATCCATTCGCTCATCGCTGTCGCGCCAGCCTAGTAAAATGCGATTATGCCAGCCTCCCGAATCGCCCTCGCCGCGGGGTCGCGTGTGTACTTGCGCCATCCGCGAGCACGCGACGCGACGGCGTTCATTGCGGCGGCCGCCGCCAGCCGGCGCCTTCACGGGCTTTGGGTGCAGGCGCCGACGACTGCGGCGCGCTATCGCACCTACGTCGAGCGCTTCGGCGGAGCCAAGGCTCGCGACGTCAACGCGGCCACGCACGTCGGCTTGCTCGCGTGCAGGAGCGAGGACGATGCGCTGGTGGGCGTATTCAACTACAGTGAAATCGTCCGCGGCGGATTCCAGAGCACCTATCTGGGCTACTACGCGCTGGCCCCGCACGCGGGCGAGGGTTACATGTCCGAGGGACTCGAACTCGCCTTGCAGGTGGCTTTCCGCACGCTCAAGCTGCATCGCGTCGAGGTCAACATTCAACCTTCCAACGCCAGGTCGACCGCGCTGATTCGTCCCGCGGGCTTCATCCGCGAGGGCTTCTCGCGCCGCTACGTCAAGATCGCCGGTCGCTGGCGTGACCACGAGCGCTGGGCGCTACTGGTCGAAGACTGGCGAGCGCGACGCAAGCCGCGCCGATGACGGCGCAGTGGCGCGGCGCCGTCCCGTTCGCGCTCGCCGCCGCCGCCTGCGCAACGGTCGCGCAGCGACTCGACGCGCCGAGATCGGCCGCAGGCATCGCGATTGCGCCCTATGCGCTCTACGAAGATTGCTTCGTGCTCAGCGAAGGCGACCGCGTCGAGTTTCAGTTCAGCGCGCGGCAACCTACCGCGTTCAATGTCCATTACCGCGAAGGCAACGCCATGGTCTTGCCGGTCGAGCTGAAATCGGTCACCGACGAGTCGGGCGACTTCGTGGCGGAGAAGGACCAGACTTACTGCATGTCGTGGGAGGCCGGCGCGAGCGGCAGCATTGTTGCCTACCGTGTCCGCCAGGTGCGCCCGCGTTCATGAACGCCAAGTCTCTCCCACCGAGCGCCGCCAGCACGCTGCTGTTCGATCTCGACGGTACGCTGACCGACAACTATGCCGGCATTACCCGGTCGATCCGCTACGCACTGGCGCGACTCGACGGACCCGAGGTCGATGCCGCGACGCTGCGGCATTGCATCGGCCCGCCGTTGCGCAAGACCTTCGCGCGCCTGCTCGCCACCGACGACAGCGAGCGAATCGAACACGCACTCACTCTGTATCGCGAGCGCTATTCTGTTGACGGTTGGCGCGAAAACGAAGTCTACGCAGGCATCGACACGACGCTGGCCGCGCTCGCCGGGCGCGGTTACCGCATCATGCTGTGCACGTCGAAGCCGAAGGTGTACGCGGCGCGCATCGTCGCGCACTTCGGGTTCGGGAGATATCTGGAAGCAGTCTACGGGGCCGAGCTCGGTGGACGCATGGACGACAAGGCCGACCTCATGGCCGAGCTGCTCGTCAACGAGCGGCTCGCCGCGTCGGAGTGCGTGATGGTAGGCGATCGCGCGCAGGACGTCATCGCGGCGAACGCGAACGGCGTGCGCCCGCTCGGTGTGCTGTGGGGATACGGGTCGCGCGAGGAATTGCTGGGGGCGGGCGCGCGCGACCTGCTGTCCGCGCCGTCGGAACTGCTTGCCGCCGTTGCGTGACTCCGCTGCCGTGCGTCAGCGGTGGCTGCCCAGCGACATCACGATGATCAGGACGATGATCGCCGCGATCACGAGCAGCGCGATCTTCACCCAGCTCTTGGGATATTCCCCTTCGATCGCTCCGGTCACGCCATTCATCACCGCCTGGAACGCCTTCGCACCAAAGGTGTAGGAGAGTAGCCACACTGGCGCCAGGATGTGCTTGAAGGTCTGTCCGGAGTAGTTCGCGTGCACCTGCAGGTTGCGGTAGGTGTCGCCCGGAACCTGGGCACCGCACAGCTGCTGCAGCTTGGCGTCCATCGCGTCGCGCGCGGTCTTGGCCGCGGCCAGCAGGTCGATCTGGTAGCGCTCGACCACCCACCCGGTCACGAAGCCCGCATCGTACGGAACCAGCTCCTTGGTCGGAAACGGCTCGATGCTACGCAGCAGGCCCGCATGCACCCCGACTGACGCACAAATAAGATCGTCATCGAAGAAATACTGAAACTGGCCGGCGGCAGGTTCCCAGCGGATATGCTGCACCTGTCGCGTCTGCGTGCGGCCGGAGTTGTCGCTGTAGGTCTCGGTCGTGTAGTAGTAGTGCCCGGCCTCGGCGGTCCACGTTGCGTCGACGCGCGCGTCGAAGGTCCAGTACGGAAGGTAGATGCCCTTGACGGTGTCGGTCAGCGCGCGACGCTTGAGCGCGCCCGGCGCCAGCCAAAGCTTGCCGTACCACGCGCGGATGCCATCGCGCGCCTTGTCCTCGCTCACCTTGAAGGGCAGCACGCTCTCCGGCCGGAACGCATCCTTGGTCTGCTCGTACGCCACCAGCTGCGCCGAGCCGCAGAACTCGCAGCGCTGCGCCTGGCGCTGCGGATCGAGTACCGAGATCGCCTGGCAGCTCTGGCACTTGACGTAGCGCTTCTCGGTCTGCCAGCCGCGCTTGTCGTCGGTGATGCCGCGCAACGCAGTCACCAGATCGTGCTCGATGATGCCGCTGCCGTCGACGTCGAGCTTGGCCGGCGAGGTCGTGCCGCAGAACGGGCACACCAGCGCCTGCTTGGTCGGATTCCAGATTGCCTCGGCACCGCACGCGGGACACGAAAACTTCTGCTGGGCGAGGGTCTCGGCCACGCGCGCTTAGATTAGCGGATGACGTAGCCGATAACCCGCCACGCGCCATCGGCCTCGCGCTCGAGCGTCAGCGATTCGCGCGCGCCGGTGAGCTTGGCGAAGCTGGTGCGGTACTCAAGGATGACGTAATCGCCCTCGCTGGCGACCCCGGGAAAGGTGCGCAGGAATTCGGTCGAAACCAGCGCTCGATCGACCACCTCGCCGACGGGAGCCCGAACCTGCGCAAGGGCATTCGTCCATTGCACTGCGGTGATTCCGTTCCGGAATTGCTTGCCGGCAGCGTTCCAGCTCGACTTTACGTCACCGCGGTCGGTGAGCAACAGAAACTGCCGGGCCACGGCTTGCGCCGCGCTGGCGCGCGGGTCCTGTGCGCTGGCGAATCCCGACAGCAGCAGCGCGGCGCCCAGCAAAGCGGCCGCGCAGCGCGTGCGCAGTGAGATGCCGCACATGGCAGGCGTCAGGAATGCAGAAACTGGTCGACCGCGGCCTTGGTCACCCGCCACTGCGTGCCGATCTGCTTGCCCTTGAGATCGCCCTTGGTCAGGCTCGCGAGTACGTCGGATTCCGCGACGCCGAGCAGCTGCGCAACCTGCGCCGGCGTAAACAATTCGGGCGTGCCTGCCGCACCCGCCGGAGCAGCGGCGCCGATGCCCGGGGTCGTCTGCGGTCCCATGATCCCGCCCGACTGGTTCATCATCTGTTGCGCCATCGCCATGCCGACCGCCATCTGCGCCGCCATGCCGCCGGCGCCGCCACCGTCACCGCCCTTTTCGAGCCCCTGCGCCATCTGGAACTTGACGTAGTCGTTGAGGTTGCCCACCGCGGCCATGCTCGAGCGTTTGTCGATCGCCTGCTCGACTTCCGGCGGCACAGACACGTTCTCGACGATGAAACTGGTCACTTCGAGGCCGTATTTTTCCTTGGTCTGCGGATTGATCAAGGGTAGCAGCGCCGCGCCGAGTTCGCCGTAGCGCGCCGCGACATCGAGGGCCGGGATCTTCGACTGCGCCAGTGCTTCGGAAAAGATGCTGACGATGCGCGAGCGCATGGTGTCGTTGAATTCGTCGAGCCGGAAGTGGTCGTCGGTGCCGGCGACCTCCTTGAGGAAGAGTTTGGAGTCGACGATCTTGAAATCGTAGATGCCGTACGCGCGCAACCGGACGATGCCGAAATCCTGGTCGCGCATCATCACCGGATTGGCCGTCCCCCACTTGTTGCCGGTGAACAGGCGCGTGATGACGTAGTAGACGTCGGCCTTGAACGGCGACTCAAGCCCGTACTTCCAACCCTTCAGGTCGGTAAGGATCGGGATGTTGTCGGTGATGAGCTCGTACTTGCCCGGGCCGTAGGTGTCGCCGAACTGCCCGAGGTAGACGAACTGCGCGATCTGCGACTCGCGCACGATCAGTTGGGCGCCGCGCTTGATCTCCTTGTCCTCGTCAGGGAACCGGAACGACAGCGTATCGCGCGAATCGTCGGTCCACTCGATAATGTCGATGAACTGTTTCTTGATGAAGTCAAGAATGGCCATGGCGTCTCCGTCTCGTTGCCTGGATGGGCGGCGCGCTCAGCGTTTGACCGGCGCGGCCAGTTTCCTGGCGTCGGCCTGCTTGAGCTCGGACTCCAGCTGAGCCAGCGGCAGTGCCCCGGGAATGACCGAGCCATCGGCGAACACCAGCGTCGGAGTGGCGTTGACGTGATACTTCTGGCCCAGCGCCGACGTCTGCATGATCGGCGTCGGACAGTCGCCCTTGTTGTCGGGCAGCTTGCCGGTGTCGAACCACTCGTCCCAGGCCTTGTTGCGGTCCGCCGAGCACCAGATCTGCGCCGATTTGCGCGCCGATTCCGGATGCAGCGAATCGATCGGGTACAGAAAAGTGTAGATGGTGACGTTGTCCAGGCCCTTCATCTCGGTTTCAAGCCGCTTGCAGAACGGACAATCGGCATCGGCAAAGACATAGAGCTTGCGCGAGCCGTCGCCTTTGACCTTCTTGAGCGCCAGCTCGAGCGGCAAATCGCTGATCGCCACCCGATTGAGCTCGCGCAACCGCTTGTCGGTGAGGTTGGTGCGCGCCACCGTGTCGTACACCGAGCCGACGAAAACATACGTTACCTTGGCGTCGGTGTAGATCATGCGGTCGTCGAGCTGCGCCTCGTAGAGACCGAAGTACGGCGACTTCGCGACGTTGGTCACGGGCGCGCCGGGAAACTTGGTTTCGATCAGCTTCTTGACCGTGGCGGCGTCGCGGGTTGCCGCGTCCGCCTTGAGGGAATCCTGCGCCGATGCCGCCAACGGCAGGCACAACGCGGTCAGAAGAACGATAAAGCAACGAATACGCATGGATAACTCCAGAAAGTGAGCCTGACGAGCCGAATCAGACAGTTTACCGCAGCGCAGGTTGCGCCAGCAGCCGTCTGAGCGGACCAACGGTATCGAAGACTCGCATGCCCCGGTTGCGCACCGAGCGCACCCACGGCTCCGGCCGACCGAACAGGCGGACCAAGCCGTCGGTCACGAGTTGCATCGCCAGGACCGGCGCCGCCCGTCGCTGGGCATAGCGTTCTAGCAGCATCGGGGCGCCGGGATCGGCGATCGCCCCGCGCCCCGCCAGCACGCCGGCGAGCGCCTGCACGTCGCCGAAACCCAGGTTCATGCCCTGCCCGGCCAGCGGATGCACGCCATGCGCGGCGTCTCCGACCAAGGCGAAGCGCTGCGCTATGACCGTCGGCAGCTTGAGGAAATTCAGCGGAAACGACAGCGCGGGGGTAAGCGGCTCCAGCGCGCCCAGCGCATTGCCGCCGGCGGCGCCGACCCGCGCCGCCAGCGCGGCCGGCGCGAGCGAGCGCAATTCGGCGGCGAGCGCATCGGGAGCCGACCACACCAGCGACATGTGCTTGCCGGGCAGCGGCAGCCACGCCATCACGCCGCCGGTGTCGAGAAACCATTGCAATGCGCGTCCGCGATGGGCGAGCGCGCACGCGAAATTGGCGACTACCGCGATCTGTCCGTACGCGCGCGGCGCCTGGCGCATGCCGGCTTCGCCGCGGGCCCAGGAATGCGCGCCATCCGCGCCGACGACCAGCCGCGCGTTCAGCGTGACGCCATCGTCGAGTCGCACTTCAGCAGCGTCGGCGCGCCACGCAATCGCCGCAGGCGCGCTCGGCGCATATATCGCGATGCGGGGATCGGCGCGAACGGTGGCGACCAGCGCCGCGTTGAGTTCGCGATTCTCCACGATCCACGCCAGAGCGCGTTCGCCCAGCTCGTAGGCGTCGAAATGCAGGTAACCACGCGCGTCGCCGCGCACCTCCATCGCTTCGATCGCCGCCATGCGCTCCGCAGGCAAGCGCTGCCACGCGCCCAGCGCGGACAGAAAAGCGGCGCTGCCCGGACTCACCGCGTAGACCCGCGCATCCCAGTCGTTTTCGTCGGCTCCCATCGTGGCCGCCACCGGTGCGCGGTCGACGACCGCGACCGCAAGTCCGCTCTTGGCAAGCGCGGCCGCCAGCGCCAATCCCACCAGGCCGGCGCCGACGATCGCGACGTCGTGATCGTGATTGCTCATGAGGTCGCGCCACACGTGCGGCTGGCGCTGCTGCGCTGCACCCACGGGGACGTCATGCGCTCCTTGCGGCGACACCGCGGGCTCATGCCAGCGTCTCGATGACGTGGTTCTGGTTGGTATAGATGCAGATGTCGCCGGCAATGGTCAGCGCCTGCTTGACGATATCGGCAGGCGCGAGGGTGGTGTGCTCGACCAGAGCCCGCGCGGCGGCCTGCGCGTAAGCGCCCCCGGAGCCTATCGCGACGATGCCGTGCTCGGGTTCGAGCACATCGCCGTTGCCGGAAATGATCAGCGATGACGTCGTATCGGCCACCACCAGCATCGCTTCTAGCCGGCGCAGTATCCTGTCCGAGCGCCAATCCTTGGCCAGTTCGACGGCGGCGCGCTGGAGTTGCCCCTGATGCTTGTCGAGCTTGGCTTCGAAGCGCTCGAACAGCGTGAACGCGTCGGCAGTCGCGCCGGCGAATCCCGCCAGCACGCGATCGTTGTAGAGGCGACGCACCTTGCGCGCGGTCGCCTTGACGACCACCGCGCCGAGCGTGACCTGGCCGTCGCCACCGAGCGCGACGCTCGCGCCGCGGCGAACCGACAGAATGGTGGTGCCGTGAAAGGATTCCATCAATGCCGCGCCGGCGCCCCTTGCGGGCGCTATCAAGGCGTCCTAGGCCGCTTTCTTGATGAAGTGCCGCGGCGAAATGCCGATGAGCAGCAGCAGCGCGCGGATGATCGGCGTCGCGCCGATGATCTGCACCGACTTGCGCTGCCCTTCGGCGCGGCTGATCGCATTGAGCAGCGCCCCGGCGCAGACGAAATCGACGCGCTCGACCGCGGTCATGTCGATGGGCAGCAGATGCCGCCCTTCGCGGAACAGCGCCAGCTTGCTCAGCTGCAGGTCCGACGATCCCAGGAGCGCGCCAGTCCAGACCAGCGTCTCGGCGTTCTCGGGAGCATCGGCCGCGCCCGGCGCATCGGCTGGCTCGGTAGACTGCGTGGCGATGCGCGGCGGCTCCCATGACGGAGGAGAAACCTCGAACGCCACGGCGAATTCGATTGCGCGATCCTCGAAGGTGGCGTGATCGTTCTGCCACTGCATCAACTCGAGCAGCAGGATCCAGTAACCCTCGCCGGCAGCCTTGCCCTGCACGACCGACTGATCGAGCGCGCGGCGGATCTTTTCCGGATGTTGCAGGACCAGCGAATACTGGCGCTTACGCAACTGCGCCAGCGCGTCGGCCAGCAGTTTTGCGCCGGCATCGTCGGCCCCGGTCAGCGAGCCCAGATCCATCCGCACCTGCGGTTGCTTGTACGATGCCGCGAGCACGTTGGCGATCTGCGGCGCGTGGCTGGCCGTAAGCTTGCCGGTGAAACCGACGTAACCGCCCGCGGCCGGTTTGGCGCCGGGACGCGCACGCGTTCCGCCTTCTTCCCATGCCGGTGCGGAACGCTCGAACGCGACAACGTATTGGAGCGCGAGTTGATCGAACGCGGCGCGATCGTCCGCACGCTGCAACACATCGAACAGCGCCAGCCAGGCGAGCGGGGAAACTTTCGCGTCGTCGTCGTCGACCACGCCGTGCTCGAGCGCCTCGCGCGCAAGTTGCGGCTGGGCGTTGGCATACAGCAGCGCGGCGTTTTCGAGCACCGCGCACAGTCCGGGGTTGGCCTCGGCGACCAGGATGTTCTGCTGCGGACCGGGCGACCACTCCATCAAGCTGGGTGGGCCGGTCACGGTGATCTCGCGATCGAGCGCTGCGGCGTCGGCCGCGTTCGATGCCGCCTTCTCCTTCGCCGCCGCCTTGCCCTTCGCTGCATTGGCTATGTCGCGGGCCGATTCCGGAGCACGCGGAGTCCCCTGGCGCGCATCGTGGCGCGGCGCAATCGCGGCGCGCGGCTTGGCCTCGTCAGGCTTGCCCTTGCCCGGCGATTTTGGAAAGAGATTGAACGCCATCGCAGTTCGCTGCGGTCCTCGTCCGACGAATCCGAACGTTCATTATCGCCCGATCGTCCCCTTGCAACAAGCTTGCGCGAACGGCGTCAGCCCACGTTCTCCGTGTCAAACGCCATCGAAACGCCTGACACGAAGCGAAAAACGCGGGCCGACCCCGTCTTGGCTATGCTGCGGCGAGGTTCTTTGCGGCGAATTCCCAGTTGAGCAGCTTGTCGACAACCGCGTTGGCGTAGTCGACACGCTTGTTCTGGTAATCGAGATAGTACGCGTGCTCCCACACGTCGATGGTGAGCAACGCAGTGAGGCCCTTGGTGAACGGTACTTCCGCGTTGGGCGTCTTGACCAGGCTCAACGCCGAGCCATCGCTGACCAGCCAGGCCCAGCCACTGCCGAATTGCGTGAGCGCGGCCTGGACGAAGGCGGCGCGAAACTTGTCGTAGTCGCCGAACGCCGCGTCGATTTTCTGGGCGATCGCCGCGGGCGGCTTGCCACCGGCGCCCGGCTTCAGGCTGTGCCAGTAGAAAGTATGGTTCCAGATCTGCGCGGCATTGTTGAAGATCGGCGCCTTGTCGGCCTTGCCCGCAGTGGCCTTGATAATCGCTTCGAGCGACTGGCTTTCGAATTCGGTTCCCGCGACAAGCTTGTTGAGCGTATCGACGTAGGTCTTGTGGTGCTTGCCGTAATGGAAGCTCAGGGTCTGCGCCGAGATGACCGGCGCAAGCGCGCCTTCGGCGTAGGGCAGCGGGGGCAGGGTAAACGGGTCGGACATGACTATGCTCCTTGGCTCTCGATAGTGGGAATGCGTCGAACCGACAATGGCGCCGGATAGCGGCACCGCGCTCGCGCGCTCGATCCCGTCAGGACCCGGCGCGCCATGCGAGGTCAATCCTGGCCCGGACGCCGCTCCCGCCCTCGCCTTGACCGCCCTCGCGATACGTAGCATAACCTCGACAGCGTCGGCTCGTCGAAGTTTTAGCCGGTCCTCCCGGAGATCGGTGCACTGAACGCTCGCGCGCCGGCCAAAAAAAGGAGCACGACAATGAAGAATCCGCTCGATTCGCTTTGGGGGACGGTAATTTCAGGAGTGATACTTACCGGTCTCCTGTATCTGATCGTCAAGAACATCCTGGGCTGACGGAAGACGACCATGGAAATCGTTCCGGCGCTCGCGCGATGGCTGCACCTCATGGCTGGCATCATGTGGGTCGGCCTGCTGTATTACTTCAACTTCATTCAGGCTACGGCGCTCAAGGCCGCGACCGCCGACGGCACCAACGCCGGCATCACCAGGCACGTCGTGCCGCGTGCGCTGTTGTACTTCCGCTGGGCTGGGATCGTCACCTGGGTTGCCGGCGCGGCCCTGCTGGGCAACCAGTTCGTCAATGCGTTCACGTTGTCGAAAGGGATGGCCGGCATCGGGGTGGGTGCTTGGCTGGGCACCATCATGCTCATCAACGTCTGGGTCCTGATCTGGCCGAATCAACAGAAGATTCTCGGCCTCAAGCCAGCGAGCGACGAAGAAAAAGCGACCGCGCGGCGGGTCGCGTTTCTCACTTCAAGGGCCAATGTCGTGTTGTCGATCCCGATGCTTTTTTTCATGGCGGCCGGATGGTCGCATCGGGCGCTCTTCGGTCTGTAAGGACTGCGCGTCGACCGCAAAAAAGCAAACGGCCCGGGCATTCCGGGCCGTTTGCTGGTCTGAAGAAATCCACGCGCCTAGCGCGCGCGCGCTCAGTCGCCGTAGAGTTTCTGTACGCGCTCGCGCCGCTCTTGCGCCTCGATCGACAACGTCGCGGTCGGTCGCGCGAGCAGGCGCGCCACGCCTATAGGTTCGCCGGTTTCCTCGCAGAACCCGTAACTGCCGTCGTCGATCAGCTTGATCGACTTCTCGATTTTCTTGAGCAGCTTGCGCTCGCGATCGCGCGTGCGCAATTCCAGGGTGTATTCCTCTTCGAGCGTGGCGCGATCCGACGGATCGGTCGTAACCTCGTTTTCGCGCAGATGCTGGCCCGTGTCGTCGGCATTGTTGAGCAACTGGGCGCGCAATTCGAGCAGGCGTTGCCTGAAGAACGTGAGTTGCGCCTCGTTCATGTAGTCCTTTTCAGGCGCTTCGAGCAGCTCCTGCTCGGACAGTTCCTTGCCTTTTTTCGCGGCCGGCCTGGCGGGCACGCTGCGCGGCGCGGGAGCGCTCTTGGGGGCGACGCTGATCACGTCCGGAACCTTGGTCACGACCTTGACCGGGGCCTTGGCGACCGCCTTCGTCGCGACCGCGCTCGCGCCTTTGGCCGCAACCTTCGGCACCGCCTTGGGCGTTGTCCGGGTTGCCGCGCTCTTTGTCACGCTCTTGGTCACGCTTTTCGCTACTGCACTCTTGGTTGCCACTCTTTTACCTTCCCGCATCGGCTTTTCGCCGGGCTCGGTTCGATCATCCTGCTCATTTCGGTGCCCGTTGGTGCCGGGTTTCCGTCGCTGCCAAACGTCGCGGGCGCCCAGTCGGATCGGCGCCGCAGTAAACCCGGCATTATATCTCCAATCGACCCGCGCACGCCAACCGCGAGTCGGGCGCCTGTCAGGCGGTGCGCGGGTCATGGTCGCATCAAAGTATCACTGCCGCCGGCAGCGAGGCGCGCATTAGGCCACGACCGCGGGCGCCCCGCAAGGCTCGCCGTATAATCACACAAAATCAGGGGCTTCATATGACAGTAGCGACGCTGGCGATCACCCGCCCCGATGACTGGCACCTGCACTTGCGCGACGGCGAGTCGATGCGTGCGGTCGTGGGCGCGACGGCGCGGGTATTCGGCCGCGCTGTGGTGATGCCGAATCTCAAGCCCCCCGTTACCACGGTCGCAGCAGCGGCAGCGTATCGCGAGCGCATCGCCGCGGCACTGCCTTCCGGATCGCGCTTCGCGCCGCTGATGACGCTGTACCTGACCGACGTCACCAGCATCGACGAGATCGCGCGCGCGCGCGCGTCGGGTTTCATCGCTGGTGTCAAGTATTACCCGGCCGGCGCGACCACCAACTCCGACTCGGGGGTGACCGACCTCGCCCGCGTCCACGGCGTACTGGCGGCAATGGAGAAGCATGGCTTGCCGCTGCAGCTGCACGGCGAAGTCACTGATCCGGGCGTCGACGTGTTCGATCGCGAGCGCGTGTTCGTCGATCGCTTGCTGACGCGCCTGGTGCGTGATTTTCCCGGCCTCAGGATCGTGCTCGAACACATCACCACCCGGGAGGCCGCCGACTTCGTCGCCGCCGCGTCACCCCACGTCGGCGCGACGATCACCCCGCAACACCTGCTTTGGTCGCGCAACGCGCTGTTCGGCGGCGGACTGCGTCCGCACTTCTACTGCCTGCCGGTACTCAAGCGCGAGGAGCACCGCCTGGCGATCGTGCGCGCCGCCACCAGCGGCAATCCCAAGTACTTTCTGGGCACCGATTCCGCCCCGCACGCGCAAACGGCCAAGGAGTGCCTGTGCGGTGCCGCCGGCTGCTACTCGGCGCACGCCGCACTCGACCTCTACGCCGAGGCCTTCGAGGACGCGGGCGCGCTCGACAAGCTCGAAGGCTTCGCCAGCTTCCACGGCGCCGATTTCTATGGCGTGCCACGCAACACCGATCACGTTACACTGCGACGCGAAGCGTGGACGGTGCCCGCGTCTTACTCTTTCGGCGGCGAAGTCGTGGTGCCGCTGCGCCACGGCGAGAGCGTGCGCTGGCGCGTCAGCGCCTGAGACGGTGCGTGCTACCATGCACATCGAAGCCAGCCAGACCGTCGCTGCCCAACGAGGCGCAAGCCGAAATGGGGAGAGGAAAGTCCGGGCTCCGCAGAGCAGGATGCTGGGTAACGCCCAGACGCGATAAGTTGTCCGCGAAAGCGGCGACGAAGGCGAGGAACAGGGCCACAGAGACGAGTCACGCCGGTTCGGCTAACCCCGCTTCCGGTGTGGGTGAAACGCGGCAACCTCCATCCGGAGCAACACCAAGTATGCGGACGATGACGCTGCTCGCCGAGTCCGCGGGTAGGTGGCTCGAGCGCCGTGGCAACGCGGCGCCTAGACGAATGACGGCCATAGGGCGCGCCCGCGCGCCCCGTAACAGAACCCGGCTTATCGGCTGACTTCGATTTATTTTGGTGTCGGGCCCGCAGTGCTCGCACGTGACCGATCACGAATTTCGATCGGCTCGCGAGCAATGCGGGCCCGCCGCTGCTTCCTGCGCGCGGCAGCTCACTTCCTGCTCCGCGCATCGCGCAGGATCTCGCGCGCCGCGTTGTGTCCGGGTATGCCGGTCACGCCACCGCCCGGATGCGTACCCGCGCCACACATGTACAGGCCCTGGAGGGGACCGCGATAGTGGCCGTGACCGAGCACAGGCCGCGCCGAGAATAATTGGTCGAGCGACAGCGCGCCGTGAAAGATGTCGCCGCCGATCAGGCCGAACTCCCGTTCCAGGTCCGTCGGTGAGAGCACATTGCGCGCGATTACACTGCGGCGGAAATTCGGAGCGTGCCGGTCGACGGTGGCGATCATCCGGTCCGCGACCTCGTCCTTCACCGCGTCCCACGACCTGCCGTCGGGCAACTGCGGATTGGCGTGCTGGCAGAACAAGCTCGCCACATGCTTGCCGGGCGGCGCGAGCGACGGGTCGACCGTTGATGGAATGAGCATCTCGACGATCGGCTCACGCGACCATCCGGTCGTGCGCGCATCGAAATACGCTCGTTCCATGTAGGCGAGCGACGGGGCGACGATGATGCCCGAGCGCAGATGCGCGCCGTCGCCGGGCAGGCAGGCGAAGTCGGGCAGGGCATCGAGCGCGACGTTCATGCGCAAGGTCGCCGACGCGCAGCGGTAGTTGCGGATGCGCTGCAGAAAATCGGGATCGAGTTCGGCTGCGTCAATCAGCTGCAAATAAAGGAGCTTCGGATTGACGTTGGCAACGACACGACGCGCCGCGATTTGCGATCCGTCGGCGAGCGCGATTCCGGTCGCACGGCCGTTGTGCGTCAGCACGCGCGCGACGGCGGCGTCGGTGTGGATGTCGACGCCGCGCGCGCGGGCTTCCGCCGCCATCGCGCCGGTGATCGCGCCCATGCCGCCCATCGCGTGCCCCCACTGCCCGCGCTTGCCGTTGATCTCACCGAACACGTGGTGCAGCAGCACGTACGCCGAGCCGGGCGTGTACGGGCTCGCGAAATTGCCCACCACCGCGTCGAAGCCGAATGCCGCCTTGAGCGGCGCCGACTCGAACCAACGATCGAGGACATCGCCGGCACTCTTGGTGAACAGGTCGAGCAGATCGCGCCGCTCCGCTACCTTCAGACGCTTGAGCTTGCCGCCGACTTTCCATGCGGCAAACAACTCGTGCACGCCGCCGCCGACGTTGGGCGGCGTTTCCAGGAGCAGCGCGCGCAGGATATCGGCGACGCCGTCGAGCATCGCGTAGTACGCGGGCAGCGCTTCGGCGTCCCTGCGCGAGAAGCGCGCCACCTCGGCCTGTGTCGCGGCGAGGCCACCGCCAACCTTCAGATAACCGCCATCCTCCAGCGGCAGAAAATTGGCCAGCGGCCGTTCGACGATCGTCAACCCATGCTCGGCGAGCCGCAGCTCTCGGATCACCTTGGGATGCAGCAGGCTGACCGTGTAGCTCGCGGTGGAATTTCGAAAGCCCGGATGGAATTCCTCGGTGACCGCGGCGCCGCCGACGACCGCGCGCCGCTCATACACCGCGACCTTGAGACCGGCGGCAGCGAGATAGCACGCGCAGACCAGCCCGTTATGCCCGCCGCCGACGATGACGGCGTCGTAGTTCGACGCGGCAGGTGCCATGATTCGGGACGCTGCGTATCCGGCGCGTTCGCGCCGGCGTCAGTCGTCGGCCATGCCCGCGGCG